>DATBMW010000017.1:0-15561 GCA_036554645.1 Nitrososphaera sp.
GGGGTTTTTTTGCACTGATAACGCCAAGGATTGCGTCGCCTGGAAGAGATACTCTGTCACTTGGATTGGGATAAATCTTCGATGTCGCCGCCCAGATATCTGCTCCGTTGGCATCTTGGCCGCTTACAAATCTCGGGTTACTCTCCACACCAGAATCGTGCAGGTCCCACAGGATTCCAGCTATTGCATATTCCTCGTCTCTGAAGGGTAAGAGAATGGTGACGACTTCTCGACCCCCTGTCTCTGGTACCTCCTCCAGAAATACTGCGCCGCCCCAGACTTTGTAGTCGGTTTCAAGATTTACGCCAGGGGATGAATAAATCGGATACTGATATGGGGCTCTGGACCCATAGTGTTCGGCGATAAGCATTGCAACAAACTCTGCGAATCCCTCTGCCAGCGAATCATTAGTCGAGGGATTCTCATAGCCTGCATGATTTGTGTAGGGCTTGCGGTCAAAGTTGATGTACATGTTGAAGTTCAAATAATGGGAGAGCTCGTGCCATTCCCGGTTCACAGGTATGTCCCTCCAGGTGGCCAGGCTTCTTGTGTCGCAAATTTTGATCCTGGAGCCTGTGGCTTCTACTTTGCTCAAGAATTTGCCCAAATCGCCAAATGACTTAAAGTCCCTGTCGACCATCGCCGCGGCGTCATATTCTGCAGAGGTACAACCTGCTTCCTGATATCTTACTTGGATCATGACGGGGTTCAAGCTGACGGCAACCCCTTTGAGACCCTCAAAATATTTCATGGCCCGATAACTGTTGTAGTAGACCTTGGCCGATTCAGCCATCAGCTGACCCATACTTCCCGAAGAGCCCATCTGCCAATCCTCCAGTTCTATGAAGGGAACGGGCTGAAGCGCTTTGCCGTAGACGAAATCAACCTTGGCCTCAAAGCCATCTCCGGTCTTCTCCCACTTTACACAATTTATCCCCGAATGGTCAACGCATATCGGAATGTAGACGGGGATGTACCTTCCGCTCACAATTTCCCCGTTGGTAATGGCAAATTCACCATTATCGTCATACCATAGCAGCGATACAACCAAAAGCTTCACAGCGAGCTTGTCAGCAGGCCGTTCAAGCTTGAACTCGTATTCTGCGTTGTCCTTGGACGCTGTTGTATCGTCTTCAAATTCTGGCTTTGATTGACTGAGCTTCTTTATTTCCCCATTAGTGGAGATGGTCTCAAAATCCCCCACGACCAGTTTGGATCCGGAAAGCGCGTTGCCCTCGCTGTCCTTCACGGTTCCATATACGCGATAGGTGACGCCCGGTGGAGAAATCTTGGCTGTAACTTTAACAAAAGCGCCCGGCTCTGCCGAGCTGAGGTCGGTGTTCATTTCCACTCCCCTCATCATTTCTGCCATCGTGCCAGAGGCACCGGCGATGCCTGGAGGTGGTGTTGCTTTTTTCTCTGTCCACGACTCACCTGTGTAGGGATTGTGGCAGTTTATCTCTTGTTCAATAATGTATTTCTCAATATCAGCTCCAGAGGGATCCCTTCCCGGTACGCCTCCAATACTGACATGGGTTTCAGTTTTACCGTCATCAAGTGTAGCAACACTGACGCTACCTGAAAAGGTTACAACGTCTATCTGGCCATTCCCACTATAGGGCTCGCATGGACTGTCATCCTCGTTGGAAGAAAATCTCCAGTCACCAGAGCCCGTGCCATTAAGAAGGAAGTAGTCATCCAGGCCTGTCTGGAAGAGCTCGACCTCACCTACGAATCTTGCAAAGGTGGTGAATTCACGCTGATTCCATTCATAGGTCGCCTCCACCCCCCATTTGGTGCCAGCGAGATCGCCACCCTGTGCAGAGGCCTCCGGGAAATCCACAGCAGGAAGGCGGACCGCGATTAGCAGCAGGGCGAAAAAAAGTCCTCTAAGGAACACTTGACGCTCTACCTGACGGGCGACTCATAAACGTTTTCCGTAATTCAGGTCGCCCGCGAAGATCTGATCTGAATGCTTGGTCAGCTCCGTGGCACATTATTAAGGAACGTGTCCGGTGTGCAATTTGAGAAATCCCTTACATAGTAAAACGTCTCGCCGCGTTTCAACCAAAAAGTTCCGGCCATGAAGATGCCGGGGAGGTGAACTCGGAGTCTAATTTCTGGAAGCCACAATGGTTTTACCTTTTCTATGGAGACCTTGGTGATATTTTTGAAGTGGAATAATGATCTTGCTCTTGATCGCAAGAAATTCTTGCGCCCCTGAAGTCTTATTGTTACAGTGTCCTTGCCAACTGTGATGCTTACCATTGCCCTTTGACAACATTTCATTATCAGCCCACTAATCAGTTCATACCAAGAACAGTGCGCCCTGATTTTTAGCTGGACGACTTCAGGCTAAGTCAATGTGTTGTAACAATCATCACAGTACGCTTTGACGACTGTGGCTGTGTAGGGTTGGATAGTAACGTACCCGGCAACTGCGCCACATTGAGAACAGGTGATTTTGCGATACCCTTGCTTCATGACTAACGTACAACGTGCTCGCATATCAACTTGGGGGTTTTGGTCCTAATACCACCTGCCCATTCATTGATCCGTTTCATGGTAACAAGAATAAATACAGGCATATTTCCATACGATTGTTTGAGAAAGCTCATTGCCATAGTTGCAGCGGCAGGGATCATTGCAGCAGCCATTATTGGCATCGGGCTCTATTCATTTACAAAACTTCCACAGCAGAATGCGCAAACACCTGCTTTGGATAATCCAGCAGCTTCGGAGAATGATACTGCTGATGACCAGAACGTTTCAGATGCATCCACCAACGCCACCCAGGAACAGACGATTTACAATACATTTCTTGGAGCTGGCTGGCCAGAAGAATCGGCAAGAATCTTCTCGTCCATAAAGACAGAATTCCATGAAAGCAACAGCACTTACGTGCGTTACACCCAGACTTTGCCGTCAGGGCTGATTAATGATGTCAGGATAACTGTCACCCCCGGCGAGAACTATGTCCCGGTTGAGGCGGACAAGTTGTACACTCATTTTGGAACCGTGGTCTATCTGAAGGATGCCACGTTCTACTCAGGCCCTGACTTTAATGCAACAAAGACATCTTATTTCCTCCCTTACGACTCTCTTGACTCCGAGCTGATACAGCAGCTGGGCTGGGAGGATCCACATCTGCAGCCCGCGGACCTTCAATTCCCTGGGATGCAGTATGCTTCGGCCACCACAGAAACTACGGGCGTAGGGATGGAACGTACCGCAATAAGATCTGCGGAATCATCGGCCGCCTCTGCTGACATGGACGCAAGGCTGGCGGATGCCGAAGCAGACTCCATAAGATTTGAACGGGAGAGGGCATACGAGAGTATTTTTGAGGAGGGAAGAGAAATTACTAATCAGGCTCCCAACGATCCCGTAGTGCAAGAAGTCAATAGACACCTTACACCGGAGGCAGTCGAACTAAGACGCCAGCAGGCTGCGTTTCATGATGCTGAAACCAGGCGAATGGTTGATGAAATCAGGACCAGGTACGAGTTGGCTGATAATGCACGGGTAAACACTAAGTGGCTCGTAAGGATCGGTGGCGCATTAGGTACCGGGCTCGCGGGCTACGAGTTGTATACGATAGACAATCAGTACGATACGAGAAGTCTTTGGCTCCAATACTACGAGGATTGCGTCAGAAACCCCGACATCCCAAGATTCAACGATCCGAGAGGGGACCCCGGTTTTGACCAGGCTATTGAACAAATCGAATCGGCCCGGGAAGGACTTCGTGTCTCCTCGGCTGCGATGGCCGGCGCTTCCGTGGTAAACGGTGTAGCGGGTCTCGTTGGACATAACCCAATCATTGATGGTGTGACTATGGCTGCGTCGATGGTCGAGCAGGCGCTGATGGAAAGAGCGATTCAGGACGAAATGTCCGGCCTGTCGGAATTAAATTCACCATGCAGGCCGCCGCCTTGCGAAGACGACCCACCCTCACCTCCACCATCTACTCCATCTGGGGATCACACTCCCGGACCCGATGAGCCAGGGTTTTACTACACTATTGGGCCAAGAGAATCATACGAACCGCCAGAGCGGAGGATTTGCAAGCCTCCCGAGCCCAACCAGGTAACAGTCACGATACGCTATTTTGAGGACGGAAGCACTGGGACGCCTCGTGAAGTGACTTTTGTAGCTACTGCTAACGTGACAAACATATTTCCCATCCCTGGTTCGGGTGGCTCACTCTATCAAGTGGACAACTACTATCTGGGAAACGCCACCAGTTTCTATAGTGACACGACCAGGTCTCCTGATGCAACGATCCCAGCCGGTGAGTGCGTAGTCGACATCAGAGGAGATGCAACAATGAAAGTCCGCATTCAGCGTCACATGTCAGGGACAATGGTAGATGGAGTATACGAACTGGCAGAAGTTAACGTCGAAATTGTGGGCGACTTGCCCATCAGCCAGAGTCCTGCTGGCTGTTATGTTCATAATGGGATAGTGCCTAGTTCTACTGGACAAATTGGTGGTGTGGTGTACGGATGCAATTTCTTTGATGTTGCTGAGACTGGTGGGAACTATAAGAACGGGAGCGGCCCCAAGTCATTGGATAATACCAACATATTCTATGACGATTGCGAATTATCAATGGGTCCTATCATCCAGGAGTTAATGGCCCCCGGATGACATCATCCGAATAGTGGCATATTGTCTGAATGCACCGCCAGATTACTTAAATAAAACTTTGTGATATCATTAACGTGACAGTCCCTTCACTTTCTAACGTTGGGAAAATCAATCTACCAAAGCACAAACTGCACTGGGCTGCCAAGATCGGAATCATTTTCGCTGTCATCGCCATCGATTTCCTGGTTCTGGTCGGAGGGGTCAGCTTTGCGGCTTACTTTCACTTTGGACTGTTCGAGATACCGATAGCCGTAGGCGCGCTATGCTACGCTGTTGGTGGCAACATGATCACATACAATGCGATAAAATTAGCATTGCTTGGTTTGAAGGCGAGACTGGGCTCAAGCACTCCTGTAGCAACCACCACTGGCATTATTCAGAAGGACCTATCCGCAGAATGGGCCGATGTAAGCGATGCCGCATCTGGAGGGCTTGCAATTACGGGGATATTCTTGTTCCTTTTGTTTACCTTGATAGGTGTGCTAGTATTCGGAGCATCGCAGCTCGTAAAACTTCAAGAAGGCTCACTATGGAATTCACTAATCATGGTGGTGGCTCTTGTGGCAATGACAGGAGGATTGCTCCCTCTGACGGGGCGAATAGCGTACAAGCTGGGTAACTACAAGGCAGCTGAAGAATTTGGGTACAAAAAGTGCCAGAATGGCAGTGCAATAGTTGTATGCGGCCTTGCCGGGAAGGCTGATGGCGACAGGACCAGCGCCCCAGATGCAGGGTCTGGGGATGGTGGCGGAGGATTCTCTTTCTAGTCAAAGGCTCAGGAGGAGCCTGATGTGAGATTTAGCTGGCTGTTAAGCTACTGACATCATATCGGATAGATGCTACCGATATGCGTTTGTATCGGTTGCCCTAGCCGATATTATTTCATATCGGCTCGCCATCAGCAGCCGCAGCAAATTTCATCTTACATTCTACTTGATAATCTTGACTTGGCTCACACGCGTGGCAGCTGGCGGAAGGGGTTTCTCCTTCCAGTCAAGGTTCTGATCCAGTTGGCCAATCCTATTCTTACGACCTGTTCGGGTAGCGTCCTACTGTAGGCCAAAAAGCGTATATATTCCCAGGACCATGATTGCGCATTCGGTTCAACATCATTGGAATAATATCGGCAGCCGTATCGACCATGATAGCCATCGGTGTGGGCGTTTACAGTTTTGGCGGCTTCCCGCAGCAGTTGGCCAATAATCTTCCTCTTCCAGATAACCCATTGACTTCTAATTTCCCAAACGATAACACGAATACAAGCCCCGATAGTCCAAACATCGATCCTGCGACGGTAAGCAGACTGATGGCCGAAGAAGGCTTGGATGAAGACACGGCATCTCTCATCGCGCAGACAGACACCCAGATCAAGTCCTATGACAACACATACTTGAACTATGAACAGACTCTTCCTGATCAGCAGGCATGGGACGCACAGATCACGGCAATTCCAGATCAAATTTACGTTCCGACTGAGGCAGAGCTCCAGGCGGCGGCTGCCACCGGGAGTGAAGTCTATGATGTAGAATATTCCTTTGAAGAGATCGGTGGAGTAGCACAGTTCACACTTCGTTACTTTGTGCCATATGAAGCGATGCCGGAAGAGTTGAAGGCGAGCTTACAGTCATCAGGTTCAGTGTCGTCGACTTCAGCGGAGGTCGGACTGCTGCCTTCCGCTGCAGCGTCAGGAGGCGCGTCGGGTGCAGTTTTTGAAACGGTGATCAAGGGCATCATAAAGGAAGGCCTTGGCAAGGTCAGCGACAAATTTGGTCCCATCCTGGGAGCTCTGGGAAATGCAATAGACCTCGCTAAAATTAGAGATTCAAGGTCGTATTTCTCAGAGCTGGACTCACTGGAAAATTGCGCGAATAACCCCACAAACCCGCTTACCAAGAAGACATTTGAAGAGAACCCAGAGGAGAAGCAAAAGACGCTTGACGCCTTAAGAGAAGCAAGGTCGGAAGTCACCGAGATAACAGCGGTAAGGGGGCTGAACCTGGCTGCAAAGACGGGCGCAAAGTTCACAGGAGCCAATGCCGCAGGCAAGATATTCCTTGACTCTGTTGCCAAGTGGAATGACAAAACTCTGGAGCAAGTAAGCGAACGCTGGGTGGATGACGCAAGAAAAGCAGTTGTCAGGTGCGACCCGCCAGAGCCGCCTGCGACCAGATTGAATGGGACCATTCAATATAGAGTTTCATACAGCCAGACATCATCTGGCGATGACTGCAACTCATATCAAGCGTGCTGGGAACAAAAGGAGCAACAGTCGGGCGGCGGCAGCTTTTTCGTGAAAGTTCCGTCCGGGACCAGCGCGATCAGCGGCAATGGGACTGGAAGTGCCGAGCAGACGCGGACCAGGGTCATAACGGGGACACCAGAGCATCCTCTGACCGAGTATATTGGAGAATATAATTTTGTTAGGAGTGGCGGTGTTCAGATAATTGTTGAAGGAAGTCTGGTTTTGAATACTTTGTCTGTCATTGGAGGAGGTAATATGATCGAGGAAGGCAGTTCAACGACTTACGTCGTCCAGCCTGGTGCTTCTAAAGCAACACCTGTTACCGAGACAAGGCGTATTGACACTACTGGTGGATTTGCTTGCTATTTCAAGGAAGTGGACTTTGTCAACGGAGGAATGTACAAACAAGACATTACCTGGGGCGACACCGTTGTCGGCTCATGCGAGATAGAATTGTTTCCAGGATAGAGGGGCATTCCCTTTCTTTTAGCCTGAATTTCTGCAAAGCCTTATGATCTTCCATATTCCGCGCTTTCGGCACTCAGGATTACGCCTCAGCTACATGCGCCAGAACTATCGATCTTTGATGCTATTCTCGATTTCCTCACTAATAGATAAGAGAATGTTGACTCTCGGTTGTAAGTACCCTTTTGTAATCATCTCAGCAGCATGAAAAGCATATCTGAACTTCTAACCGGGAAGAGAGGCGACTTTACGACCGGCCAGAGCTGGGGCGCACTGAGAAAGGCCTGGAAGGGATACAGGATCGCAAAAGTCCAGGGCGACAACGCGAGGATGAGGGAATACGCGACCAAGATCCGCAGGCTCCAAGGTGAACTGGGAATAAGCGTTGCTTCATTTCCGAACCTAGGCATCCAGTAGCATTCTGGATCCTATCTTTTTTCTATTCGGTGCAGTCCGTCATGTAAAATCACACACAGATTATATCATTGGGGCTGATGTGGCCTACTGCTGCCTGTGCCCTGATCCGCGCTTTTAGCTGGAAGTCAGGCTGATGTGTCCGCCCGTGATAGCACTATTGGCAAGATCTAGCGACTGTAACGATCTCGAATTATTTTGAATCTCATTAGCACAAAGCGAGCCACTATAGCGACTGTCAACGATGATGCTGCAATAGCAGAGACTACAAGCGCAGAGGCGGCAGTCATGAGCGCAGTTGTACTTCCGATAGCAATTCCAACAATGATAGCTAAAACTGAGCCAGGAATCACTGCGACCAATATTTTCAGGCTGGTTCTAGAAGATATACCAATGCGAATAGGCAGTAGAGCGAGGGGCCATAGATAGACGCCGCCTATTAGTGAACTGGCCGTGAGCCCGGCTATCACTGCGCCATACTCGCCAGGCAGGCCCGCATAGGCCTTTTCCGATATCGTTAGTATGGCCAGTAAGGGCTGGATTGCGATCCGCACTCCCTGCTGGAGCCATGGCTGCTCCCTCTCATAATCCGCTACCTGAGGGCTGAAAGAGTAGTACCAGGCGTTGAAAACGTTCATGAAGCTCGAGCCTGAAGCTGTTGCTAGGATGTGGTTGTCCCTAAAGTCGCGCAAGAACTGCACCTGCGGCGCGAGTTCCGAGCCATATGCCGCAGTAGCGATAAGACAACCACTCGGCTGTGACGGAGCCGCGCCGGTTGCCTCGCCGTCCTGAGAAACCGGTTGTTGTCCCTGAGCTGTTTCGATTGTCTTGAATATCGCATCTTCTTCCGGGCCTGAGTAAATGTAATTCCAGTACTCTGTACTATTGATGGTCAAACTGCTATCGCCTGATACTTTGCCATCCGGAGAAACTTGATAAAATTGTGCAATGGAGGGATAGTAAGAGGGGGGCATTTCAAAGTACGCGGGCATGCCCTCTGTCATGTTGAGGTCATATGAATAATCGTAGAACGAGTACGGCTCCAGGTGGGTAAATTCTACTTCAAAAATTGCATCACTCTCCGAAGAGATATACGAGCTGTTCAACATGGGCGGAGGGCTCGACCTGACAGGCCTTACCGGGGCCTCTGTCGAGCCTGTCGGACCAACTGATTCTCCAACGCCGTGGACAAGGTCGCGCTTTGATACATCGTTAAAGGCGCCATGGCTAATGAAAATCATATCCAGGTCTTGAACAGAAACATCGCCAGAGAACGCAGCATACAGATTCACCAGATTCATCGGTTTTGCCGACCGTATGTTGTCCAGGATGTGATGATCAAAAAGCGCGAGATTGTCTCTTGTCACATTGTATATTTCAGATATCGGGGCCCAGAGCGCTGTAGGATCATTGGCGGCGCTGGTCATGTGCGAAACATGGAATTCCTGGCCGCTGTCATGAAGGTCCCATAGCAGCCCTGCTACTGCCCACTCTTCCTCGTTCCTGCGGTCGAGACTAAAGTATGACACGATCCTCCCGTCATCGAGTCTAAACATTCGGACATTGTCGCCCCAGACCCTGTAATCATGCTCCAGGTTCTTGCTGGCCGTGCCCAGAGGATACAGTGGCTGCCCACTCTCTATCTCGTTGTGGTGTTCTGCCACAAGCATTGCAACGAATGAAGCAAATCCTTCTGCGAGTGAGTCATTCGTTCCGTCGTTACCGTAACCGGCGTGTGGAGTCCCCCTGTTAGAGAGAAGATTGGAAGACGGATAGTACATGTCGTTCTGGAGGTAGTGACCCAATTCATGGTATTCCCGGTTTATCGGAGCATCAACCTGGGTTTCAGAGCTTGTCTTTGTGCAGATGGTAGCGGTGCCGCCTATAGCATCCTGAGCATCAAGAAAGCTACCCAGTCTACCGAATGGCTGCCGGGATTGATAATCAAAAAAAGCGCTGTCTTTTGGCTGCCCGCTGTCATCTTTGCATCCAGCGCTATGGGAATTGTACACGTCGATCCTGACCGGATTCAGCGGATTGCCGACGCTTTCCTTCACCGACTCGAAATACTTCATTGCCTTGTAGCTGTTGGTGTAGATCACGCTGGCATCGCGAATCATTATCGCAATGTCTCTGCCCTCAGTATTCCATGGTTCTGGAGGCATGACCTTAGCATGGCGAGCCGAGCTATCAAACCCATACGAATAGTCAACCTGGGCTTCAAATCCGTCAGCAGTCCTTTCCCATTTGATGCAGTCGTTGTCGTTGTGGTCCACACAGGCTGCCTGGTATATCGGGATGTACCTGCCGCCCACTTGCTGTCCGCTGGTAACGGCAAAGTGGCCTACGCCCTCGTACCAAAGGACAGAAACAACCACTGCCCTAAGAGGGTCTGTGGCAGAGCGCTCTAGCTCGAATTCATAATATGCATCCTCCTTTGCCGCGACTGCTTCCTTCTCAAAGTCGGGTGTTGACTGCGATAGTATTTGCAGGGGGCCGGCGCCACCAGCAATCGTTTCATAGTCTCCCACCACCACTTTTGACTCGGACATTGGCCTTCCGTCAGCATCCTCTATTGTCCCAAAAATGCGGTACTTTACCTCTGGTGGGCTGAGGGTGACGGTAAACTTTGATATGCAACAATCTGTCTGGAAGCCGATTTCCTCACCATACCAGCTTGATGTGTTGTTCTTCAGGGTGACCTGTGGCAGCATGGGGACGGGCGCGCTCGATCTATCTTCGTCAAAGACATAGTCTGGAGGTGAATGACACGTCACAGAATAGTACTTTTCAAAGTCTTCGGATTCCGCAATGCTCCTGCCGGGTACCGCCTGCAGACCTGCCGAGTACTGTTTCCCTTCTGATGTCTGGACTTCTCCAATTATCCCTGACACCATGGCGGGGAAAGCGCCACTTCCCGAATAAGGAGGACAGTCTGCGGTCTGAGGGTCGCGCCATTGCCAGGTGCCCGTTCCGTTGCCCGTGAACATGCCGGGCATATTGGGATCAGGTGAGACAACAGCTGTGATCGTTTCGAAAAAATAGGGATCAGCGTCGGTGCCGCTGACCTCAAACGTTACTTCTATTCTCCACGTTGAGCCAGCGTTGCTACCTTGTGCCGATGCGCTCGGAAATTGCAAAGCTGACGAAACAAGAACCAGCATGAGCAAAGAGCAGGCAAACCGCGATAGAGCCATCTAAGCAGGGTTCTATTAGAAAGCGATTAGATAAGCCTACCTGCCGAACCTGTTCTCGATTTGCCAGCGACCCATGTGCGCGAACATGATGGCCATGTCCTGTAAAAATTGCACTAGATCTATACATCATTTTACGGCTTCTCACAGTAAGACTTATCTGTTTCACCAACATTATGTATCCAAACGTCTCTCAAGATTTTGTCCAATTCCTCGAAACCTATCGCGTCCAAGATCTTGTCATTTGTCTTGTTGTTCATTATCTTGCTCAGCCTTGTCAGTATATCTTTTGGTGGAACTGTTCAAGCAAATGCTCAGGGGGGGAACAGCGGAGCTCCAAGTCAAGTCATAATTCCAGTTTCGATTACATATACGTACAGCCACGAAACCAGAGGATGCGCTCCGTATTACCCTTGTGAAACCACAACAACTTCAACCAGTTTCTCGGGCAGCGCCAACATTACTCCTGTTGAGGGAGGATATGAGGGAACAGGTTCAGGTTCATACGAATATGTCTATGACAGCGCCGTAGACCCATACCCAGGTTGTCCAAACGATAGCTCGCATACGACAACGTTTGGTGACGCAGACATGGTTGTTCACTACCAGTTTTCAATAGACAATGACGTTACGGGGGGACCTGACACTTCGATGTACAACAGCAGCTGGGGCGTCGTCGAGGTCCAATTGGAAGACTATGATTTGCATTCAGAAGGTACCAGCACCATTTGTGGCGAGACTCAGTCATTCAGCCACGACGAAGGAGCGGTAGGCTTTGGCTGCCACTTTTATTCTCTGGACTTTACCACAGGCGGCAGCTGGACCCAGATAATCGATGTTACAGATGATTCTACTGCAAAGTGCGTACTTAGTATCGGATCATCCAATGACGACATGCGAATTTTTGGAACCGTTAAAGGTCTAATTGATACAGGACCTGAAGGCATGCCGAATTCTAGGGTCTTACTCGCAAAGATGGATAAGGAGTACTATCAAAGATTGAGCGTCTCCAAGCCAAGTTTTTTCAAAAATACTGCCACTTCAGATAACAGATCCGCCGACTACGAATTCAACTTTCCCAGAGGAGCTGGAGGGCTACCCAAGATGATGGTAGTGTCGCTTCTGTGGTACGAAGGTGATCCCGAGTTTGCCGTGACTAATGGAAATGAGGTTGGAGGCCGGTTTATCCCTGTCTATCATGCCCTCTGTGTTGACGATAACGACGCTACTAAATGCGCAAAATGGAAAGAAACAGGTGATGGAAGATATGAAGCAGAGGTGAATTTTGAGTACGGAAACGAAGACCAACTTGTCCAGACAGCTGAATTCATGGAATTGGAGGATTGGAGGGGAACAAACCTGCAGCACACAGGAGGACCCATAAGTGCAGGGGGGGCGATCATCTCAAGATCCGGCACAGGGGTTATGATGTCAGATTCGGCCTATATCTACTACAACAGCTACCGTGCCATGAAATACTTTGAGACATTGGGACTTAGGTCCCCTCTAAATCCGCTTTTGATCCGATCTCATGATTTTGATCCGGGTTGTCCAGACGCGGGTGCATGGTATAATGAGGTCGACTCTGGTGGTACACCAGAGAGCTTTGGAGGTCTTGGCACTTTGGCTGACACCACCGAAGCGACAGGCGGCCAGGTTGTTCTATGTGATATGGAGGCCAATAGTTCTTGGCACCATTACGAAGCCCCAAAGCTCCCAATCTGGCACGAACTGGGCCATTATTTGCAATTTCAGATGTATGACGCTGATGGAGTGCCTCGTGGTGATAGTCACAAGGGTTATGCGAATCCCGGCACGAACGACTCTTTTATCGAAGGATTTGCAGGATTTGTCGCGGTATTAATTGACAGGTACTATGGAGGCCAATCGCCACGGGTCTACCTCGGTCAGGATTTGGAATTAGAACTAAAGATCTGGGGACCAGAGGGGACAGACGAGGAGGTGGCAGTGGCATCCATCCTGTGGGATTTCCATGATGGGGGACGAGAGATAAATCTCGGCTACAACCTAAACGGCACGTCGCTCCCTGTCTCGAAGGTTTATCAAGCTTCAATGGATGACGTGTCGATTGATATCCCCAAAATCATGGTTGTCATTGATAGTAACGAAGTCAAGACACTGGTCGACTTGTACAACGCATTTGTGTCAACCCAAATTTCTGCAGTGAACCTGGACATGATATACGCCAATCATGGAGTGTTTGCTGATGTTGTGGAAAGAAACTATGTGCACGACTCTGCCGCCGAAAAGATTGGCGAATCAGGATCTAAATCTTCCCCCTTTAGACCTGTTAGGACCACCCCGCCACCCGCACTGCCGGGCTCGTACATTGTATCAAATGTTGACGCAACCTACAATGTCACGATTAGCTTTGGACCGGAGAATCAGTATTATGATTATTCGTATCTTCAAGAACTGAAAGCCGGAGAGAAAATGTACTTCACGATGCCTCCTTCGTATTACCCCTCAACAGCGACCATCTCTCATGTTTCATCCCAAGGACATGCGTCACCAGGTGAGCAGATCGAAATCCAAAGCAGCGAGTACTGGAACTATATTCGTTCTGATCCTCCCAAGGAGGGCGTCTTTAAACATCTCTCTTCGAATGGATCCGGCACCGTCGATTCAGTTACTTCAGTGCAATACATTCAGAACGTCAGGAACCTGTTGACTAGGGTATCGACCGAGTACAAGGCCGGCAATGTCACTGGCGCAGAAACGCTTGTCAATATTGCCTACCTTGACAACTTTGGACATGTGGAAGTGGAGCTCGAACGACGCAATGCGACCGAGTTGAAGGAACATACAGCGCAGATGCTACGCGTCGAGCTTGTTGAATTAATCAATGACGGGGCTGATTCGCAGAGCGTTGATGAAAAGATTGCAGCCATAAATGCAAACCTTGACGCAGCAATAGTGATCGTTCCAGAATTCCCGACTGCATTGGTATTAGTTGCAGCGATCATGATACCTACCGTCATCAGCTCTCGATTATTTCATCGCAGGCATAGTTAGCTAGGAAAGCTTTTTCAGCAGTGGCCTGTGCCCTGATCTGTGACCTTAGCTGGCTGATTTCAATTGCCAGTTCCTCCAGGACGGTGGCCGCCCGCTTTTCCATAGCTGGTTTTATACCGCTCCCAAGTATCGATGAGCATGATAGCATACCCAAAGATACTGGGAATTGTCATCACAGCGTTCGTAGCTGGCGCTTTTGTTGCGTCGCCAGAACTAAGAGCATACGCTGCAAACACGGTATTTTCCACAGACATCAAGGACGGTGAAGTAAAGACACCAGATCTTGCCAATAATGCAGTAACAGCAGCAAAGATAAAAGACGGTGAAGTGAAGGCAGCTGAAATTGCGACCGATTCGGTGGGAGCTGCAGAGCTGCAGGGAGTGGCAAAGTTACTGTTCGGAAAGTGTACGAACAACGATGCCTCGAGTGTACCAGCCAACGGCGTGTTGGGTGTGCGGTGCATGATCAACGGCGTAAGCGTCGGTGACAGTGCTGTGGCGACTGTGACAGGCCCTGGTGCCCTAAGCTTCAATGTTCAAAGAACTCATGCGTTTGACGGTGGAGTTAGCGTCTACGTTCAGAACGTAGGTGACCAAGCCAATACGTTCTTGGGTCACAAGCTCGCAGTCATAGTATATGACAAATAACAGGTTTCGGCATGCTTTGCGCAAAATTCATGCAGGAGACCGCGGACAAGTCTTGTCCAGCTGGATAATTTCATCTATAGACTGGCTTGATTTCGGGACCGGTCAAGGATTGACAGATTTGAAAGCTACGGGAACATTTTACCACATAGGTGCGTCAAAGCCCTCCGCCGAAAATCCGTAAATCCTTCGTATGCATTCTAGTTTGCCCTAGGGACTAACTCTAATTCACCGCAGCC
The DNA here is from genome assembly GCA_036554645.1 of Nitrososphaera sp. Lineage (GTDB taxonomy): Archaea > Thermoproteota > Nitrososphaeria > Nitrososphaerales > Nitrososphaeraceae > Nitrososphaera. Next base: position 14,889 of record DATBMW010000017.1, read on the forward strand.
CTTATCCTATTGGCGACCTCCTCCTTGCCCTTCACTTGTACAATAACCCTGGAATATTCATGGTTCTTCAAACTGAGTGTAATGCAGTTTGAAAAATCACTTACATAGTAAAACGTCTTGCCTCCCTTTCTTAGCCAAAAAGTTCCGGCCATGAAGACGCCGGGGAAGTGAGCTCCGAGTCTCATTTCTGGAAACCACAATGGTTTTACCTTTTCTGTCGAGACCTTAGTTATATTTTGAAGTGGAATAACGATCTTGCTCTTGATCGCCAGAAATTTTTTCGCTCCCTGAAGCCTTATTGTTACGGCGTCCTTGCCAACTATGATGCTTACCATTACCCTTTGACAACATTTCATTCTCAGCCCATTAATTAAGTTCATGCCAAGAACCGGTGCGCCCTGATCTTTAGCTGGATGACTTCTATTGCCGGTTCCTTCAAACAGATCAGCGATTATTCAACATTTGCAACATTTCCTCCACTGAAACTATCCTAATGCCTCTGAATCCTTTCATATCCAGCAGGTGGTTATCACCAGATACGACAAGTTTGGCTCTGCCGTCAACTGCAGTTCTCAGAATAGTGTCATCATCAGGGTCTTGCTTCACCACTCTGAACTTTGATTTTGTCTTGACGATCGATGCCGAGCTCGCCAGATCCCTAAGAAACTCTGCG
>DATBMW010000057.1:0-28685 GCA_036554645.1 Nitrososphaera sp.
CAGATTCATCGCTGCTACGACATCTCTGTCCATCCATCTGTTACACCCGACACAGTACAGCTGCCTTGTTTTCTTGTCCACTTGGGTTATCTTCTTCCCGCATCTTGGACAGAGCTGCGATGTGCCACTAGTTTCCTTCACTGATAGCTGTATAACGGGTATTCCTTCCCATGATGCCTTGTACTCTATCTGGCGCTTTACTTCTGCAAAAGACCAGCCATTTAGCTTGCTCCTGTGGTCACGACCTTGCCTGTTGCCCTTCTGGTAGAGCCTGCGGATATATCGAATGTCTTCGAATGCGATCGCAGCTCTGCTCTGTTTGGCATTTTGCACTATCACCTTCGTCAACTTGTGCAGCAACTGGCCTACGCGCCGCTTCTTTCTCATACCGTATTTTCTGTAAAGCCTCTTTCTGATTCTGACATCATTTCGTTTGAAAGACCCAACGATGGATCGCGTATTAACACCTATATCAACAGCCTTTCCAAGATCGTATAATACTATTTCTTTGGTGTTGCCAACCGTGACATTTCGAAGGTTGCGATCTACCCCTACAGTATCCTTGCAATCAATCTCGACTACTGCCTTAGAGTAGCAGATTCCCAAGGTGGTAGCTGTGAGTAGAAAAGAACGCACACGCACGTCAGGATCTGACAAGACATCCTTGACGTATCTATTCAACGGGATATCAAAATACGCTTTGTTCCCTATCGGTACTTTTAGAGCGTCATCAATGATTTTGAAGCCGTAGGAAGATATCAACAGAGGCCGAACAGCATATGGCTTTCTCGGCCGAATGCCCCGTTTCAAGGACTTTTTTCTGTTTGCAAGAATGCCTGCTGCATGAGAAATAGCGCTTAGTTTGTAGTAGGCAATGATCTTGTAAACTGCAAGTTTTTTATACATCATACTGCTTAAACGTTTCATCGACGAGATATCTTCTTGAATTCCTGTTCTAACGCAATCGTTGACCATCCGCCTGAACGTCTCCATCAGCTCAAAGATCTGGGGCGTCGGTACATAGGATTGGTTCAAGGACTTTGTCGCGAGTGGCACGATTTTTGCTTCTACTTTCGTATGTTACACGATGTGGTATTAATAGCAAAGAACACCTAGGAGGGAGGGGGCTCCTATCTCCCTTTCTAGCGTCTTCAATTAGCATGGACATAAATTACATGAATTCAATAGGAGCGACATGGACTTGGAGTCAAGGTTAAACAGAAGCGTGCCTAGAGGGGAATCGCTGCGGGCTATTGTGCCCGCGGGCATAGTGGCGTTTCTGGGCTTAGTAAAGGGCGATGACCTCGTATGGAGAATGGAGTTTGTTGGCGATGAGCGCGTCGTTTTCGTCACCAAGAAGAAAAAAGATAGCGGGTAAAGGTGTGGGGAACAGCTACGGTGTTCGCAGAAATCGACCAATTGCTGCGGTGTCACCAAAAAGTCCACCACCAATATCGCTAGCGATTCCACAAAAGCAGAGCTATCAAGAAGGGATACAAGATCGTCTATTCGCCTACGGCAGTCATAGAGCACTTCATCGGTTTAGATTCCTATCAACAGACCACGAGATTCGTAAGAAAGTATGGACTAGAAAGGGGGCGGAATATCCGCAAAAATCCTTACTTATTTCAAAAGTTTAACGTCCTATCTACGTTCTTCCTATTTTCTGTTGCATTTCTATTCGCGACTGCGTTCGTTAGTCCAATTTCGCAACTTGTTCTGTCCGCCGTTGTAGCCAGTTTAACCGGAGTGATTCTAGCTTACTCGGGCAGAATCGCGATGAGAAATAGATCTCTAGCCAGCTTTGGATACGCGGTATTGATTTTCTTCACAATCCATGTAAATTACAACTTGGGTTTATTTTCTGGTTTGCTGCTAGGTGAACAGAAGAAAAGCATCAAGTTATTGCAGAAAAATTCTGCGGCGGCATAGCAAATGTCATACCGCTACATCTAAGAGTGCAAGACCCTTTTGCTCATTGACATGCAATGTCCACCCAAAGTGTGATCTTTTTACCAAACGTCGTATGGACAGGGCATGTCGCAACAAGAGTTGCTTGAGGTCGCGTATCACACCACGCAAGGCGAAAGGCAAGGAATCGCAGACCAAAAAATGCCATTAAGTGCAGTCACAAAGCAATCCATCGACAATAATGTCCTCCTCATTTTTTATCACGAAGGACCCGGAAGCAAGCGGGTTAGAGTCATTCGTTATCGCATCTGCAACAGAGATAGCAGCGAACGAAGCTGTCTGTCCTATAATTATCAATCCGAATAGAGTGATTACATTGACAGGCTTCCTGAGCGCCACAAGGTGAAGGTTATTGAGCAATTACTTAACCATACTGGGAAATTCTGATATTGTCAATGTGCATGCTCCGTAACCAGCCGCCATAAGGTGATAACTGGGTGACATGCCAGCAGGACGCCAAAGCTCGTACCTGACTAGGCTGGACTAACTTTCGCACGACTGCAATCCTAGAGGTGTTTGATCCAAAGATGGAACAGATACCGGCATTGACCCAACCTATCCGGTTATTCTACTTCCTCGATCTTTCGTTTGTCGTTGACGTAAAATCCGACCACTCGCGCAGGAAAATGCCATGATGTTACTTCGCCCATCGCTTTCCGTATGTGCTTGTAGTGATGTTCCCTGTCTCCGGGGTTGCCTGCGCAGTCGTGATGTCCGACTATCGCTATTACATGGGAACCGTGCTTCTCTATCGATATTCCAACTGCACTTTTGAAAAGCGCGATCTCTGATGACTTTCCCCTATCGGAAACAATCCCATCTGCGCCCGGAAAGGTCACCATGTCAACTCCGTCAATGTTGTAGTTCTTTTTCATATGGTCAATTACGGCCTCGTGTGTTCTCCCGTCGATGCAATTTATAGCAGTTCCAAATCTAAATCCAGTCATTTCTTGGCGATCCTAGAGCTTATGAGGGGTAGTAAGTATCTTGCCAAATAGCTGCGAGTCTGCCATCTTGACGTGGCCTTCAACCATATCGCTGAATGGAAGGATCGTATCAATCACCGGTTTTATCTTGCCCTTGCTTACCCAACGTATAACTTCCTCCAATCCTGCTTTGGTACCTTGCGTTGCACCCAGCAAATTGGTTCCCCTGAAGAACAGGTATCTCAGATCTATTGCGGAATCGTAGCCTGTAGTAGCACCAGTTGACACAAGCGTGCCGCCCATTTTCAATAGCCCTAGTTCCGATGGAAATACGGTCTTGCCGATGTGCTCAAAGATGATGTCTACTCCTTGCTTTTTTGTGATGTCACGCACCTTCTTGTACCAATCAGCTTCTCGATGATTGACCGCATGGTCGGCACCGAGTTCTATGCACTTGTCCATCTTGTCCATGTTACCAGCAGTGGCTATGACATCGCAGTTGAACAACTTTGCAATCTGTATGCCGGCAATCCCCATGCCACTCCCTCCCCCCATTATCAGCACTGTCTGGCCTGGCCTTATCTGCGCTCGCGTAACAAGCATGTGCCAAGCAGTCAGGCCCACCATTGAAATTGCCGCCGCGTCCGTGAACGATACGCCGTCAGGAAGCTTTACTATATTTACTCCCGGCAAGTGGGTGTACTGGGCAAAGCCGCCCCAGAGCGGACCTGTCTGGAAACCCCATACCTGTCTGCTGGCACAATCATACTCCCTACCAGATGTGCATTCATGGCACACCCTGCAGGTAAGGTTTGGATAAGCAACTACCCTGTCTCCAACCTTGATGCTTGCCGAGACGTTCTCCCCTACTTCGACGACCGTTCCAGCAGCGTCGCTTCCCGATATATGGGGCATCGGAATCTTGATCGGCTCGCCCCAGATCCCCCAGAGGTCGTTGTAGTTGTATGACGCCGCTTCAACTTTAATCAGAACTTCGCTGGCTTTTGGCTTTGGCGGATCGATGTCCTCAATTTTTACTACCTGCCTTGGATCTTTACTGTGTTCTCTGTATACTGCTGCCTTCATACAGAGTGTATCATCTCAAAAGAACATGTCTGCATGGTACAATTAAACCGTAGCTTCACAACGTACAGCAAAGTAACTGCAGATATTTATCCGTAAATAATCCTGATGTGCAGGCAAGGTGAGTCAGCTGTTTGGTCCGGGACCCGAGATCAGTTCCTTGGACCGCGTTTGGTACGTCGCGGTCGTGCTGTCGATTCACTGTGATAAACGCGCCTTGTTGCATTTTGCGATTTCCTGTTTGTCATCGCTTTTTGAGCCGAGCTCCATGTTACATTGCCTGTCATCTTCATCCACTGCAAATATCTATCCTGAAATTCTAACCTCTCTCTAAAGTTCTCCTTCTTGATCTTCTCTAACTCTTGGAGATTGATTTCGGGAAGCCTCATGCTAGATACTTATTGAACATGCCTTTCCTATCAAGTTTTAGCAAGAACCCTGAGAGCAATTTCTCATCCAGTTTTTCATTGAATAATTGATACAGGTGTCTGGCGTCTTCTATGTCCTCAAATCATTCAACAACTAGAAATTCCCTTGTCAAACTGTAGTGAAACGATGTGTAATCTGCTTCAAAATATACAGTCGCTCTATACGTTCCCGTTTGATTGATTGGTATTTCGTAGACAGGTCCGTGCTCCGGAAATGGAAAATGGTAACTGACATCGTTGTAAGGTGCAGCCACATCAAAGCAATCAAACACTCCTCCATAGTAGTAGCTAAAAGGTTGTTCGTCGGGTAATTGATTGATTCTTTCCACAGACATTCCAAACTCGCCGCAGCCCGTTTCGAATCCGCTAATGTCCACTGTAAGTTCCACAGGATCCCTTCCGAGTTGATAGACATCTCTTAACCCGCTAATATCAAGCTCAAGATGCGCGCTTGTTGCTTCACGCGGTATTACCCACACTATTCCTCGCATCCATTCTCGGTCACTGTCAGCATAGCCGAATTGACCTGCTTCAGTGAAGGTGTGTTCAAATGAATAACCTGGGTACACGAAGACCGGTCTTTCAAACCCCACGGGATTTTCAGAATCGCCAGTGAGCCTGTGCGACACCGTGTCTCCATTGATCCACCTTACGGTGTTGTTTACGCCAACTATCACTTTTCTCATCGAGGGCTCAAAATTTGCCTGCTGGATGGAAGGGTCTGGGTCGTATGGAATTGCTATCACGGCCTTATCAGAATTGGTAGCTATGGTAATATTTTGATTCATGACTACTGTTAGAATCTGGGGCTTCTCCATGTTACTCACGGCAAATGTCCGCAATTCGTAGTCGCCGCCTCTAAGAGGCACCCAAGAAACGCCTACCTCAGTCTGGTACCCTAACCCCTTCAAAACTCCGCTCTGCCAACTCAGAGATTCCGTGGTTCCGTCAGAATTTCTTACCTCCACCAAGGCAAAGAAAGGAACATCATCCTCGACGCAATTATTGCTCATTATAGTAGATATGACAAATTGTGAGCCCGTTGCGGCTTCAGCTAGTCCACCAGAACTAGGTGATTTTAGAACAGGACTTGCTATTTCAAGATTACACGAGCTCGCAAGAACGCCCGGAATGTATGGGATCTCGACGGATACTGTCATCGTCAGTACTACAAGAATCACTATGGTGGGGACAATCGCAGATCTGCCAGCTCCCACACGTTCATTCAATACGGAAAAGCATCTCCGCGACATGCTTTTGAGTATTATGCACAAAGTGTCCACCTAGAATAGGGTTGCTTGAATGACTTGAAATAAGCTTTAAAGAAGCTTTACCGGCAGTATCCGCAGATGCCAAGGCTTCTTGTTTGCGGCGTCATAAACTGGGACACCGCGCTTTTCGTTCAAAGCCTTCCGGCTCCCGGCGAGGAGGTGAGGGTTGTTAGGATGTCTTCGTTCCCCGGGGGAAAGGGAGCGAACACCGCTGTTGCTGCCGCAAGGATGCTAGGGCGTGCACAGGTGGGGATGGCAGGCATGCTTGGCTCAGACAGCGTTGCGGAGCAGCAGATAAGGATCCTGGAGCAGGAAGGTGTTGACGTCTCGTGCATATCAAGACAGCAAGGTGCAGATTCCGGGACGGCCTACGTCATAGTTGACAGCAAGGGCGAAGACATGATCCTGACGCACATGGCCGCAAACCTAGCGATGACTGAAGAGTCTGTTTCTTCCAGCCAAGTGTCGTCGGCTATTGATGAGGCAGCCGCCATCGTTGTCATTGACCCACCTCTTGATGTCGCGGCCACGCTTTTGACGCGTGCAAAAAGAGCGGCCAAGCTGACAATATGGTCCCCTGCACTTTTGACCAGGCTGGGGCTTGCTGCCCTGCAAGAACATGTGAAGAATGTGGACTATCTCATCTTGAACGAACATGAAGCATCGCAGCTGGTCTCAATAGAAGGAGGCGCCGCGGCCTGCGGCAAGCTTGCAGCGATGCTGGGCTGCAGGGTCGTGACTACTCTTGGAAGGAGGGGATGCGTATTTTGCTGGGAAGGAAACGAAGCGATAATCCCGGCAATGGATCTTGCATCGTATTCCTTGAAAACGGTCAGTACTGCTGGCGCCGGGGACACGTTCGTTGGAACCTTTGCGGCCATGAAGGTTAGAGGGTTGGAAGATATAGAGGCTCTTTTCATGGGCAACATCGCCGCCGCACTCAAAACCACGAAGGAAGAAGCCAGGGGCGTCCCCACTTTTGATGAAGTATCAAGATACAGCAATGACGAAAGGATGCAGTCGCTATTTTCAGGCATCAAAGTCCACCGAGCAGGTGCCGGCTGAACATTTTGTGGTCCACTTTCCTGCACACTCGGATATTGCCCCCCTGCGTTAGCATGCATCTCCCCCTGAACCTTTTCGTGTCCACTCTCACACCAATTTTTTCCATTGCAAACATTTCGGGATGCAGAAGCGAAAATAATGCAAATACATCGTGCAGATGGAAGTGGCCGAATTTGCGCATGGGATACGCCAGCAATCTGCATGCAAGCTGCCCAATCGGCCTCTTGCTGGAACATATCCTGTAAAACATCTCCGACCCCACCGCGCAGTCCTGGAGGGTCGTGACATCCAGGCCGGAAGCGACTATTGAAGCAGCCGAGCTCATCACAATGTCTGCGGCTTCCGGGTCAGCGTAAAAATTGAACTCGGCGTATTTGGAGGCGTTTCCCTTCATGGCCGGGTCGTAAATTCCGCCCATGACAAAGATGCGGAGATCTTTGGCACGAGATGGATCCTTGTTGAAAAGCAATCCGATGTTTGTCAGAGGACCTGTGGCCAGTATGTTGATTTCTTTTTTCCTGTGCGTCCTTGCCAACTCTAACAGGATATCTATTGCATGTGTTTTTTCTGGTTTGCGGGCTGGAGGAGGCAGATCGATTTCTCCCAGCCCGTCTGCCCCATGTATGTCTCCTGCATGAACCGCGGTCCTCTTCAGGGGCCTTGGTGCGCCGGGGCATACGGGCAAGCTCTTGCTGCTTGCCTCAATTATTCTGAGAGCGTTTGCTGTGGCCCTGCGAAGGCTGACATTTCCACTCACGGTGGTGACTGCCAGTACCTCTATGTCAGGATTGTTGAGCGCCAGAAGCAACTGGATGGCATCGTCGATCCCCGGGTCGATGTCAAGGACAACCTTCATGCGTATCGCGGGAAGAGAACCACATAAATCGGTATCACTGAGCGTTGAAGACGTTGCAGGCCTGATGATGGTGAGTAGAAAAAGGGAGGAAGGATTCCTATCCATTTAGAATTGTAGATCCGGAAAAAATGAGGGGGCATAGCCCCCTTTGTGGCTTTTTGTCCTTACTTTTTGAATCCATGTTCTTTCAGCTTCAAGTCGCCGTCCTGGATCAGACCAACGTCTGCTGCCCAGAACTTGAATTCATTTACTCCAGGCTCAAGCGGGGTCGTTTCCCATATTTTCAGGACGTTTTTGAATTTGCCGGCAGGTGTCCTGATCTCCTCGTCCATGCTCACTATTCTCGCCCTGTCCATCGCGACGCCCGGCGCGGTTTCCTCCATGTACTTTGAATTCAATAGTGCTATGCCTGGCATGAATAGCCCTGCCTTTGCACCGTTCTTTCCTGCGATCCATGAGCCATGATGGTCGACGATTTTTCCGTCCTCGTAAAAGTCAACAGCTTCGCCAAAGTAAAAGACGCTGCTAGTCTGTTCGCAGAAGGCAAAGTAGTTCCTTGACACTTCGACTAGTTCGCCGTCCTCGCTTTCTCTCTCTTCTACCACCCTGGTCATCACTCCGTCAACCAACTTTGTCTTGTCCAGCACAGTTATTACGAGTTCTACTTTTGCACCTTCGTCATTTTCTCCGGTCAGCACCGATCTGTACCCTGGCTCCAGTATGAAGAACCTGTTCGAACCTGATGTCGAGAAGTCACAGTCCTCTATAAAAAATTCGTCTGTGAACCCGATCTTGTCTCTTTCAGCCGCTTCCAGGCCAGCAGGTGCGAGCTGCCCGTTTGCAAGTGCTCCAGCAAATACGGTCGCCCCGATCGCGGCCAGCAAGAATACGGTGATTTTCGAATTCATGTAGCTCTAAGCGCTTACGATAATTAATAACAAATGTGATACAAGGGGCTAATCGGAGAGGTCTGGTCAACTCGAAGAGAGTTCTTCTGAGTTAGATGCTTGTACTATGGCAACGAACATTGATCTATTGGATCTGAATGCTAGAAAATAGTCAGCAACTAGATAATATCATGGAATCACGATCTCATGCAAAAAAGAAAAAAGGGATGCTGATCCCGTAGGTTACGATATCGAGATCAGTTCCAATTCTTCCTCGTTTTCTGTTTCCTTGATGAGGCCTACCCCAGAGGCATAGAATTCCTGCGATGTGGTTCCGTCATCAAAGTCGTAGTCAGTTACCTCTATCGCGGTGAACGAACCAAGCACGACGCTAACTGTTTCATTCAGACTTTTGACTTCGCTCAGTTCATGTGCTATCCCCGGCACGTTCACAGAATGGTATGCGAATCCCATCCCGGGCGTAGGTGTTGCTGGCATCGCGATCCCTGGAGCCGCAGCGTCATCACCGACTTCCCAGCTCTCCTCATCATTCTCTACAGCAACGCCATTTTCATAGTCCACTACATCCTCGCCGAAGAAGTAGACTACGCTGTCAATGCCCTGTGCATAATATTGCAGCGCTTCCTGCACTAATACGTCACCTTCATACTCTCGAACCATGACAGTCAGGGTCTCCACGTCAGCGATTTCTGCGGTATTCTCTAGTACGGTCCAGACCTCCTTGACAGAGACTAGTTGTCCATCTTCTGTCGAGTTGCCCGCGAACGTCAGGGTCTTGTTGATGTATTTGCTCAAGGGCAGAAAGGGGTTGTCGATCTCGCTGCTAAAGACGCAAGGCTCAAACGCCATGTTTTCGTCGTCTTCTTCCTCATCATCGTCATCTGCTCCTGTTGTGCCGTTGTTGCCAGCTGTTGTGGTGGATGTGCCACTCTCTTCTTCATCCTCTGCACCTTCGTCCTCTTCATCCTCTTCCTCATCTTCATCGTTTACTTCTGTGTCGCCTGCCTCGTCGGCGTCCTCACCGCTAACACCGGTTGCACCGTTGGACATAGCTTCGTCATCTTCATCGCATTCATCATCATTTTCTTCTTCATCCTCTTCGTCAGTCATTCCGTTTCCCGCCAAAATAGAATCTATTAATGAGCCGTTTGAAGCCGCATCTGCGTTGTAGTTATTGCTCGTGGTTTGGACAGCAAATATTCCGGAGGTGACCATAGAAAATATGGCTCCTCCTAGTACTGCTATTGCCGCAAACAACAAAAGTTGCTTTGTTTGCATTGTAGGTATCGGCTTTCCATGATTATTAAGAAATCTGATACGGGAGCCTAACTATACTGTGGATTCCAGGCTTTGGATCATTCGAGTCATTTAGACACTTGTACCACAAAAACTCGGCTCGAATGCGAGCCTCTCCAGTTACTAGAGGACCGGGGCAGTCCCCAATCCTGAAACTTATGGCTAGGATACCTTCTCTTTCCCTTCCTCCTTGTCAAAGTCAGAATGGAACTCTTCCTCGTCAGAATACGCGCGCTCGGCATGCTCACCTATGTCAAGGCCGATATCCTCGACTTCGCGCGACACCCTCACTCCTATCAGCACATCCAGGACTTTCATGATGGCAAGAGTCCCGCCAAAGCCCATGAGGGCCGCGACTCCGACGCCAATCCCCTGTATCAGCAGCTGCTGCGGGTTGCCAAACAAGAGGCCGTCAGGCCCGGCAGAATTGATCAGCGAGCTGGCGAATATCCCTATGGCTAGTGCCCCGACGATTCCGGCGACTCCATGTACCGAGCTGACGTCGAGGGCGTCGTCTATCTTTAGCTTGTCCTTGAAGAAAATTACGCCCAGGTACGACAGCACCCCTATAGCGGTTCCTATGACAAAGGAATGCTCCACGCTGACATAGCCTGAAGCTGGGGTTATTCCGGCCAGCCCGGCTATTGCGCCATTTATGGCGGCAATCACGCTTGGCTTTCCAGTCCTTGCCCACGAGAGTCCGACCCAGATCAGCGCTGACACGGCTGAAGCCAGATGGGTTACGATGACCGTATTTCCGGCTACCCCTCCGGAAGCCAGCGCGCTGCCAGCGTTAAATCCGAACCACCCGAGCCATAGGAGAGAGGATCCCAGGACCGCGATGGGTATGCTGTGGGGCACCATTATTGCGGGCCCATAGTTCCTCCTTCTTCCAAGGACCAGCGCGACGGCAAGCGCGCCCATGCCCGCGCTTGTGTGGATTACTATTCCTCCGGCAAAATCGACAACGCCCAGCGCGCCAAGCCATCCCCCTCCCCAGATCCAGTGAACCAGCGGATAGTAGATCAGAATGCTCCAGGCCGCGATGAAAATAACAAAAGCGCTGAACTTCATCCGCTCAGCTATTGCGCCTGTCATCAAAAGGGGCGTGATGACGGCAAACATCATCTGGAATTTTGCAAACAGCACGCCGGGTATCGTCGGCGCGTAACTCAGGCCATCGTCAAAAGGAATGCCTTTCAAAAACGCCCAGTCCAGGTTGCCTGCTATTCCCCCTGTCTGGTCGGGGCCAAACGTGAGGCTGAAGCCAAACGTGAACCACATGACGCTCATTAGCGCAAGCCCAAAGAAAATCTGCATGAAAATTGATACGGTGTTTTTCTTTCGCAGCAGGCCAGCCTCAAACATGCCAAGGGCGGGTATCATTAGCAGAACCAGACTTGAAGCTATCAACATCCAAGCTGTATCACCGCTGTCTATTGGCATCGGCTTTTATCTAGATCCCATTGTTATAAGATTTTGGTCGGCTTGGTCTAAGGTTAAATATTTCCTAGCTCATGCGAGAGTATTGAAACTGATCCAGATCATTCTTGCAAAGAACGAAGTGATGCAGATTAGCGAGGCGCTGAAAAAGATACCGGTCGGCGGAATTACAGTTTCAAAAAAGCGTGGCCGCGGCAAGAACCCGCCTCCAGAGATCCATGCGTCAAAGGGCACAGAGCTATTCCGGCCGCAGTTTGGCGACAAGTACGTGATAGAAATAGTCGTCCCGGACCACCAGGAGGCAAAGGTAATAGAATACGTCCGGCAGTGTTCTTCTGAGGGCAAGATCTTTATCTCGCCGGTGAGCCGGGTAGTAGACATCAGGTCAGGCAAAGAAGGAGAGGAAGTAATCTAGATGGACAAAGGATATGCCTGAGGAAAAGTCGTAGGCTATTCAGAGAGCATTTCGTTACGTAGCGTCAAGAACGTACATGCATAGCAGAGACATCATGCTCTGCTATCGATTGTCTAGCGGTATTACTCAAATCAGCTCTATAGTAGTCTAGTTTATCAGGGTCGTACTTTTGGACAATCTCTATGTTTTCGCCTCTGGTTATTCTCTTAATCACAACGTCGCGATGAGCATAACCGGTGACGAACCTGTATCCGTGCTTTATCGCTTCATCAAGGAAGCTCATTCTGAGCATATGGCCTCCAGAACCGTCTTGAAATCCTGGTTTTATGCTTATCCCCTCCAGATATGCAGTGTTGCCCTTGCCAACGTTCCTGTCGTAAGTGCCTCGCCGAAGCCTGCACTTTTCGAGCGGCCCGCCCTTTGCATAGCCGACAACATCACCAACTTTGTCATTTATCCTCAACGTAATCAAGATTGCATCTTCAGATCTCAAAGATTTTCGAAAAATCCTTTCGTCAGCAGGCACCAGCAGCGGTTGCTCTCTCAAGATACCAAGAATAGATTCCTGGATATAAGATTCAAGTTTGGCTCCACACCTCTCGACCTCTGACACGAGCATTAACTGATTCTTGACTAGATTTCTGAATTCCCGCTCTATCATCAGAGTGTCCCTGAAAGTCTCCACATTGCCAAAGAACACTTCCCGATACTCATGCGGCACCCCTTCCATCACTCTATCAAACATTTCTTTTTCGTCTTTGAGAAGGTCAAAGTATTTTGCTGATCTTTCGTTTATCACTGATGGATGCCAATTGAGGGCATGTGCATTGCGTGCTGCTAGGTCCTTACTGTGCTCAAAGTCGCCCAGCGCGTAGCCCGCAACTCGTTCCGCCACCGAAAGGAACCATCCCAGGTCATCGTATTTTTTTCGAGTTGCGGTATCACCCTCCGGAATCCCAGCATCAGTGAACAATGTGCTCATTCTTTTCTTTGCATTTGCGGCAATTTCATCTCTAAACGGATAAGCGGTTCGGTGCATCATTGCAGTTACGATATCCAGGCTGAGCTCCACTTCGGCTATGAATTTTCTTATCTTGGGATCGCTTCTTATGAAACGTTCAATAGAATCTTCGTTTGGTTTGTCAAACGCTTTCAGCGGATCATAGTCGTGAAACAGGGCTGTCACGAAAAGGTATCGTACATCTCGGTCGCTGAACCTGTTCGACTCTAGCTGATGCTTCGCCGCCAGCAGGGTAAAGTAGGCAGCTTCGAGCTCGTGGTCAATGTTGTGGTAGCCGTAATAGTCGGCTCCAAGGCCCTTCTTTGAAAACTCGGAAACTGCGTGACGGATGATCCTTCTAAGCCACCTGTCCTGAAGGCCCATCGTGGTGCCCAGCTCTATTATCCTGTCTTTTAGGACTGCCTGTGGAGTAGCGCCTCGGTGGTAGCTCAGCCACCATGGAAGCAACTTGACCCGGTTGTATAACTGCTGGCGCCAAGGTACCGCGCTGGCAAGGGGATTCACGGGCACAGCGTCTGTGCCTTCATAATGCGCGGGCGACCCGCTCATTGCTTGATTAGCACGCTCTGTCGATATAAGATTTTTGTGTGGCTCCGGAGAACGCCTTCCGACGCTTGAATCCTTGATTCCTGGCTGGAAAGGGCTCATGGCACGTCAGGGCGGAAAGACTTTCGACGGAACACAGTCGCTGACGAGACCTGTCACTATCTCGTGTTTAGCGCATAAAGCTACCGGCCAGCCTGCTTCTGCCAACGAGGATGATAGAGCCAAGTACTGCCGCTGTCACGACAATCAATGAGACGGGGAATTCAGGGACGACGTTTGTTCCAGTGATCACGACTTCGCGCGTGCTATGTGTGTACGATATCCTGATAATGGACTCGCCGGACGCGGCGTCCTGCGTGACTTCGACATCGCTCGTAACCTGGCCGTCGATGGTCACCGCGTAGGGTCCTTCCAGTACCCTTCCTATGGAAATTTCGGTTACTCCCGCGGTCCCGTTTTCTCCATCCACTGTGAAGGTAATGCTCTTGCTGTCTTCGTCAAGTTCAAATTCACTGATAGTCGAGGAGCTGTTCAGGTCAAGTGTGATCGTTTCGCCTGCCACCGTAACAGTTTGCACAGACGGCATCAGCTCGATCTCATCCTCTTCTGGCAACGTATAGTTGATCAGCTTTAGCTCTGCGTCCTGGATCAATCCTATTCCTGGTGCGTGGTACTTGAATTCTGTCACTCCTGGCTCAAGAGGAGTCGTTTCCTCGACCTTCAATACATTGTCAAAAGTGCCGGCCGGAGTTATCACGACTTCATCGAGGCTAATGATTTCAGCTCTGTCTTCGGCTACGTCTGGCGCGATTTCCTGGTAGTACTTGTATCCGACTTCTGGGTCACTTGGAATGATTATCCCGGGCCGTGCGTCGGCTACTCCGGATAACCATGCACCTTCATGGCTGGTCACCACGCCATCTTCATAGAAATCCACTTCCTCCCCGAAATAAAAGATGTCATTTGCTGGCTCGCATATCGCAAAATAATTCCTGGATATCTCGATCAGTTCCCCGTCCTCCGTCTCCCTCTCTTCCACAACTCTGGTTTCGACTCCGTCTACCATTCTTGTGTCATCAAGAACTGTGAGCACCAACCGGACGGTTGTGCCTTCATCCTGGCCTTCCAGGACTAGCTGGTATCCCGGCTCCAAAAAGAAATAGTTGTTGGATCCGGTGGAAGAAAAGTCGCATGCCTCCAGATCAAATGTGTCCTGAAATCCGCCGCCCGGCTGCTCGCAGGACGCCTGTCCGCGGATCTCGCCGCCATCATTTGCCGCTGTGTGAATGTTGATGTATATTCGCCCTTCAAGCAGGGCAGTTGCCTGCTCTGCAGTCAGGACAGCGGATCCGTTCATTGGCGAATCAAGGCCAGAGATCTCGCCAATGTTCACCAGAACTCCAGCATTAGAGCCTCCAAGCGCTGGCCCGTGAAAGTGCGCCATAGTGGCTGGGCCTGACAGGCCGGAAAATGATATTGTCCATGCAAGCTCGTTGCTGGACGAATTAAATGTCATTGTTGCAGTTCCTGTTCCGTCGGTGCTTACAGAGGGAACCTCCTGGGAGCCGTCCAGGGATACAGAACACGTGTAGTCTGCCGCATATGCTGGTGCATAAGTGTTTGAAATAATTCCTGCCAGAAAGACTGACCCGACCAATATCGATAGTATTTTGAATTGCATCAGTAGAGAATTGTGCTTTTTGTTAATAAGGGTTTATTCCGTAGCAAGATAACTAGATTTCTTTCAGTATCAAAAAAGTTTTCGGATATCCAGCATGATCCCGAAAAAGGGGCTAATGTGTATATAGTATTTCAGCTAAATGCATTCGTTCGATGTCGGGATTTCAGAGCGTTGCCAACAAGAAGGATCTGAAGGAGGGAGGCCTTTTGCGCGTTGATGTCGGTGGAATTCCGGTTGTCCTGAGCATGGTCAAAGGCAAGGTCTATGCAATGGATGCAGTTTGCTCGCATGAGGGAGGCCCCTTGGAAGAAGGAACCGTTGATGGCTACTGCCTTACCTGCCCCTGGCACCAGGCAATCTTTGATGTCAGAAACGCCAGAGTGTCCCCCAATACAAACTGGGCCACTGATCTGCGCTCTTTTGCAGCTAGTGTCGACGAAATTACCGGCGATATCTCGGTAAGCCTCCAACCAGTGCCTGGCGAAGCGGCAGTTGAAAGTAAAACCGAGCCGGGACAACAGCCTGCAGCCACTCTGACCCTAGTGAAAAAGGAAAAGTTGGAAGGAACAGACATCATGACTTTTCGATTTTCAAAAAAAGACTATCCCGATTACAAACCCGGACAGTTCGCGTTCTTTCCACTCGACAATGTGAAAGACGCGAAAGGGTCGGTGCGACATTTTTCTCTGGCATCGTCTCCTACCGAGGATGAGCTGGTCATCAGCACAAGAATAAGGGACACCCCGTACAAGCAGGCGCTTTCTTTGCTGGCGCCTGGATCACAGATAAAAGTATCAGAGGCCCGAGGGAATTTCACGCTGCAGGAAGACCGGCCGGCGGTGCTCCTTTCTGGAGGAATAGGAGTTACCCCCTTTCGGAGCATGATAAAGTACGCGACAGACAGGCGGCTGCATACAAGAATAGTGATGTGCGATTCGAACAGGAACGCGCAGAACATTCTTTACAAAAACGAATTTGACAGATGGGCCCGCGAAAACAAGAACCTGAAGATTGTTTACACCATAACTGACCAGGAGGCGAGTGGGAGCGTGTGGCCAGGAGAGCAGGGGAGAATAGGGAGAGATATGCTCAATAGACATCTGGCCGATAGCGACTTCCAGACGGCTATTTTCTATATCTGTGGACCGCCTGCGATGCTTGAGGCGATGCGAAATCTGCTGCAAAACGAATTGCAGATCCCGCGGGAAAGGATAAGGATAGAGGAGTTCACGGGATACTAGGAAAGCGCGGTTATCTTGCCGCCGCAACGATCTTGCCGGTTCTAAAGGCTATAGTCCTTGCCGATGACCTGTCCCTTGCCCCGCGGCGATTTGCTTCTGCATTTTGCGAAGTGCCGCGTTCGTCCACCAGTTCCACATGGACGTTGTTTTTGAACCGGAACTTTATCGCCCTTGCAATAAGCCTTGCCATCCTGATGTCGCCGTCTCCTATTTTCACGATCTTTTTTCCTGATGCTATGCCACCCAGCAGCGCGGATACCTGCTCGACTGCGTCCTCCGGCGAAGCCTCAACCATGCTTGCTATTTCTTGCTGGAGGTAAATGGCAGAAATCCCTATCCTGCTGCCTGGGTCTATACCGACCAGCAGCTGGTCGTCTGCCTGTGGGCCGGCTATGCTCCGCAATATCTTTGCCTTTGCGACTGCCGGATATTTTTCAAGGTCGGTGTCCAGCATGACTGCCACCTTTTTGTTGACTATTCCTGCTTCGTCTCTCGTGGTGATGATCACCTTGGCGTCTGACAGGGCTGCCTCTTCAGGCAAAATAGAGTCAAACTGCATGTCCATCAGCTTCAGGGCGCTGATAATGTTATAGTAAGGTCTGCCGCGGACGGTTGCAACCGCGACCTTGCGGTGTTGAACGAGCTCCTCAGTCAGGGGCTTTCCATCAACAAGTACAATTCGTAAAAAACGCTTTTAAAGCTTTTGCTAGTTTGCGGGCTTGTTTTCAGCCGGCCTTTTTGACCTGGAAGGCCTGTCTGTCTTTGCAGGGGTCGAAGTGTCGCCAAGGACGGTCTTTACGATGCTGTCAACGGCCCTGTCAAAGGATGAATCGACGTTCTTTTTTATCACGGCAAGGCTCTTTTCCGCCTGCTTTGTGATGTCAGCCGACTCGGCGTCTGCCTCCGTTTTGGCCTTGTCCACTATCTTTTTTGCCTCTTCGTTTGCAAGCAAGATAATCTGCTGCTTTAGCTTCTCTATCTCTTCGTTGGAATGGGCCATTATGCGCTTCTTCATTTCCTCAACACGCGAATAAAGGGAATCGATATCGGTTTCAAGCTCTGATAAAGCGCCAACGATACCTTCAACTGCGGAATGCGAGGTTGGTGGAGGAAGATTTTCTGTAGAAGCCTTTTCCTTTGCCAATCCAGTAGAAATTGATAGATGGCAGATATTTAAATCAACACGCGGTCAGGTGGTGAGGCTCAGGATCGCCTGCGCCATGTCGCCCTTGCTTTCGGTCAGAGCCTGCAACGCCTTTTCCCTTGAAACGGTTGCCTGCTGCATCACCAAGATGATGTCCTCTTCCTTGAACGACGGGACGTCGCGCTGCTTCTCTTCAATGTCGCTGGTGATTACCTGGAAAATCGTGCTATCCTTGCCCTTCATCTCTATGACTTGGGGCTTGATAAGGTAGAATTCTTTCCTGTCCGTCTTGATTATGACCTCCTCCACATTGTCCATGGTCTTCATGTCGAGGCCCATCTTGTCCAGCATGCGCCTCATCTCGCGATTGCCTCGCATCATACGTTCTCGAGTTGCTCCGCCCTACTTTTTATTCCTTGCCTGACCTTCACTGCAACTCCGCGGCTGTATAGTTTCATCAGGTCTGATGAAAATAGCGAGACTCCTACGGCGATGACCCGCGCATCGTAGGTCAGGGCAACATCGGATCCCACCTTCACATTTGGGCCGCATTTTGCTACGTGTCTGCAAAAGAGCGAGCGCCCTTCGCTCACAAACGGCACCGCCTCCTCAACTGGGACTATGCAGTTCTGCACAAACTGCTCGCTCTTGTCGAGCAAGAACTGGGCTCCAGATATCGTCAGCGCGATTCCGCCGTCGGTCCGCAAAGTTCCGGCCAGAGTGCCTGCAATGCTGAAATTCTTTATCCTGCCGGTTCTTCTGGAAAATTCGAATGTTACATCTGCAGGAAGCGCCGAGCCGACTCCGGAACCGAACAAAGCATCCAGGTGGCGGGCCACCTTTTCCGGAGCATTCAGCGGCAGCGGATTCAAATGCTAGGAACGTATTTCATATAACTAATAAAGATAATGATAGGTTTGTGCGCAACTATATAGTTATACGGTAGACATATATAGAATTGCAAGAAACCATTATGCATGCAAAGCATCCGCGAAGCTGAGGGCAAGCCCAAGGCTGGCCAGCAGGGCGAGGAGACCAGAAAATTGCAGTACACAGGCGGTTCATCCTACATCGTTTCTCTGCCAAAGAAATGGATCCAGGACCTTGGCCTGAAGCAGGGAGATCACGTTGTTATCATGAGGCAGAGCAATTCGGTCTTGCAGATAGCGCCTGCTTCAAAAAGAATGCCTAAGGAACAAAAGGAAGCGACAATTGAAGTCGCCAAGGACAACAACCCGTATTTCATCGCGCGCAAGCTGATTGCGCTGTATTTCCTGGGGTTCAACGTCATCACCATTGTTCCAAAAGAAGACCGGCTGCTGGCAGAACAGAGGGAGGTGATAAAGAGCATAGTAAGGCGTGTCCTGATGGGCACCGAGATCATCGCCGACTCGGCTACTGGCATAACACTCCAAGTGCTCATCAACCTCCTTGACCTTTCAGTCGATGCCGCATTCAAGAGGATGCTGCTCATCGCCAAGTCGATGTACCGGGACATGCTGCTTGCCCTCCGGGAAAATAATCTGGAGCTGGCACAGGAGGTGGTAAAGTCAGACGACGAGGTCGACAGGTTCAGTTTTTACATCGTCAGGCAGCTCAAAATCGCCATCAGAAACGAACACCTCCTGAAGGAAATAGGCCTGGAGGAGCCGCGCAATTGCCTTGGATACAGGCTGATAGCCAAGTCTGTCGAAAGAGTTGCCGATCATGCCTCCATAATTTCAAAGGACATCATTGAGATGCACAGGCCGCTGAACAAGGACGTGGTCGACAAGATATCAAACATGTGCTCCTTTGGGCTTGAAGTTCTTGACGACGCATGCCTCTCTATGTTCAAGCGCGACTACGAAGCTGCGGACAGGGCGATAGAAAAGGCGCGCAAGATAGACGAGCTGGAGAGGGCCATACTTCGCTCGGTGTCCAAGCCAAAGGACATCAACGAGCTGTACAGGATAAAGCTGATAACCGAAAACATCCGAAGGGTGGCAGAGTACGCCAGCGACATTGCAGAAATCGTCCTGAACATGACTGTGCAGCACACCCTGCGAAGAAAGGATTAAGTCCGGCCTGTGGTGCTGAGTGGCAGTGTCATTTTGCGAGCTCTGCGGTCGCCAGAGCGCCGACAGGAAAA
Organism: Nitrososphaera sp.; assembly: GCA_036554645.1. GTDB lineage: Archaea > Thermoproteota > Nitrososphaeria > Nitrososphaerales > Nitrososphaeraceae > Nitrososphaera. The sequence goes on from DATBMW010000057.1 coordinate 19,427, forward strand.
AGGTGGTAGTGGACGGCACCATTTTCAACGTCTGCATTGCATGCTCAAAGCACGGCAAGCCGTACGTGCCGGCGCAGATTCCGGCAAAGAAAAAGCAACCCGCGCCTGTCAGGCAGAAGGACAGGATCACCATGGCCGACCGGACAATGATCACCCCTGATTTTGCGGGACTTATCAGGGAAGCCAGGATGAAAATGGGCTTGACCCATGAGCAGCTTGGCATGAAGATGAACGAGAAGGCCCAGCTGCTAAGGAAATTTGAAAGTGGCGCGCTAAAGCCCGACGAACTACTCGCGAAAAAGCTCGAGCGTTTTCTTGGGATCAGGCTGTACGTCAATGCTGCAGATTCCGGCGATGAAGCATAGATGGAATCTGTGCGCAGAAAAGCCATCCTGATAACATATCCCATAGAACGCGCGATAAAGGAAGCAGTTTCGCTTGCAGATGCGGCGGGATACACCATAGTAAAGACCGTGACCCAGCGGGACATCACACATTCAAAGTACGGGATCGGCCGGGGAAAGGCAGAGGAAGTGAAGGAACTGGTCGGTGACATCAAGCCCGAAGTCATTATTTTTGACGAGGTTCTCAGGCCCAGACAGGTGTACAGCCTGGCGAGCCTGTGCAAGATAGAGATAATTGACAGAGAGCGGCTTATCCTGGAAATTTTCGAGAGAAGGGCCAGCACGGCCGAGTCGAGGATACAGATAAAGCTGGCACAGCTTCGCTACGATATCACGCGCGCCCGTGACATGGTCAGGCTCGCAAGGGCCGGCGAGCAGCCGGGGTTTTTCGGCCTTGGAAAATACGAAGCTGATGTCTATGTTCTTGACATAAAGAGGCACATCGCGGTCCTAAAGAAAAAGCTGGAGAAGGAGGAAAAAAGGAGGCAGTTGCACAGGACCAGCAGGGCAAGATCTGGTCTTCCGACAGTCTCTCTGGCGGGCTACACGTCTGCAGGCAAAACCACGCTCTTTAACATTATGACAGGCGAGGGCAAGATCACAGGCCAGGGTCTGTTCACCACTCTTTCCACATTTACCCGCGCATTGCAACTGCACGGAGAGAAGGTTCTGCTAAATGACACCGTGGGCTTTGTAAGCAAACTGCCCGCATACATGATAGATGCGTTCAAGTCAACCCTTGACGAGCTAAAGTACGCGAATCTTGTCGTCCTCGTCATCGACATAAGCGAGCCGATCGAAGAAATTGCCATAAAGTACCACAGTTCGCTTGACGTCATCAACGAGTTCGAAGTGCCTGCGACAAAGATAATCTATGTCTTGAATAAAGCCGACCTTACGAGCTCGGAGGACGCGTTCGACAAGGCCGGCCGGCTTGGAATCTTGGACACAAAGCGCATTATCCCTGTGTCTGCCAAGACCGGCGATAACGTCGAGCAGCTAAAGGACATGATAGGATTGATGCTCTTTGAGAAAGAAAAGGGCGACGAGCCTGACGGCGCAAAGAATGAAGTGGATTCAGGAGAAGAGCAATGAAAGTCTCTGTCCTGAGGATAGGACACAGGCTTGTGCGCGATGACAGGGTGACCACCCATGCCGCCCTTGTAGCCAGGGCATTTGGCGCCGACAGGATCTACATGACCGGGATCGACCAGTCAGTCGCCGACTCTGTCGCAAGCGTGGCCAGGAGGTGGGGTGGCTCGGACTTTGAAGTGAAAGTCATTGACGACTGGAAAGGGCTGGCAAAAAGCTGGAAAAAGAGGGGAGGCAAGGTGGCTCACCTCACGATGTACGGCATCAACATCGATGGTGTGGCAAGATCGCTTCGCAGGCAGCGTGAATTGCTTGTAATAATAGGCGCCGAAAAAGTGCCGCGCGAGGCCTATGGCCTTGCCGACTATAACGTTGCAATAGGACACCAGCCGCATTCAGAGATTGCTGCGCTGGCAATCTTTCTGGACAGGGTCTTTGGAGGGAGGCAACTTGCAAAAGCATTTCCGGGTGGCAGGCTCAGGATAGTGCCAACTAAAGAGGGAAAGAAGGTTCAGGAAATCACGTAATCCTTTTAATCGCGCCAAGCCAAGCTCGAACGGTGATGACACTAACCTGCGCCGATCGCCTATTCAGCGAGATGAGGAAATGCACCTCGACTGATACATAGTTACAAGGTGCACTCTATTTTTTCATGCAATCATCGCCTTCGGATTGCCAAAAACGACAAATGACTTTTGCTGTCAGGCAAGCTCGAAAGACTAGGAAAGCTCTCCGCCGCCTTTGGTGGATTTGACCTCTAGTTCTTGTAGTTCCTTATCTAATTTAGAGTTGACTTTATTGATCGGCTTTAGTGTTTCCCTTACGATATCCTTCTTTTTGTTCTCTTGCATACAGACCCAATTGTCAGCATCGCTATTGAATATTTGCTTTGATATCGATTTCTCAGGAATCTCCGAAAAAAAAGATGAGGTCTAGTCGTCCAGCTTCTTTTCGTATTTTTCCTTTATTTCATTGCCAAATTCGTCCTTAGATTTTCGTTCCACCTTTACCTCGTCGTCTTCCACCTTGATTTTCTCTTTGTATTCTGTTTCAGTCATTGCAATACTGTTTTGACGACATGGCTAAAAGCAGTTTCAACAGAATGTACTGCTAGTTTCATTCATTACCAGATTAGCAAAGAATGCTGGTGCATGTTTATTTTCCCTAAAAGCTCCTGCTAATCATGATATGGAGCATAGTTTGGGCCGTTCTCGGACTAATAGTCCTATTGATACTCCTGGGCGTTCTATTCAGTTTGATCTGAAGGGCTCAACGGAGTTTTGCTCGTTCACCCACTGTCCTGCCAGCACAGTGCTTTGCCAGCCTATCGATAAAGTACGACCACCCCTTGTCGTGCATGTCGGACCACTTGCTCTTTGGATCAAAGCCAGTGTGAAGCAGAGTGACTCTGGTCTTGTCGTCGCCGGCAGGCTCAAGAGTCCACGTCACTACTGTCTTCGGAAAATTCGGGTCAGAAGTGTTGGTCCAAGAGTATGAGATTTTTCTGCCCGGAACTATTTCCAGAACCCTGCCTTCCACGCTGTGGTTCTCCTTCCCTCCTTCCAGGAATTTGAACTGCACAGCGCCGCCGACTCTTGGCTCCATTCTGGCCTGATCGGGAAACCACTTCGTCAGCTCTTTTTCATCCGTAATCGCCGAGAAGACTGTTTCCGGCCTTGCATCTATCAGTATCGTCTTTCGGATCTCTGTCAGTTCTTTTGTCACGTCCTTTTTCTCTCCTTGTTCTCCGCATACTCTTTCAGGCTGCGCAGCTTGTCGTCCCAGAAGAGGTCAAAGAACTGCATCATCTCGGACATTGCGGCCCTGTTGACGGAATAGAACCTGTTCTGACCTTCCTTGCGCTCAGTCACAAGTCCGGCGTCTTTTAGCACCCTAAAGTGCGTCGAAAGTGCCGGAAGAGTGAAGTCAAAATGCCTGGCTATTTCACTTGGCGTCTTTTCCCCTCCTTTCAAGAGCAGCAGCATCTGCCGCCGGCTATCGTCCGCAACGGCTTTCCATGTAGAACCCATGCTTACTTTAGCAATTCAAGAACTATTTAACTCTTTAATCAGGTCTGGTGCATTAACGCAACTATTGCGTCCGCGAACTCTGACTTCCAGAACAAGAGCCTGGCTGCCTCATCCTTCCGTCTTTTTGTGGGATTGAGCTCCAAAATGTTGAGCTGGCCCTCTACGAGGAACTCTAGTTGCAGTGATTTTCTGGCAATGTTCGCGTTCCTTATCCCAAATCGCTTTCCTGCCAGGCTGTTGGGGCTGGCGGGGTCTAGCGATGATAGCCTGCTCACCGCTGCGACGAAGGAATCGAGCAGCGCGAAAAGCGGATCTGGTTTGTCTTCCTTTTCAGCCGTAACGCCCCACCTGACCTTGCTCTGGGACATCGAGGCAAGGCTGTCGAACCTTTTCACGAATTCGCCAAACACAGATTCCATTGTAACGTCGATGACATGCCCGGCCCTGACGAACTGCGAAGTGACCTTCTGGTCGGTGAACTCCATGTCACGGTACCGGGCATAAAGCAGCGGCTGGCCGTACTTTACCACATATGCCTCGCATCCTTCTATCTGCGAGACCAGGCGGAGGAAATAGTTCTTTGATGTGGCGTTTCTCGCCGCAGCGTTCATCTTGGCAATTATCATGAGCTTGGTCAGATCCCTGACAAAATCGTCGGCGTAGCGCGGGGACTCGGCAAAGTCATAGCGTACCTCTTCTACGACCAAAGGTTAACGGTGTGCTACCCGGGTCTTTTGGCATTTAATTATTCTTGAAGTAAATGCATAGCTTGACTGTTAGTAACCGTCGTTGCGTTGCAATTATTAGTCCAGAACCCTTCTCCTCCGGTGTTGCCTGTCTCCGGGAACGGATTTGCCTTCAGCCCCTCTGCTGACCAGTTGAAGCGCGGCAACATCGCTAGGTTCATGGAAAAAAATGGCATTTCTGACTGGCGAGGGCTGGTGCAAAAGGCAAACAGCGACACAGGATGGTACTGGGACGCAGTCAACGAGGACCTTGGCATAGAGTGGTTCAAGAAATACGACAGGACGTTTGACTCCTCGGATGGAGTGCCCCGGACAAGGTGGTTCATTAATGGCAAATGCAACATTGTCGCAAACGCGATAGATAGGCATGCCAGATTGCAGCCCGACAGGGTGGCCTATATTTTTGCGAATGAAAGCGGCTCGAAAAAAGTGACGTATGGCGAGCTGGACGGGCAGGTGACAAAGCTGGCGGGTGCACTAGTTGATTCAGGCATTGGCAATGGCGACGTGGTAGGCATCTACCTGCCCCCAAGCGAGGAGGCCTTTTGCGCGAGTTTTGCCTGCTCAAAAATAGGAGCCGTCCATAACACCATCTTTTCAGGATTTAGCGCTCAGGCGCTGCATTCCAGACTTGTGGATTCCAGTGCAAAGTTGCTTATTACTGCAGATACCGCCAGCCGGCGCGGAAAGGACATTGATCTCAAGAGCCAGTGGGCCAGGGCGGTAGACGGGACAGAGATTTCCGTAGTCACTACCGGCGAGGGCGGTGGTAAAGCTGTCAACTATGATGATTTCGTAAGGAACGGCAGCAGGCCCGGAACAAGAGTGATGGACTCTGAGGATCCACTCTTTATTCTCTATACCTCCGGCACTACGGGTGAACCAAAGGGAACGCTGCAGGTTCATGGCGGCTTTACGATCGTGGCCGCACAGCAGGCGGCTTACCTCGTGGACATGAAGCCTGATGACGTGCTATTCTGGTATGCCGATATTGGCTGGATTACCGGCCAGGTGTGGGTACTTTATGGGAGCGCCATAATTGGCGGAACCTCGCTTATCTATGAAGACGCGCTTGACTACCCGTCGCAGGATGCCTGGTGCAGTCTGATCCAGGATCACCGAGTCAGCATCTTTGGCGCCGCTCCAACTGCGATAAGGCTTTTCATGAAAGGCGGCGTCCAGACCGGAAATTACGATTTCTCTTCACTGAGGATCCTGGCAGCCACCGGCGAGCCGATAAACACCGAGGCATGGAAATGGTACTTTGAAAACGTAGGCAGGAGGCGCTGCCCTGTCATCAACCTCTCCGGCGGGACAGAAATAGGAGGAGCTATCCTGAGCGCCTTGCCTGTGATGGAGCTGCGACCATGCACCGTTGGCTGTCCCGTCCCGGGATTTGACGCAGACGTTTTTGACGACGGGGGGGAAAGCATCAAAGACGGCGAAGGGTATCTTGTCATCAAAAAGCCCTGGCCATCGATGACAAGAGGACTGTTGAACAATCCTGAAAGATTCATCGAGGTTTACTGGTCCAGATACCATGATGTGTGGTATCACGGGGACCTGGTGTTTGTTGACCCGGACGGCCTGTGGTACATGCGCGGGCGCACTGACGACGTGATCAAGGTTTCAGGCCACAGGATCGGAACTGCAGAGGTCGAAGCGGCCGCTACGTCACATCCGGCTGTCGCAGAAGCTGTAGCAATAGGGAGGCCGCATGAGCTCAAGGGAGAGGCGGTAGTGGTCTGCGCGGTAATCAAGGACGGCCACAAAGCAGACGATGCGCTAAAGGGCGCGATCTCGAAAAAAGTGGAAGAATCGATCGGGAGGTTTGCCCGTCCCGATGAGGTAAGAATCGTGCCCGAGCTGCCAAAGACAAGGACTGGCAAGCTGGTGAGGCGGCTGGTAAGGGCAAAGCTCGCTGGCGACAAAGTTTCCGGACAGGACCTTTCCAGCCTGGAGAACCCCGCTTGCCTTGACGAGAACTGGTGATTATACAATATTTTGAGAGAAAATATCACTAGCGATAATCCTGGTGGCGGCAAGCATGAGGAGCGACCATGACCGAAGCTTTATGTTGTCAAAGGATTCGAGTATCTGCGATACATGCCGATAGAGGGCGAACCTGACGGGAAAAAGTTTGAACTTCCCGGCAGCAGGCCGCACTACGCTCCGTCGCTACTGTTTACCATAAGCCACATCCGGATGGATCTGGAGCCAGACCTCCGCAAGAGGAGCATTCAATGCCAACAGCGTCTGGATATCACGATACTCCAGGACACTGACACCATTGAGCTGGACGCGGCCGAGATCCAGATAAGATCAGTATCTGCAGCCGGCAGGCTTGACTTTCGCGCAATCGGCGACAAGCTGGTGATAAAGCTGGGCAGGGTGTTCAGAGAAGGCAGCAGGATCAAGATTGACATCTCGTATTCCGCAAAGCCGCGCAAGGGCTTTTATTTCGTCGGCCCGGACAAGCATTACCCTCACAAGCATCTTGAGGCATGGACGCAGGGAGAGAGCACCGAGTCAAAGTACTGGTTTCCATGCCTTGACCATCCCCAGGTAAAATTTACGTCTGAAATTTCGGTAGCCGTTCCATCAGGATTTACTGCGATCTCTAACGGCAGGCTTGTAAAGCTTGATCAAAAGAAGAAGAAACAGATCTTTCACTGGTCAGAGGGAAACCCGCATTCTGCATATTTGACTTCAGTAGTGGTCGGAAACTATTCGCTGACAAAGCACGGCGATTTGCTGCAGTACTACGTCCCCGCCGAGAGGGCACAGGATGCAGCAAGGTCTTTTGAGAACACTCCAGAAATGATAAAATTCTTTGAGGCTTATTTTGGAACCAAGTATCCATACGAAAAGTATGCCCAAGTTGCGGTCCAGGATTTCGTGTACGGCGGCATGGAAAACGCCAGCTGCACAACATTGACCACGGATACGCTCCATGATAAGAAAGCGCACCTTGACTTTACAAGCGATCATCTTGTGTCGCACGAGCTGGCGCACCAATGGTTCGGCGACCTTGTTACCTGCAGGGACTGGCAGCATATCTGGCTCAACGAAGGGTTCGCGACCTATTGCGAGTCGCTCTACTGGGAGTCCAGCAGGGGCAAAGACGAATTCCAGTATTACATCATGCGGATGGCTGATGACTATTTCGAGGAAGCAGGCGCCAGGTACACGCGGCCGATTGTGATCAAGGTCTACAAGCACCCAGATGACCTGTTCGACAGGCACACCTACGAAAAGGGCGGATGCGTGCTTCACATGCTCCGGCACCATGTGGGCGACAATTATTTCAAGAGGTCGCTCCGCACTTACCTGCAGCGCTTCGCCAACGGCAGCGCCGAAACCGACGACTTGCGAAAGGTTTTCGAGCTTGAAACGGGCAAGAGCCTCCAGCAGTTCTTTGACCAGTGGGTGTTCCGGGAAGGCCATCCCGTGCTAAAGGCCGAGTTTTCCGCCGATGCCAAGGTTGCCAAGTTCAAGATAGAACAAACGCAGGCCGGCGAGCCGTTTGATTTCATTATCGAAATAAAGCTCGCCTTTGAGAAGGGCGAGAAGGTGCATTCCTTCAGGATATCGGAGAAGGAAAGCCTTTTCCAGATCCCGATTGAAAGGCAGGTCGAATGGTTCTCCATAGATCCCCACTTCAAGATTCTAAAGGTGATATCGATCAAGGCCCCAAAGGAAATGCTCATCGCGCAGCTGCAAAATGGCCAGACCGTGATCGAGCGCATCGAAGCGGCGCGGGCCCTGAAGGACAATTCCTCGGAAGCTGCCATAGACGCCCTTCAGGACGCCATCTTGCACGACAAGTTCTGGGGTGTCAGCGCAGAGTCGGCAAAGGCTCTGGGCGCAATCAAGACGGAATATGCGTACGAATCGCTGAAGAAATGCCTGCGGGCCAAGCACCCCAAAGCAAGGCGTGCGGTGATCCGTGCGCTGGGCGAATTCAAGAAGGACGAATCGCTAGAGCTCCTGAGGCCGGTGCTGCAGGACGACGAAAGCTATTTTGTACGGTCAGAGGCTGCTACTGCGATCGGCAAGACCAAAAGCAACCAGGCGGTGGCTATTCTAAGGCGGGCGTCAGAAACCACTACGTTTCAGAACATTGTCGCGCAGGGAGCGATCGCGGGCCTGAAGGAGTTCGGCGGAGACAGGGAAATCGCGGGGTTCCTGGTCGAGAAGAGCAGGCTGGGCAACCACCACAGGGTCAGAGAGGCTGCGACTCTGGCTCTTGGCAGGTTTGTTGACGGCAACATTTCAGTTTCGGATCATCTAAAGACTCTGCTTACCGACCGGTGGTTCCGGGTGCGCATCAACGCATGCAGGGCTTATGCAGACGCAGAAGCAGGGAAATCTATGGCCGACCTGACGTGGGTGTCAGAGCACGACTTGGATCACAGGGTGAGAAGGGTCGCCGAAGAATGCATTAACCTGATAAAAGATGCCATCAGAAAACCTAGGGAAGTCGCGCAGATGAGGGAAGAGATAGACAAGTTCAAGTCAAAGAACCTCGAGCTCTGGCAAAAGATGGACAGGCTGGAAAGAGAACTCCGCTAGCGCATAAAGTCAGTGATTGTCCGGTTGAACAGGGCTGGCTTTTCTACGTGCGGCCTGTGCCCGCAGCCTTCCAGCATGATTATCCGGCAATTCTTCATCTTCACAAATGGATCAATGAACTTGATGGGTATCATGGCATCCTCTTTTCCCCAGAGAAGCAGAGTCGCTGCCCGGATCTTGTGAAGGCGGCTGTTCAGACGGCTTGCCCGGGCGCTTCCCACCAGCGCGGACAGAAATGCGTCGCCTGCCCCCGGCATTGAAAGCCTCTCAAAGACCATCCTCGCATAGGCGTCATCCACTGGCTTGCCGTCAACCGCGAACAGGGCCTGCTTTACCTGTTCTACCGACTTTGCTTTTGTCACCTTGACATAGCGCTTCAGAGCGGGACTACCCTTGAAGGAAGCCGGCAGGG
>DATBMW010000014.1:0-12646 GCA_036554645.1 Nitrososphaera sp.
GGCAGAAGGATGTAAATGGCGCGGATGAGGAGATTTGAACTCCTGATCGCCCGAGGGCGAATCGGCTCACCGGCCAGAAACTGACAGACTCAAGGCCGACGCATTATTGTGTTCTCGAAAGAAGACCACTCTGCCACATCCGCGCTGCCAATTGCATTTCGGCTTCCTACTATTATACGTTAATTCGCGATAGACATAAGCTGTAATGACACAGCGCCGGAGAACTCACGACCGATTTTTATACTTGAGATGCGAATAACTGGTGCAGTGAAAGCCAAAGGCGAACAGAAGTTAAAATCAATTTCTGTGCTCGTTCCACTTGAAACGGTGCAGGCCAGCCTCTCTGAAATCGGCTTTCAGTTGGAAGACACTGCTACCATAGTGGCCGATGGCAAGTTCTGGAGCAGGCTGCTGTATTCCCGGGGCGAGGAGACAGTCTCGGTTTCGGAGGAGATCGGAGACGCATATCCCAAGGACCCCATCATCACCATCTGTGGATCAAAGAATACAATATCTCGGGTAATAACAGGAGTGGGAGGATAGTGCCACTCTACGAATGCAACGAGCACCAGTTCGTGGAGAACGTTAGGCGGCTGATAGAGGTCGGAGAAAAATTTCTTGTCAACCGCAGGATTACACTACATGACGATGCGAAATACGGTCCTGCTACATTCCCTGACGAAGAGTTCATGCGCTACTCTGCCCTGTGCACAAGAAAGTCAGTAAACTCCTCTGTCTATGCGCGGGTGCCTTTTGTGGACTCTTTCCACGGAGGCAGGATGTACGGCGAGGGTGACAACCTCCATTCGGCCGGCGGCCTCTTGTTTCCAAGGATGTCTGTGCCGTATTACAGGGTGGAATATTCTGTCAACGTCTGGGGCGGCACGTATTTCTTTACGTTTGATGCGCTCTTTGATCCAATGATAGCAATCGAAAAGAGGGCAGGCAGGCGGCTTGGCAGGGAGGGCTCGCTGGTGCATGTCATAAAATACAACCCTCCTGCTGAGCGAGTGCTTGCGATAAACCTGCCAAAAGAAGTGACTGTCTTTGATGTCAAGCATATGGTAAGGGTGATCGACCACTCGTCGAACTTTTAGCTTTTTTTCTGCATCATCCATTCAAAGAAGGGATCCAGAGAGCTCTTGAAGGGCAGCGATTGCCTGCCCTTCACATTGAAGGCGAGTAGCACCATCCTGCCCTCGAGCTTTTGCGCAAGCGACGGCGGAAACTGGCCCTTCTTGAGGGGCTGGAACAGCTCGAAAAAGCATTCCTGCTGGTGATATGCGACATGCTGCGCAAAGCAGTCTGAAAGTATGGCGGGGTCTCTGGCGACGCGCCTTTGCATCTCATCATTGTTCCCGCCACTTTCAACAGCTATCTGGAGCGACCTCTTTGTGTAATTCTCCCGCGTAAAGCCCGGATCCATCCTGCTCGGCATGGACTTGTAGAGCCTAACGTCCTTGGCAACCTGCTCTACCGTTTTTCTTGCCATGTCCCCTACCTGCTTTGCTTCCTGTTCTTTGACCCCGTCTTCCTTGCCGAAAAGGTAGAAAACAGCCATCGGCTCTTCCTTTCTTACGACGGGGAACTCTAGCCTGCCGGCGATAAACCCAGAAATCCGGTCAGAAATGTCTGCCGGCATGAACACACCCATGTAAGAATCTGCGACGACTGGCAACCCAGACTTGCAGCTACGGCCGGGAAATTTAAAGATAAAAGGAGGAAAGAAAAGCTAGTGCGCGTGCGGTGGTGGTGCGCTTCCCTTTGCCAGGCTCTCGTTGTACGTTCCCGATGCCTTTTCGTGGAATTCCAGGTTTGACTGGTCAACCTTTACTGCCTGAGGAGGACATACCGATACGCATGCCATGCACCAAATGCAATCGTGTTCCCTGATTGGGTCGGCCTTGTCAGTGTAGTCCTTGCGCTCCTCCTTTACAGAGCTTCCCGTGCCGGCAAACTGCACATTGATTGCCTCCTTTCCAGCAACATCATGTTCTGTCCTGTACCACTGGAATACCTGCACTGGGCACGCTTCAATGCATGCGCCGTCAGCGACGCATGAATCCCAGTCGATGGCGACCATGGTGCCACTGACACCTAGCGGAACGAGCTCTTCTCCTCTAGCTTCATAGGCATGCTTGACCTCTTCATTCTCTGCGGCCTCGGCTGCTTTGCCTGGACCCCAGAAGTAGTGGAAGTGCTCACCGTCTGTGTGCTGGATTTTTCCTATTACCTTATGATTCCGTGGAAAGTCTGGATCTATCGGCATTTCTTTCTCAGGTCTATTCAAGGCACATATTATATAAACTGTTTGCGAACGGGCGCCTCTGATAAATTCGTTCGTCATATTATGCTAGATATCGTTTCGCATATGCAGCTCTCAAGATCACTTTCAATCAGCGCCACAGTACAATAATCCACATACACTTGCTAACCTCTCGCTTGTTACGCATCTGTGAAACCATCACTGGAAAAGCTACGATAGTAAACTTGGGATAAAGAAGGTGCACTAGCGAAGGCGAAAGGCAGATTGTATTTTTATTTCCTATCGCTACTTCTGCTTGATGGCAAGATCGCTGTACTACGGATTGGTAGCTATACTGATTGCATCGATGGTTTTCGCACTGGTCATTTTCAACAGCGGCGTGTCTGTCATAACAGACTCCGTCAAGGCTATTTCTGAGCTAGCAAGCATGTACAGTCTTGAAAAGGTCGGATGCGCGCTTTACTCTGGCTATTGCAATATCGACTAGGGTGCTTTCTCAAACAAAACATTGAGCTCGCGATCCAGCAACTTGGCACGTGTCATCTTCATCCCGGCAGTTGCAACTGGAAGTGGGACGATGTTGACTACCCGCGCAGCCACCGTCTTGACGCTTATGGTCAGGCGATCACCATAGCGATGTATTTCAAAGTCGTCTTTTCCCGTGAAAGGCACTTGCACGGTCATGTTGATTGCTGAACCCTCGCTTACAAATGAATACGGCTTGCCTCTGTAGAATATCTTGGCAGGGTCGTCGCTTCCGAAAAGGATCTCGCCGTGGCTACGCAGCATCTCCACACCTCGAAGCTCTGTGCCATAAAGCTGGACCTCCCTTATCGGAAGAGGATAGAAATTTGCCTTGGCTTCCTCGACCTTTGCCCTCTGGAAAGTGGCCCACTTTGCATAATATTCATCCGACGAGCCCGCCATTATCTTGTTTATCACTGCCATGTCCACATTGATGCCATAGAGGCTCGCTGACATGAGCGCCCTCTTGGCGTTTTCAATACTGAAGGTGTCAGGGTTCGCGACGAGCCTGATGCTCGTTGCTTCGTTGTTCCTGATAATGTCTGCAAGCAAGTCCAGCCTGTCAAGCAGCTCCATTTCGCTTTGGATAACGTCCTTGCTTGGAGCCGGGATCTTGGCGAGCGGCTGGAAGACCTTTGCAAAGCCGCTGAATAGTCCTGCAAGCCCCGAGAGCTTGCGCCCTATGCTCCCGACCAGCTTTGGGAAATAAAGGTACCGCAGTGCCTCGCCGGAAGCAGGCATGTCGAGCACTACAGCGTCGAACTCTTTTGTGCGTTCTACCTCTTCTATCTTTAGCAGCGAGAAGAGCTGGGTCATCCCGGGCAACATGGCTATTTCGTACGCGAGTGTTTCGTCGATTCCTTTGGCAGAGAATATGGCGGCCATGTACGAAAGTATGGTGTCGTACTGTCTGCTCATCTCCGTTACCGGATCTATCTGCAGCGCCGTCAGGTTCTGTTGAATCGATTTGGGTTCGTATCCGATGTCTGGCATCATGAAAGCGTCGCCAAGCGTGTGAGCAGGATCGGCTGAAATGACAAGCGTATTGTGGCCGTGCTCTGACATCTTTATGGCAGTAGCGCAGGAAGTCACTGTCTTGCCAGTGCCCCCCTTGCCAGTGTATATTATGAGCCTCAACATGAAAATGCAGCTCAAGTGCCAATAAAAGAGTTTAGCCAAGAAACGAAATAACTACAAACTCTTCTAGTCTGACGGCTCGCCCAGGTGGTGATCCATCGCGGTGCCGCTCTTGCGTTCCCCTTCGATTGATGACACGGTACGAGTCGTCTTGAGGCCTGGAGTTTTCCTTATCTCGTTTACCACCTGCTCTATGCCTGTGCCAACTGGAACTTCCACCCTGACTATCAGGTCAAAATCCCCATAAACGCCTTCCACCGATATCACTCCAGGTATGTCGGCTATCTCATCAAGAACCTTCCTTTCCATTCCTGGAAGGGTGTTAATCATTACATAGGCTCCTGGCATAAAGTTGATAATGTGTCCTCTCTATATATAAGACTGTTACCCGCCTGTCCTGTCCGTCAATTCCGATAGCCAGTGAGCTGGACTTGGGAGACACTCATTCCTGCCGCTCATGCTGCGAAAGCAAAATCATAGAAGGCGTCTATGAAGGGGGAGTCAGGGTTGGTGTTCCAACTGTCATGCATTCCTGGGCGTTGGAGAAACCGCTGATGGCGGGGAAACTGATATGTTCAATATGGGTTGAGCCCAAACTTTCTTTTATATCCCCGCATAGCTACCTTGCAGAGATGCGAGTGAGCAAAGAAGAATATGAAAGGCTGCGAAATAAGTTGAGTGAAAACCTTATGCAAGCTCGCTCCATTAGTGCGAACACGAATAATAGCACAAAGATTAGGGATGAAGCATCAAGACTGGCAGAAAAGCTAAAGGCAGACATTGAAGCGATAGATGATATCATGGCTGGAAAGAGGACGGAAAAGAGTTACTGGGACACCAAACCCGGGACTCTATCCAGCTTGGGCTCGATCCTTGGGAGACAGTTTAGAGCCAAGAAGAGAAAAAGATGATCCAGGGAGAAGCCTCCATAGTCTATAGGCAGCTACTCCATCGCCATACTTCCCATGCAACTAGTTCTTAGGTAGCCAGTGCCAAGCACGAATATTGGCTGAGTTGCAGATTACAAGAGAGTCTTTCATCGCTTTCGAGAAGTCGGTGAGGAGAAGGTGCAGATGCGATGAGTGTATGGGATTTGCGGATCTATTGGACGAGTTGGAACGATGAGCCTCTTCTTGAGCATACGGGCTAGAGCTATCCTTTAGCGCTGAATCCTATTGCCCCAGGACGACTAGCTGACCCCGCATCGTGGGCTGGTGATAAGTGCAGATATAGTCAAAGACTCCAGCTTCGGATGCTGTAAATTCAATTGTCTTTTGCTCACCTGCATTCAGGTCGTTATTCGTCTGATACGCAGCGCTAGTCATGGTGAATGAATGGTGTTCCTGTGTCTCTGGTGGCTCCAAGTTATAGAAGTGAACTATAACCCTGTCCCCCTCGCTTACTGTCATCTGGGTGGGGTAAAAGAGGTCGGGCGGTATTCCCAGCTCGTCTTCTATCGCTTCAACCCCTTCATCGACTTGAGTAAAGAGGTAAAATTCTCGTGTCTGAGGTATGGGAGCTTGATCTTGCGGAGCAGGCTTCAAAAGTGACGCTGCATAGGCCAGGCCGTTTCTTGATGTTGCTGATGCCATGGTCTGATGTGATGTACCTTTCTATATCAAGAGCATGAATGCAGTGCAATGCACAACGCTCAACGCATGTGAATCATGGATTTAGGATTCCAGGCCTATCAGCAACGAGTCAATGCGTCGGGTCGTTCTTCTTGAAGAGACTGTCGATCTCGCTGCTTACCTCTTTATCATCTTTGATGGAGGGAATGGAAAGCATCATCTCTCTGATAGTTTCTATCTGATTCTTCAATGCAAAACTTGCAATCCAGAGATTCTCCAGCTGATCACAATAGCTGCGCTGGAGAAAGCAGAAGGAAAACGGATCCTAAGGCACCATCGGGATCGAAAGCTCTTCTACTTTGCGAATCACGCGCAGCATTACCAGTTCATAGCCATCAAGTGCGAGGAATTTCTTCAAACTTTCTGAAATCAGTCCTAGGTCAATATGCCTTGGACCCCGTGACTTGTCATGGCCTGCTCGAGACTCCAGATCCAAGATCACTGCATTTTTCAATTTCGTGCCAAAAATGTCTAGCTCTTGCTCCAAGGCCAGCCATACGAGTCTTTCATTGACGATTGCAATCTCTTGCATCCCGGTCGACTCCGATTCGCTGCGTCGAGATAAATTGAAGAGTCTGTAACTATTTGTTACAAAGAATTGAGCAAGAGAAACCGCACTGAATCGGCCATCAAGAGTCGCTAGGGAGGCACGGTAGCCGTTCTGGGAGCATTGTTCCTGATAGCGACCATCGTCCAACCATACTATCATGCTCTTGCTGGAAAGGTGAAATCTGTCCAGGATTCCAAAACAAACGGGGCAGCGCCGCAGGTGCGCACGTTAGGAACGGCGGCCCCGTCCGTAGACGAACAATCAGTGTGTCTGCACCGTTGATGATCCCTTCACTGATAAGCAATAAAAATAGAATGCCCCCCAATTACGCACGGTTTTGTGCTGCTACTACGTTAGGTGACAAGTCATGACTCGCGCATTACCCGATCCCTTTCCTATCTAGGTGGGGTTTATGACGACGTAATCTAGAAACGTTCCGTTGTCAGGAAGAGGGTCGCATAGTACGTCGAATCCCCCAGCGAAAACATCGATCACCTTGCAATCTCCTACTATTCCACCTTGGTTCAACATTATCAATACAAGAGAACCCTCCTTAGCTTGTGGGACATTGGTAATTCTATCTGATGAGGGGATTGAGGATGTAAACGGATCCCAGCCGTCCTGACCATCGGCCTTGAATCCAAATGTCATGAATGCGGGACTGACATCTTTTCTAAGAATGGTACCGTCTCCGATATCTGCCGACTTTACTTCTCCATCCTTTATCTTGACCGCTGTCACGGCGCTGGTGCCGAGGTCAGCTGCCCTAACCTCCCCATCCTTGATATCCGCGGACAGGATGCTGTTGTTGATGATGTCAGCGGACCCTATTGTATTCGCAGCATACGCGCGCAGTTCTGGAGATGCAACAAAAGCTCCGGCCATGAACATAGCCGCAAGCATTGCATAGAGTTTGGTTCCTCTCATGGCTTTTAATCATTAGAGAGCTATAAAAGCAGCTATGGAATATTAAGATCTGAAAGTGAATAACCCTTGCAGACGGGAATAATAACATCACCTACAGTGGACCCCGTTTGTCTGGGACATAAAATATGACTCTGACAGTAAAGTCAGTTTGCACTGTCCCTCAGTGCAATGCACACCTCTTATATTTACAATCACATCCCATGCGGAATAATGGCGATAGGAAAAAGAGATGTCATGATAATTGCGCTTGCAGCACTATTGCTAGCGGTTCCAGCTACGCTTCTGGTCCGGCAACCTGCAACTGCATCGGAACATGCTGAAACGACGAGGACAATTTCAGTCAGTGGCGCTTCCACGACAAAGGTGATTCCTGACACGATTACCATATCTTTTACAATAGAAACTCAGGATATAGTGGCCCAACAATCGGCCAGAGCCAATGCTGACCTGGCAATCCAGGTCGTTGAAGCACTTCAGGGCGCAGGAGTTTCTGAGGAGGAAATTAGCACAGCACAATATAGCATCTTTCCTGTCTACGAATATAGAGAAGAACAAGAACCATGTTACACAGAAGATGGCAGGACCTACTGCCCGCCTCCACATGGCACTCAGGTTCTGGTAGGCTACAGGACGGTCAATAGCATAACAGTGGAGAGCACCAAACTCGGTACGGTTGGCCAGTGGATAGACTTGGCAGTTGAAGCGGGTGCAAACCGTGTGGATTCGCTCTACTTCTCACTTTCTTCCGAAAAACAGGACGAGGTGAGAAACACTCTCATCCCAATGGCGGTGCAAGACGCAAGAAACAAGGCAGAGATAGCTCTTGAGCCAGTCGGCGTAGGGATCACAGGTGTGCTCGCAGTCAACCTGGACAGCTACCCGCCTGTAATATACCCGAAAAGAGGCTTTGAATACGACTCTAGCTCGCCCACAACAACGCCGATAATGACCGGACCGCAGGAAGTGTCTACGACAGTCCACGTAACATTTGAGATCGGTACAACTTCAGAATTCCATGCGACTGGCATGAGGGCATCGGCGGGGCAGACCTTTACGGTCACTTTAGACTCTAATCCTTCAACGGGCTATCAGTGGGAGGCGTCTTCGATAGCTAACAATGAGCTGGTCCGATTTGTCAGGTCAGAGTTCATAAAATCAGATTCGGACCTTGTCGGTGTAGGTGGCAAGCAGACGCTTACATTTGAAGCCCTGAAGGCAGGCAAAACTACTATCGTACTTGACTACGCCAGACCCTGGGAGAAAGAGAATCCTGCGGATACGTACATAATTCAACTGACAATAACATGATCCGGTGCATCATGTCATACTGCATCAAAGATGTGCGGTTCAAATCCCGCACTAACTTGCAACTTGTACATTACGGGAATGCCATTGCGTTACCTATTGTTGTGGTAGCAAGTATAGCAGCCAGTGCTGCTACCGCGGCAAGAGCCAGCTTCATCTCTTCGGCCAAATCATCAGTCGCGCCGTTACCTGCAAGTGAAAGTGGAAACATTATGAGGGCAACAAGCACGTATCTGTACAATTAGCTAATATGCACTGCAGAAGTCTTTGAACTTTCTGCTTTAAGCAACCCACGCCGAATCATAACCTACGTCATAACCTGAAAGCGGCACAAGGTCAATCGGGAAAAGGGGGGATTCCCTTTTTACTGATAAGCAATATGACGCCTGAATAGCTGAGCCTGAACTATTACTCTAAAATTATTGCGCGTCCAGCCAATGGCGGAGCAGACAAGATGGCTCTGGCAACAATTAGCACAGAATAGTTAAGCACATATCCGAAAGCATGACACAACATGGCATGAGCGATAACAAACTGACACCTGAAGAGGAAAGGGTAATCGTGCATAAAGGGACCGAGCCTCCTTTCAGCGGCGAATATGACAATTTTTACAAAGAGGGAACATATGTCTGCCGACGGTGCAACGAGCCCCTCTTTTCTTCAAAGAGCAAGTTCGATGCCGGGTGCGGTTGGCCGGCCTTTGACGAGAGTTATCCTGACGCGATAAGGCGCCTGCCCGACCCTGATGGCGAAAGAACAGAAATAGAATGCGCAAGATGCGGCGCCCATCTGGGACATGAATTTACCGGAGAACGTTTGACAGCCAAGAACACCAGGGAATGCGTTAATTCGTTATCCATACGTTTTATTCCAGCGAGGCACGAATAATGGAAACTGCGACGCTTGCTAACGGCTGCTTTTGGTGCTCAGAGGCGGTATTTCAGCGACTGGAGGGAGTAAAATCCGTCCTGCCCGGCTACACCGGGGGAAAAGTGGAGAACCCTTCCTATGACGACGTATGCACGGGGACGACCGGGCACGCAGAAGCTGCCCAGATAGAGTTTGATCCAGACGTTATCTCTTTTGGAAAACTGCTCGACGTTTTCTGGCACACGCACGATCCCACCACCCTCAACAGGCAGGGAAACGACGTTGGCACGCAGTACAGATCGGCCATCTTTTACCACAACGAAAAGCAAAAAGAGATCGCAGAGAAGTCAAAGAGCGACCTCGAAGGCAGGGGGATATACAGGGATCCGATCGTGACTGAAATAGTTCCATTCATAAAGTTCTATGTTGCGGAGGATTACCACAAGAACTACTATGAACAAAACAAGAACGCCGGCTATTGCAGGTTCGTCATTGAGCCAAAGGTCCAAAAACTCGTGAAGCAGTACAAGAACGAGCTGAAAGGCGAGTACGCCTAAGCGATGACGTTACTGGTATCGGAAAAAAGAAAGGGTTGGTCGCAGCGGTCCTGCGCCAATCAGTCATCTTAGCTCAGGTAATAGACCACGTTTACAGTCATCGTTACCTCTTGCTGACCCGGCAGGATCTGTGTGTCAAAGGCTTGAGCCTCAATTCCCCTTGAAAAAACCGGGAAGTAGACATCGTTCAAGCTTATCGACTTGATCCCAGAGACATTCATTCCAGCTGCGTTTGCTGCTACATCGGCTCTGTGTCTTGCATTTTCCAATGCTTCCGGTATCATGCTGTCGCGGACTTGTTCCTGTCTTTCCTGCGATACAAAGAAGTATGCTCCTTGTATGCTGTTTGCTCCGGCTTCGATCGCCGTGTCGATTACTTCTCCAGCTTCAATTGTTCCGCTGGCGTCCAGGGTCACGCTCAGGCTGCTGGATGCCCTGTACCCAGAGATCTCTTGGTTTGGCTGGCATTCGGGGGGTGGTGGATATATCATGATGCATGCTTCTGCCGCTTGTTTGTAGTCGTACACTGGATAGACGTTGTAGCTGCTTGTGCTGATATCGTCTTCGGAGATGCCCAGTGCTGTCAATGCAGCGACTATTTGAGCAGTCAGGTTTGCGTTGCTAGAAGCAGCCTCTTGTGCTGTAGTGCCGTTTGTTTCCACACCAACCGTCACGGTGACTTTGTCAGGATCAACCCTGGTCGTTGAACTGCCAGATGTAGAGATGGTAGATCTATTGTCTTCGTCTGTTGTCTGTGCACTGGCGCTCATTAGCTGAGTGCCAGAAAACACTGCTGCGAATATGCCTGCCGCGATTATGCCCGTCAGCAGGATCGTCCGTTTGTCGTTTGTTGACATTTTGTCGTTCTGGAATAGAACGCATCATAGGTAAATCTAGTCGTTAGAACGCGTTCCTACTGGTGTTCTGCGTTTCAGAACATGGCCCTTTTTCTTAACTTTTGCAAGATTTACAATTTCTACTAGCTGGTCTGTTAGATATTATACTAGAATGGTAGTTGCATGCCTGGAATCGGATGTTTTTTAATCAAGAATCAGGCTTTGGAGTACTGCAAGCCGGCCAGGTAGTTGCCATGTCCGGCTCCAATGTATTTGTTGTATGCTTTGGCAGCACTCCAGGATTACGAGATTCTATTCAAGAGAAGCACCGATAATGGTGCAACGTCGCGGCCAGCTGTTAACCTGGGCAAGAACCCCGGTGATTCCCAGTACCCGTGGATTACCGTCTCTGGTTCGCACGTGTATGTTATCTGGGGGACAGGCCAATGCCGATTTTACAGAAACTACCATCTTTTTCAGGCACAGCGCAGATAACGGAGTTACATGGAGAGCAAAGATGAACCTTAGCAGGAATCCCGGCTATTCGGTCAGCGCACAGACAGGCGTCTCGGGCTCAAACGTCTACGTTGCGTGGGCAGACGACAGCTCTGGCAACTCTGAGATTCTGCTAAAAAGAAGCATTAACGATGGTGGAACATGGGCGGCCAAAAAGAACCTCAGCAACAACTCGGGCGAATCCATTTTCGCATAAATAGGACTATAGGTTAGAGCCGGTCCTGCGCAGTGAAATCCCACTTGAATGTCATGGGGCCACTAACTACGGAATCAGCTGAAAATAGTTAAATAAAGATCGCCACCCAATTGCCCTGCGCCCATGAAATCTAGGGGTAAAGCTGCTCAAAAAACGAATGAACTCTTGCAGATTGACGCAGAAACTCTTAAAGAGAAATTGGACAGGGGAGAGGACATTTTCATTCTGGATGTCAGGACGCCTGCAGAACATGCAGCATGGAAGCTTTCTTATGACAAGTACGGTGAGACTCCAGTAATACCGGTTGACAAACTTGCTCGCTCTCCAGATCAGGTAGCCGAACAAATCCCAAGAAACAAAGAGATAGTGACGCTTTGCGCTCACGGAATGCGGTCCCAAATGGCAGCTGGAGTGCTTTCCAAGATGGGATATAGGGTAAAGAGCATCAGGGGAGGAATGGCAGCGTGGAACCAAGTGTATGACGTGGCAAAAGTGCCAATAAATGGAGCTAATGATGTAAGGGTATGGCAGTTAAGGCGTGTATCTAAAGGATGCATGGCCTATGTAATTGCTTCAGGCAAATCTGCGACAGTTATTGACTCTACCTGCGATCTAGATAGTTCGGTCCTGCGGCTTGCAAAGGAAAATGACCTGAAAATAGTCAACGTGATTGATACGCACATGCATGCAGACCACGTGTCAGGGCTGTCGGCACTTGCAAAGAATACCGGAGCAAAAGCGTTCGTAGGCGCAAGTGAGGGATATGAGCCACCAAATGACCTTGGAATAAGGCTGAACAGAGTAAAGGACGGGCACGCCCTGTCGATTGGCACTGGTACCTCAATTACAGTTATTCACACGCCAGGGCATACAGAAGGAAGTCTTTGCTTTCTGCTAGAGTCAGGGAAGAAAGGCTACTTGTTTACTGGCGACACGCTATTTGTCAATGGTGTCGGCAGACCAGACCTGCATTCAAAGGCAAGAGAATTTGCCTCAAACCTGTACAACACTTACCAAAAAGTTGTACTAAAGTTCCCAGACGACACGGCAATTCTTCCTGCCCACTTTGACACTAGCTCAATTACGGTCAAGCATGGCGAGCCCATCGTGGATACTCTGGGTTCTATCAAGAAAAAGAACAAGCTACTCTCCATGCCAAAAGATGAATTTGTGGGATTCATGGTTTCAACTGTGCCCCCAAGGCCGGCTAATTATGAGAAAATAGTTCGCATGAACAAAAACATAACCCCATGCGATCAGATCAAGATGGGCGACCTGGAAGAAGGTCCCAACTCTTGCGCAATCCGAATGTGAGATCATGTTTGCTTAG
>DATBMW010000050.1:0-12838 GCA_036554645.1 Nitrososphaera sp.
CATTATCGAAAATTACAAGGAATTGAAAGAGGAGCTGATGCGCGCAGGCCACATGTTTGCGAGTGAGACTGACAGCGAAGTCATCGCCCATCTCCTTGAAGTCGGCCTCGGCAAGGGAACCAAGGAGGCCATGATCCAGACGTGCAAGAAATTAAAAGGCAACTTTGCCTTTGTTGCAGTCTTTGAGGACGGCACTATAGCTGGTGCAAGATATGAAGAGCCCCTGATAATCGGGGTCGCTAATGACGGGTACTTTCTCTCAAGTGATGTACTCGGCTTTCTGCAGTACACTGACAAGGCGATATTCCTAGAGAACGGAGATATCTGCATTGTCGACAAGACAAAGCTCGAGATCTTTGATTTCGAAGGGGCCCCTGTGGCTCATCCCATAACCCAGGTAGCGTGGGAGCTGGGCGATATTGACAAGGGCAAGTATGCTCATTACACTATCAAAGAGATCAATGACCAGAAGCTGACAGTGGTTCACGCCGGAAGGCAGGAAGAAGAGGTTATGCAGAAATTCTGCGACATCCTTGCCGGGGCAAAGAACATCTACATCACAGGGAGCGGCACCAGTTATCATTCCGCCCTCATATTCAAGCACATGCTGGCAAGGTTTGGCAAGGTAAGGGCAGAGACCGTGATGTCAAGCGAGTCGCAATACGCGCTGGCTTCAGTGGACAGCGATTCCGTTCTTCTGGCGATTTCCCAGAGCGGCGAAACAGCCGATGTCCTGGACTCGGTCAGGCTTGCCAAGGGCCAGGGAGCCAAGATACTATCCATAGTCAACGTCACCACTTCCTCCCTTGCGAGGAACAGCGATGCCTTTCTGTCGACCAACTGTGGTCCAGAGATTGGCGTGGCCGCGACAAAGAGCTTTACAGGGCAGCTTGCTCTGGTCTACAATATCACCGACAGGCTCTGCAACGGATGCCTTGAAACATCGAGAGCAGAGTTTGCGACAGCTGTTGAAAGTGTCATTGCCAGCCAGGACAGCATCATGAAAGTCGCGGAAAAGATGAAGGATTCGACTGACATTTACTTGCTCGGCAGATCTCTGCATTACCCTATCGCCCTCGAAGGAGCGCTGAAGCTGAAGGAACTTGCATACGTCCATGCCGAAGGGATAGCTGCCGGCGAGCTAAAGCATGGCCCGCTTGCACTGATGGAAAAGAACACCTTTGTGGTAATTCTTAATCCGCGTGACGCGACTTCTGGCGACACGATTTCAAATGCACACGAGATAAAGGCAAGAGGAGCTACGGTTATCGGGATATCAGACAGCAAGGACGAGGTCTATGACCACTGGATCCAGATCCCGCACATGAAGCAGGATGCTTTCTACCCGATAGTGGAAGTGATCCCGCTGCAGATACTCGCCTATCAGCTGGCACTCGCAAAGAACGTGGATCCGGACTACCCCCGCAATCTGGCCAAGTCAGTTACTGTACGCTAATCTTGACCCGTCCAGTGCCAAGACATCAACTGCTCAAACAGAACCATAACGCCTAAAATGATTTGAAAAAAGAAAAGAGAAAGGGACGAGCAGTTACTGTGAATGCTCGCCTGCTGACGTTCTAAAGCTGCCTGCCGAAGACCCTATCGGGACATCGGGGAAGCTCTCGCTCATTCTTTGCTCAGCCACCGCTCCTGCTTCTGCCAGGATCTTGTCAACTTCCTCGCCGCTTGCGTCGAATGCGAAAGAATTGTTGCCCATGCTTCCTGCGCTCATCATGATGTCGCTGAACACTCCGTTTATTTCTCCCAGTTCCCTGTCGACCTCTGGCATTACCCCTGATAGGCCTGACCTCACTCGTGTCAATGCTCCCATCGCAGGACCGATAGCCACCATAACGTCGCCTAGGTCAATGGTAGACTCGAGCCTGAGCTGAATCTGTTCTAGCGCCATCTTTAGCTGAGAAATCATTTTGTTTGTCTTTCTTATTTGAGCAATTTCGTTTGAGAGCATTTTGCCCTGCTGTGCGTCGTGCCTCTGAAGGGCTGAAACTACTTGATTGAATAATGCCTTTTCCTTTCCTCTTAATTTTTCCAGAATCGTCTCTAGTTTCTGGTTCTGCGCCTGAATCTTATTCTTGGCAAATTCTATCCTTGGTTTCAGTGGTTGCTGAGGGCCCACGCTTTGCTTTATCCTCTCAGACATGTTTTGCTTATTGTCCGATACCCAGTTGCTGCTGAAGCTCGTCATGTCAACTAGCCAATAGATTTGACGTTAAACAGAAATGTCATAATTGAATAACCAAGTAGTAATATTTTCTAGACATGCGTTTGATGCGTAATCATTGAAAAGTATTAATGCGGTATTTGCACACCGCACTCGTATCTGGCATGGTGAGGACAAAGGCTGCAAAGGAGTCTCAGGAAGAGCAGTCGTTGCCAAAGTGGGCCGAGGACGAAATAAAGTCCGTCCAGTTCGGCAAGCCCGAGATACTGGCAAGGACTGGCTACATTCTGGACATCTATGAGAGCGATTTCAAGATAGACATACAGATCTACGAGCCCATGCCGGACGGAAGGACCATAGTCGAGGGCCTCGAGGTCCCAAAGTCAATGAAGATATCAGAGTTTATGAAAGGCTTTGTTTACGAATTCAAGATCAGTATTTTCACCGGTGACCTGAGTGCCAAGCTGGTTGAACTCTTAAAGACAAAGTTTGGGCTTGACATGAAGGCCATCTACAGGTTCGAGCTAAAGGAGTTGCAGCTCATGGACGTCGAGTCGGACCTTCCGGCTGCATCGTCTGGCGAAGAGTCCGACGACGAAGATTAGTTACCTCAATCCACGCCGCGATATGGCCCCAGTTATCGGCTGAACCACGTACGGCAAGGTGTGCTTTAGCCAGACTGCTGCCCTCATGTAGAATGGGACTATTATCTCGAGCCTTGGAGAATTCGCAGCCCGCAAGACCGCCCTTGAAACTGCCTGCGGGCTCAGCGCAAAGCCGGTGTAGTTTGGCATCCCGCCGGAAAAGGATTCGTGAGCGAAAAAGTTGGTCTTTACTCCAATAGGGCTTACAACGGTTATTCCCACCCCTGTTCCCTTTAGCTCGTGGTACAGAGATTCAGAAAAGCCAAGCATGGCGAACTTGCTGCCGCAATATGCCGCAAGCCCCGCAACTCCAAAGCTGCCCGCCACTGAAGCCACGTTTACGATGTGGCCTGACCTTTTCTCCAGCATGGACGCGATGAACGCTTTAGTGCAGTACAGCATCCCGCAATAGTTTGTATTGTTTACTGATTCCATTTCCTCGATCGTCGTTTCGCTTACCTTTTTGAAGATTCCAAATCCGGCGTTATTCACCAGTACGTCGACATGACCGATCTGGGCCAGGACCTGCCTTCCCATCTCCATCACCTGGTGCTTATCTGAAACGTCGCAGGGGTACTGGAACACCCTGCATTTTGGACTGACCCGCGAGATTTCTCCGGCGACCGGGAGGAGCTTGCTTTCGGACCTTGATACCAGGGCTACTGATGATGCGCCATTTCTCGCAAAATCAATAGCAGACTGCCTTCCAATTCCGGATGAAGCGCCAGTTATCACGACGGTTTTGCCGGCGAATTTCATGGCAAGCTTTTCGCTGTGCTCGCTTTTATTTTGTTGCACTCTTTTCATCGTTGCCGCTATCGCTGCCTGCGATGTGGGGAGAACCGTTCCCTTCGGCAGACGTAGTAACGCTAGCGCCGGGTGTTTTGCCAATCGCGAGCTTCATGAGCGCAACCCACATGATTACCAGGGGTACGTGGTACGTCGCTATCCTCCAGGCGATAATGACGTTTAGCTGCGAGTCCATGGCTATCGTGCCAATGTCCGGTATTCCGCTGAGGTTTGAGATGTATGCCCAGATCCCAAGCTCTGCCAGGCCGGATCCACCTATCGTTATTGGGAGGCTGGCAACAGAGGTTGACGCAGAGGTAGCCATTAGCGAGTCAAAGAATCCGATCCTCGACTCTACGCCGTTGGCAAGAACCATGAACGAAAGGCCCTGGAACACGAACGCGACGAAGGTTATGGCGATTCCTATGGCGAAGGTCCTGATTGCCCTCTTTGAATTAAAGTTCTCTCTGCTCATCTTGCAGAGGTCGGCCAGGGCGGAATTTGCAGAGGCGATTGCCTTTTCGGCCTTTTCCTTCGCGATGAAACGTTCCGCCAGCCTCTGCGAGAACTTGGGCAGGGAAAGGTTGCGCTTTGCCGAGAGGAGCACCAGCGAGAGCCAGAAGGCAAAGGTTGGAATGGTGACCAGTATAACCGCAAGGCCGACCACGCCCCCTCCCCTATAGATCGCGAGGCCCCCTGCAATAAAGGCGAGCGTGGAGCCGACGAATACGTCGGCAATGATTTCCATCGTGGTGACCCATGCCGCCTTGCCCGGCGGGACGCCGTTTTTCGAAAGCCACGCAATTCTTACGAATTCCCCCCCCACATACGATGGCGTAGTCTGGGTCACGAATTCGCCTGCAAGCCTGGCGGAGATCGTCTTGCCTGTAGAACTCACGTTGTATCCGAGGAACTGTTTGATGAAATACTTGAATCGGACTGCCTGAAGCATGATCTTTGTTATCCCGGCCGCTGCCGATGCGATGAAGGGCAACAGTCCAACGGCGAAAATGTCCTGCGGCGAAACTCCGGTGGTCAGCCAAAGAATGAGGAAGGGCACCAGGCTAGCTGGAATGGCAACGAGTCGCCAGTTCAATCACGCAGCTGTTGAGCGCCCTACTATAATAACGATGGTGTAAAGCAGATATACGCCAGCGATTCCCTTCCAAATGGCAGAACTTGAAGGCAATATTTATCACCGGCACCGCGGGGTCAGGCAAGTCTCTCCTTACTTCCAAGCTGCTTCAGTGGTACAAGGACAGCTCTGCATTCGCGGCTACCCTCAATCTGGATCCCGGTGCCGCCAGCTTGCCCTATGAACCAGACGTTGACTCGCGGGACCACATTGACATCGCGACTCTTATGGATAATTTTGCTCTGGGACCCAATGGGGCCTTGGTAATGGCGAGCGACATGGTAGCGACAAAACTCGATGAGATCCAGAAAGAAGTTGACGAGCTGAATCCTGACTACCTTATTGTTGACACCCCGGGACAGATCGAGCTGTTCGCGTTCAGGGCCAGCGGCCCGTACTTTGTTTCGAGCCTGCAGGCTGACAGCAAGGCGACGGTTTTCGTCTTTGACGGAATGCTTGTGTCGTCTCCCATAAACTTTGTATCGGTGTCCCTTCTTGCATCTTCGGTAAAGTTGCGCCTAAAAACCGCTCAGGTAAACGTCCTGACGAAACGGGATCTTGTCATCGACAAATTGAAGGACATGCTCGAGTGGTCGTCTTCTCACACAGCACTGGAGCGCGCGCTGGACGCCGAAAAGGATGTCGAGTATTCGCTTTTGAGCAAGGACCTTGCCCGAAGCCTGAGCAAGACTGGATTTGGGCAGAGCATCATAGCGGTCTCTAGCCTCACGATGAACGGAATAGTGAACCTTGGGGCCGCGCTTTCTCGAACCCTTAATCTGGGAGAAGATGGCTAACTTGGCTGTCATGAAGTCGCGAGTAGCAGTAGCGCCGTGTTCTACTGCCAACCTGGGCCCGGGTTACGATGTGTTTGGGCTCGCGCTCGACGCGCTTCAAGACAGGGTAAAGATTTCTGCGGCTCCTCGCAGATCGGGTTCAATTGAGATAAAGATGATGGGCGACAGTTCGGGGATCCCGGCCGCGATTGAATCCAACTCTGCCGGCCTTGTCATAAGAAGAATGGCGCGTGACTTTGGAATCGATGACGGACTTTTGGTCGAAGTCAGGAAGGGCGTGCCTGCGGGCTATGGCCTTGGGAGCAGCGCCGCATCGGCAGCCGCTGCGGCATTTGCTTTCAAGGAGCTCTACCGGCTAAAGATCGACACTCATTCGTTGGTAGAGTACGGCGCGGAGGGAGAGATAGCCAGCGCCGGAACAAAACATTACGACAATGTCTCTGCTTCGATTATGGGAGGGTTTGTGGTTTCAAGCCCATCAGCCGGAGAGAAGCGGTTCATAGGGATAAAGCCCCCGGTTGACCTTGTCCTGGTGGCGGCTGTCCCGATTTCGATGAAGGTGCCGGAGAAAAAGACCGAAGTGGCCCGACAGGTCCTGCCAAGGGAGGTATCTCTGAAAGACGTTGTCCATAACGTCTCGGCTGCCAGCACCGTTGTTGCCGGCTTTGCGTTGAAGGATGTGGAAACGATAGCAAGGGGTATCGATGATGCCATAGTAGAGCCCGCAAGGAAACATCTGGTACCCGGCTACGACGCTGTCAGGGAAAAAGCGCTCGCCGCAGGCGCCCTGGCAGTGACGATAAGCGGCGCAGGCCCTTCGATGATATCATTCTTGAAATCGGGCAAGAAAGCCATGCTGGTCGCGGCCGAGATGTCTGAGGGTTTTGCCGCTGCAGGGTTGCAGAGCAAGACTTTTGTCTGCCGCCCGAGCAGAGGGGCCCACCTTGTATGACTACTTCTTGCCCTTGTTAAGAAACGCCGACATCATTTTCTGTCTGTCCTCATGCGCAAAGCAAAGCGCCCAGCCGTATATCTCGAGCCTCAGGCCGGTTTCGAGGTCTGCATCCATTCCCCGGTTTATGAGCATCTTGCTCACTTTGACTGCAGTGTAGCTGTTTTTTGTTATTTCCCTGGCAAGGACCATTGATGCGTCCAGCAGCTTTTTGTTGAGTATCTTCGCGACTTCGGCTGCTCTCGCTTTTTCCAGTGCCGCGTCTCCTTTGGGAGCTTCGGGTGGAAGAGCATCATCCGGCCCCAGGCTTACGACGCTATTTACAAGACCGATCTGATGCGCTTCGTCGGCGGTTATCATTTTCCCGGTGAATATCATCTCCTTTGCTTTCGCAGGTCCCACCAGTCTAAGAAGGCGCTGCGTCCCACCCCAGCCAGGAGGGATGCCTATTGTAACTTCGGGCTGCCCCATCTTTGCATTGCTCGAAGCGATGCGTATGTCGCATGCCATCGCCAGCTCGCAGCCGCCGCCAAGCGCAAAACCGTTCACCGCCCCTATCACGGGCTTTTCCAGCCGATCTATCTTGTTTATTACGGCCTGCGCGGCGGTTGCGTACTTTTCAGCCTGCATCGGCTCGATGTTGACCATGTAGGATATGTCGGCGCCGGCGCAAAAAGAGCGCTCGCCAGCCCCCGTAATGATTACCACTTTGATATTTTCGTCTGATGCGATAATGTCTATGGCTCTCGAAAGCTCTGCAATGACATCTGTATTCATGGCGTTGAGGGCCTCCGGCCTGTTTATCCTTACTATCGCGACATCGCCTTGGGGTTCAAGTTGAATGAACTTCATGCTTGACATATGCGAGAGAAAGATTGCTTTCCATAAAATCTTATTGGTCGGTAGAGCGCGAGGGTTAAAATCAGGCTTTTCTTGCTATCAGGAAGTAATGGTGCGGCTGCGTAGATCAAACGTCGACAGCATCGAGAAAGCCGACGTTGTCATCTTGGGAGTCCCCGACGAGTCAAAGTCGCACGCCAAACGCAAGGGCACAAGCAGGGCTCCCGACGTTTTGAGGATAGCGTCAAACGAATCAGAGTTCTTTGAAAGAGGAGGCAAGATCATACCTACCTGTCCGATGCGCGGAACGTTTGACCACAAGCATATCTTTGACGCAGGTAATGCGCACAATCAGAAGGATCTCTCCAGGTTCGTCCACGAGCTAGTGTCTCGTGGCGCTCTTCCGATCCTGTTCGGGGGCGACCATTCGCTGACGACAGAGGCGCTAAGAGGTGCATCGACCGCGGCTAAATCTCGCCTGTCGATTCTTTACTTTGACGCACATCCGGACTTTGTTTCTTCTGCCAGAAACTATTACGGGTCTGTGCTTACTGATTCCTCAGATTATCTGGATTTCAGGAAAAGCATGCTGATTGGCACCAGATCTGCAGAGGCTGAAGAACTGGTGAACGCCGAAAAGGAAGGGTTGCAGATAGTCAACCCTCTTGACATTGTCGAGCTCGGAGTAGGCAGAGTCGCTTCAATGATTGCAGAAAGAACCAGAGGATCGAAAATCTACATTTCCATCGATCTCGATTGTCTGGATCCAGCATTTGCGCCCGGAGTATCGGTGCCCTCGCCGGGCGGTCTTTCCAGCATGGACCTAATTTTCTTGCTAAGCAAGACTATCAGCAGCGGCAACATTGTTGGGATCGACATTGTCGAGTTGTCACCTGACTTTGACGTCGGTGGAATGACAGCAAGCATTGCTGCCAGAATATTGTCAGAATGCATAGCATCGTTCCCAGTCAAGTGAACTTTTGTCTGAGAGCGTTCGGTTCGAGATTAGAGGTTATCCACCACTGACCGGAGATGTTCAGGAACTTCGGGAAGTTCTCCGGTGTGGCTCACGTTGTTCTGTAAAGTATCCGCCCCGATCCTTCGCACTTTTTGAGTGCCAATCAGCGTGTCGATACCTCTTTCGATTTCTTTGGGCGGAACAATTGCCTGGAGCTTTTCCTTCAACAGATTTTCCGAGTCGTATTTGTTAATGGCGTACTGGAGAACCACCAACTTGTCGCTCATTGATAGGCTGGCCATCCAACAGTATCATAAGAGACAGACAAATAAAGTTTCAAATTGCACAATACCCTAATCATAACCCATGTATGATTCGATAACCAAGCTACAAGAATTGCTGGATGCGAATTGTAGAATAGAAAAAGTCCATCCACCCCTTCTTGCATCGGATGCCGAAATCAACATTGTGGTCGTATCGCTCACTTGCCCTGACGGCAAAACGCACACGATCAAAGCCTACAGGGAGGAAGCTCTGTCCGTCAGAGAGTTCGTCAGGCTATTGAAAAAATAATGAGATGTGCGCTCGAATAGCAAGTTAGGCGTTCTGTCTGTCACATTTCTGCACTAATTCATCATTCTGTTCTAAGGCGTCAGCGACTTGCAGCCCCTACTTGCGCGCAAAGCTGGAAACCACTATGACCGTAGGTCAACGTGACAGCTTGATAGAAATTTCGTCCCCCATTCCGATAGGGACGGTGACTGACTGGACGTTACGCGTACGACGCGCATGGTGCACGTACTTTGCTGTGTGCCGCCGAAAGTGTTCAGGGTAGAGGATATTGTCTGCTGCTATAACGCCGCCCACTCTTATCATGGGTAATGCAAGGTCGAAATACTCGATCATGTTTTCCTTATCAGCGTCAATGAAGGCAAAGTCAAATACTGCCTTTGACCTGCAAAGACCGCGCAGCGCGTCGAGTGCTTGGCCGGGAATGATTCTTATCATCTTGTCCACACCGGCCTTTCTGAAATTAGCAGCAGCCCATCTTGCTTTGCTCGGATTCTCTTCGATTGTGAAGATCGCCGGTCTTTGCGGTCTCCGCTTCATGACTGAAAGCACCGCATCGGCAAGCCACAAGGTCGAGAACCCTGAAGAGGTCCCTATTTCGAGTATCCTAGTCGCCTTGATTGCCTGTACCAGTATCGAGAAAAACATGCCAGTGTCATATGTTATCGCGAGCATTTCGCCATCCGGAGGGAATTCGACTTTTCCTCCTCGCTGCAGATTGGATTGCCTCTCTAGCTCCGATATGACGAGCGAGATCGCCTTGTCCAACGATTGTGGTGCCCTCGCACTCTTATTTTAATCCGCTTTCCGTCTGGAAAGCGACAACAGGCTGATCCGTTCAGCTTCCTCATTTAATTGCAGGACAGATTCTTGCTGCTTGTATAGCTGTTCTTTTCGCGCTTTCCATCCTTCCATTGCAATCCTATGAGAATCCAGAACGTGATCAGACAAACTCTACTCGTATTGTGTTTCCGGTCTTTTAGTGTTTGCACATGAAAAACTCGCGTAAAGTTCACGGGAACAGATCGGCTTACTTCCCATAAAGCCTAGTGACGGTCCAGCTTGATGCCCTGATCCAGTCGCTCGATTCTTCGGCATATCATTTTGAAAGAATCCAGGACGTCCAACTCTACTACTCCCGGTAAATGCTGGATATTCGGAAGATAATTGTTTGTGACGAAAAATTCGCCGACGCGAGTCTCGACCTTGATGTTGTTAGCCTTGAGGTCTTCTGAACCAGACAAGTTCGCAACATGAAGGCTAGGGGCGAACTTTTTTTGTGCTTCTGTGTCAAGCGGGTACCTGCCTGAATGGATCGACTCCTCGATCATCTTGCAAAGGTCTGAAATCTTCATGACCCCGTTAACGAGTCCAAGCCTTCTTAATCTTTCTTGGTACCGGTCTGGCTATTCAGGGAGAGTTCGGGCAGGCTTTCGAATCGCTTATGAAAGATGGTAAGCATGCCGGACCTTACCTGCACCTTCGTACCGGCGTCATAGTCACGAGCTACGACTATGGCCTGAGCCGCTCCTCCAGGACCGATGTCTATTCGAGTTTCCTGTGATCCTTCCCAATTCAGGGTTTCACCACCGAAACTTATCGTGCAGGCAGGAACTGGCCTGTGAAGAGCGGTCACCACTAGCCTCCACGCCACCCTATTGCGAGTACTGTCGTGAATCAGCTCGCGTCTTACCGAGGCTCCACCTACCTGCCGCCGCCAGACCATGAGGCCGGCGAGGACTGCTGTTGCCGCGGGAGCCACCACTAGCGCAAGAACGGTCATGATGATCGCAGGCAGCTCGGTGAATTCAAGTCCAGCTATGGTCACCATAGGAGACCTGTCCCCATTGATACCACCGCATGTCCTTCATGACTTTTGAATATAATGCTCTGTGTGAAAAAGCGAATGAATACAGGACAAGTGGAGGATTCCTCCGGATTACCAATCAGGATGAACCATGTCGTCGGCTCCGAAATCTAGCCTTCATCAGGAGTCTTGACCCCGGCAGTTTTCAGCTGCCCCCGGTACATCGAGATCAATTCTTCAACGCTGGTGGCGTCTTCGGGTTTCTTGTCGTCTCTTATCTTGCCCGTAAACTTGGGAAACCGGAGCGCAAGGCCATAGCCTGGCTTTACCATGTTTTTGGCGGCCGCGTGAGATGGGCTGGCGGTTATCTCTGACGCAATTACCTCAATGACCAGCCTCGGCTCAAACCAGACATCCATCGCCATTTCGGTTTCGACCCTCGCGTGCCGCTGGGCTATGACATGTTGTCCTAGATCTTTATAGAACTGTTCCAGGTGTGCATCGGTAAATCCCGTTCCAACCTTGGTAGCGCTCTGAAACATGTCGTCCTTTGGACTGTACGCGGCGAGCAAGAGCGCCCCATATTTTCCCGCGCGCCTGCCGCGGCCATGAAGCGCACCAACTATGACCAAATCTAGCGTATCTGCCAGCTCACTTCTGTACTCTCGCTTGAGCTTGACCCACGCGTATTCTCTGGCTCCAGCCCTGTACGTGCTTGTCAACTGCTTTATCATGACGCCCTCGCAACCGTCCTCTATGGCCGACGCCATGAACCTGTCAATTTCCCCAGGCTCATTCACTACTGCCTGATTGA
The DNA here is from genome assembly GCA_036554645.1 of Nitrososphaera sp. GTDB lineage: Archaea > Thermoproteota > Nitrososphaeria > Nitrososphaerales > Nitrososphaeraceae > Nitrososphaera. The sequence continues at coordinate 11,489 of DATBMW010000050.1, forward strand.
TGAGTCTGACAAGGTCGTTTTTCTTGGCCGAATCGACAGTCTTTTTGAGCAGCTTGCGTCGATCCGAATATTGAACCTGCATCTTGCTTTCTCCATCAAGATAAAGTACGTCGAAAAAGTTCATGACTACCGGATAGTTCTCCATCGCCTCTTCCACTCCATGCTTGCGCCGCCTGTGCATCAACTCCTGAAAGGGAAGGTATTCTTCGGTCTCGGGATTGACGGCAACCACTTCTCCTTCCATTATGACTTCGTGCCGAATCGAGCCCATTGCCTTGACGACATCCGGATAGTGCCCGGTTATTTTTTCAAGCCTTCTGGAGAACAGTTCCACTCTGTCCTTTCCCTTATGTACCTGCACGCGCTCGCCGTCGAGCTTGTATTCAACACCCGCCTTGCCCTCCATGCGCTCCAGTGCCTCTTCGGCCGTAGTGACCCTTTCCGCAAGCATCGGCCTTATTGGCCTGAAAAGCTTTACCTTCACTGACCGGACTGCTCGCAGTCCCTTTGTGGCCATCAATTTTGCTATGGCACCAAGGTCGCTTGAAACATTGTATGCGCTTTCAAGAACCTGCCTGTTTCCCTTATCACCGGTAAAGGCAAGCGCAAGTGAGTCCATGACCGTATAGTCTGCGATTCCAAGCCTGAGCTGTCCCATGACGAACTTTACAATGTACCTGCTTTGCTCCGGTGTGGCATCATTGAGGAGGCTACTTATGAACCGCAGCTTGATTTCCTGGGATCCCGGTCCAGTCGTGCGTGCCACCCTGTCAAAAGTGTCATAGACGCGTTCGACTGTCATCGGCTCTGAAAAAAGGGTGGACTGGCTTTTTGACTTCATGGCTTCGGCACAGGCATCGCCCAGGTCTCCGGTTTTTTGGTAAATGCGTTCGATCTCTGCCCCGTTCTTGCCTGATGAGCTCGCAATAGCGCGCACTATCATTTTCTCGGCGACGCCGATTTCAATCCCTTCGTAGTCAGGATAGAGCTTGCCTTGAATAAGATAGGTAACTTTGTCGATAATACCGGGAGGAGTCTGCTTTAAAAGATCGACCAGATACTCTGTAAGGGCGATCCTGCTCGATGTTCCTCCCATTTTCTGAAACGTCTCTACCATGGGAGCAAAATCCAAGCCAAAACATGCTGCATCTCCTTCATGCTTAAAGCGTTTCTGAATGATTTTTAATAGGGCTTTTGATATTACACAAAAGACATGGGAGGCAACAAGAAAAAAGCAGTCGGTGCTTCAGACAAGACGGCGCAGACTGGTCCTGGAGGAGCCGAGATCAAGCCTTCAGAAGAGAAGAAAAAGGCGCCCAAGCCGCAGCAGAGACAAAAACTCGCGGTGAC
>DATBMW010000010.1:0-8597 GCA_036554645.1 Nitrososphaera sp.
GCGCAGTCGCGAGAAGCCCTTTTCGCTTTTGCTGACACGCTGCTCACAGAATTCAAGAGCACGATGTTTCTTGTGGGCGCTAGCAAAATCCCGTCTCTCGCCAGCTCAAGGTATATATTGACAGGACCTTTAGCATTGGAGGTCGGCAGCCACAAATGAAGGCGAGCAGCATCAAAGGAGAGCTGGAATCTTACGCCTCAACAGTAAACGAATACATCCTGTCATGCCTTGATGGAAAGCCAAAAGAACTCTACCAGGCCTCCTCACATCTAATCCGAACCGGCGGCAAGCGACTCCGTCCATTCATGGTAATCAAGAGCTGTGAAATGCTGGGTGGGACCGTAAAGCGCGCAATTCCGGCAGCGGCATCAATTGAACTCGTGCACAACTTTACGCTGGTGCACGACGACATCATGGACAATGATGAAATGCGCCACGGTACAGCCACTGTGCATAGATCCTATGGCATGCCTCTCGCGATTCTTGCCGGCGACATCCTGTTTTCTAAATCATTCGAGTTGCTGACGTATAACTGCCGCAAAGTGGGAATTGCGGACAAAGCTATTAGCCAGATGGTGGGGCGGATGTCTATCGCATGCACTGAAATATGCGAAGGGCAGGCCATAGACATCGGGGTGGCGTCAAGCAGCAGGCTGCCGACAGAATCGGATTACATCGACATGATTGGCAAGAAAACGGCGGCTCTTTTCAAGATGTCATGCGCTCTAGGGGCGTTGTCTGCGCCAAACTATACAGATCGTGACATCAAGAACCTGTCTTCATTTGGGCATAACATCGGAATAGCCTTCCAGCTCGTAGACGACCTGATAGGAGTGGTGGGAGACCCGAAACTGACGGGAAAAGCCGCGGGAAACGACCTGAGGGAAGGGAAAAAGACATATCCCATCTTGCTTGCCCTTGAAAACGCCAGGGAAAAGGACAGGGACAAATTGCGGCATGTGTTTGGCGCCAGGGAAAGGGCAACCTCGGCTGATATCAGAGAAGCGGTCAGGATAATCTCTGACATTGGCATAGAACGGGAAGTACGGGACGCCGCAAAGAAATACATGATTGACGCGCTGCGGGCAATAGAGAACTACGCGGACTCTGATGCCAAGCGCTCTTTAAAGTTCTCGGCAGATTTCGTGGTCGGCAGGAGTCTGTAAAATACGCGTGCCGGTTGACGCTGACACCGAGAGGTTCATCAAGGTTCTCGCTCTGAAAAACGCTGTCGAACACGGCGGCAAGGCGCAGGCAGATGCTGTTGTATCAAAGTTCCTTGGCTCGCGCTCGGAACTCCGTAGGACGATCAAGGACATCTTGCCAGACATCAAGGCCGTCATTCAGGACATCAACTCGCTTTCGCCTGAACGGCAAAGATCAATGCTTGAAGAGCTCGCTCCCGAAGAAATGAAGAAAAAAGAAATCGCGTCAACCACCTCGGGACCGCAGCTGCCTCCCCTGGAGGGGGCGGAACACGGCAAGGTGGTAACGCGGTTTCCTCCGGAGCCAAACGGCTATCCGCACATCGGTCACGCCAAGGCAGCGATAATTGACGAAGAGTATGCAAAGATGTATGGGGGAAGACTCATCCTGCGATTCGACGACACGAACCCGCTCAAGGAAAAGCTCGAATACTATGATGCCATAAGCGAAGGACTCTCATGGCTTGGCGTAAAGCCGGATCTGACAAAGAACACTTCAGATGATATGAGTCTTCTGCACAGCTATGGCCGCAAGCTGGTCGAGCTGGGTGGCGCCTATGTATGCACCTGCACCCAGGAAAAGATGCGCGATCTCAGGGCAAAGGGGACGCCGTGCGAGTGCAGGGCCGAACACTCGACTGCACTTGACAGGCTAGAAGGATTCTTTGGATCTTCATACGATCAGAATCAGGCGGTAATACGATTCAAAGGAGACATGTCTGATCAGAATACCGCAATGCGCGACCCCACGCTATTTCGAATAATAGAAGGTGACCATCCCAAGCTGGGCAGGAGTGTAAGGATCTGGCCCACCTATGATTTTGCAGCGCCAATCGAGGACAGCGTCGACGGGGTGACACACGCAATGAGGACAAAGGAATACGAGCTGCGAAACCCACTATATTTCGAAATACTGGACAGGCTCGGCCTTCGCAAACCCGAAATGATCGAATTCTCAAGGCTCGAGTTCGATGGCGTCCCAGTGTCGAAGCGAAAGTTAAGGCCCCTTATAGACGACGGAACTATCAAGAGCTGGGACGATCCGAGGCTTCCCACTCTGGCTGCATTCAAGAAAAGAGGCTTTTTGCCAGAAGCAATTCGGAAATTCGTGCTTTCACTTGGAATAACTCTGGCCGAGACCAAGCCTCCATTTGAGACCCTCGAAGCGTTCAACCGCAAGATAATAGACCCTGTTTCTCCGCGGCTATTCTTTGCAAAGGATCCAGTAGAACTCCGGGTGAGCGGGGCAAGAGAACAGGAAGTCACCCTAAAGAACCACCCAACTAATGCGACCCTTGGATCAAGAAGGGTCCGGGCTGGCGGTACCTTTTTCATCGCTGGGGAGGACGCGGCTCACCTGAAGGTAGGAGACGAAATCAGGCTCATAGAACTTTACAACATAAAGATAGCGGAGGTCAGGAACTCCGCCGGTGCACCGCTGGTTGCCGAAATAGGAAGCGATGAAATAAGACAGTCGATGCCAAAGATCCAGTGGATCGCAAAGAACGACATGGTTGACTATAATGTAATAATTCCAAAGCAGCTCTACATAGGCGACAATTACAATGTGAATAGCCTGGAGGTGGCAAAGGGCTTTGCAGAATCCTATGCTTCAACGCTAAAGCCAGATTCGCATGTCCAGTTCGTCAGGTTTGGATTCTGCCGAATCGATGACAGACATACCGCCATCATGAGCCACAGGTGAGAAACTGGTGAAGATAGCAAGAATACGCGACAGCAGGGTAAAAGAGTCGTACGGCATCATTTCCGATGATGGCAAGCATGTCGTCATTAGAACCGAGATCCAGCAGCAGACCGGCATCCCGGTGCCACCAAATATCAAGGACTTTATGTTTGGGGGCTGGCTCGAAGAGGTGCAGAAGCACAAGGCGAGACTAAAGTACAATCACAAAATGGATCCTGCCGAACTCTTGGTGCCTCTGCCAAACCCTCCGAAGATAATCTGCCTCGCATTCAATTATTATGATCACGCGCGCGATGCCGGTCTGACCCCTTCAGACGAGCCGGTGATATTCATGAAGCCCCGGACGGCGCTTAACGAGCCCTTCAGGGACGTGATCTGCCCATCATTTGTGACCCGGCTTGACTACGAAGCAGAGCTCGCGGTGATCGTTGGAAGGCCCACCAAGAAAGTTACCGAGGAAAAGGCGTCCGACTCTATTTTTGGCTACATGATAATGCATGACGTGTCCGCAAGGGACATACAGTTCAAGGACAAGCAGTTCACACGTGGTAAGGGTATAGACACCTTTGCTCCTTGCGGTCCGTGGATAACGACCAAGGACGAGGTTCCGGATCCACAGAATCTGAAAATTACGACAAGGGTGAACGGCGAGCTGCGTCAGGACTCTTCAAGCGCCAACATGGTGATCCCAATCCGCCGGATAATATCGGCGCTCAGCACCACAATGACCCTTGAGCCGGGTGACATAATTTCGACAGGCACCCCGGCTGGAGTCGCCATGTCGATGAAAGAACCAAAGTACCTGAAGAACGGCGATATTGTAGAAATTGCTATTGAAAAGCTGGGGGCAATAAAGAATCGCATAGTATTCCGGTAAACAAACTTATACGCCAAGCTGAACACCTGAGAGTAGTGAATTGAGCAGCAGGCGCATGATTTCGCCAAGAACTTATTTTGCGCGAATGAACGAGGGCCGGAGCAACTGGATGACTGAAGAGCAGCTCGTCAGAGAGTGCGAAGGATTCTTCAAGTCAAATGGATACCAAAATCTCGAGCGCGACAAGATGTTTGATGAAGGAAGCCAGGTATTCAACTCTCTCCTTGTGGGCACAAGAGGCGATGGCGATGAAAAGGAATCTATTGCTACTTATTTTCGGCCAAGGCTTGACAAATACGACATCTCGCTTTCCGGCATGCTCGAGTCGATGCTCTATGACATTATCGACAATTACGAAAATACTAGCCTGATGCTCGTTACAGACTCGCTGTCATACCTGCCCATTACAAAAACAGAGGAGTTGGGAGTCACGATAGAAAACCTCATGGAGGAAGGAATGTTTGTACTTTTCCTAAACGGCAGATCCGGCTATGCGCTCTTTGAAGATTTTGAAAAGTTGACAATGCCGATTCCGGTTCAGGACTAGGAACCGGCGGACCTATTCATACGCGTGATTTCGCGCTCGAGCAATCTTGCATAGTATTCGTAAGATTCGGCAAGCTTGCCCCGGATGTTTGCGAGCTGCATTGCAAGGTTGAGCGCATCCAGGCAGGTCTCCAGCGATCTTTCGGTGGCAAAGTTGTTCATTGCCTTGTTGAACTGATCAGTGATTTTTCTCTGCTCAGAACTCTGGTCATTAATGGTGCTGGTCAGCTGGTCTATTTCGCTGTTCGATCCTGAACCTCCACCTCGCTTTAGCCAGTCCGGCACACCGTTAGCACCATCGCAAACGGATTAAAACTTGCCTCCGAGTCCGAGAACAGACGAAACCTAAGCATCGTCTATTAACAATGTATTTATTTAACGATCTAGAATTCTCACAAATATGGTCGTTGACAACAAGGCCAAGATCACATATGTTCAGGTGCTGAAGGAAGACCTTGCAATTTTCCACATAACTCCCGAGACTGGCCCCATCCCTGACTTTAAAGCTGGGCAGTTTGTCACCCTCGGCCTGCATGTTCCAAGCGAAGGCAAGATAATAAGAAGGGCATATTCGATAGCGTCTCCTCCTGAGCAAAAGAAGCGCTTTGAACTCGTTATCCGCTGGGTCCGAAAGCCAGTTCCCGGCCGGCTCACGACAGAACTATTCAACAAGAAGGAAGGCGATGATATCGCATGGGTAAAGCCCACCGGAATTTTTACGATCAACGACAAGATGCATGACGGCACTCCAGACAACAGGAGAATGGTCCTGATTGGCGGCGGAACCGGTCTTGCCCCGTTTGTTTCCTATTCAATGCACCTAAAGTCAATTGGCAGCAAGCGCGAAATAATCGTGCTGCATGGAGCCAGCTATGTTGATGAGCTGAGCTACAAGGATCTCCTGAGTTCGCTAGAGGAGCAAAGCCTTGACCTAGGTAAGGACAAATGGAACTTTCGCTACAGGGCAAGCGTCAGCAGGCCACAAGAGTGGTTCAATAGGACCTGGTCGGGACAGAAAGGAAGGGTCGAGTCATTCCTCAGACCAAAAGCCGGCAAAGACCTTTCGCCTCTCGAAGAACTCGTGGGTGAAAAGGTTACTCCCGAGAATACGTCCTTCTACATTTGCGGCTGGCAGGGTACGGTCGATGGAGCCCTGGACTATCTTGTTCCAAAGGGCTTTGTGACTGAACGCAACAAGAGAAAGGACGGAAGCTACGACGTAAAGTTCGAGTCTTACGGCTAGGCTCACCTCGTTTAAAGCCTTTTATTTCCCTACGAGGTCATCGAAATGGATGAAGTTTGAATACGAGGAATTTGCAACAGTAGAAGACGTTCTTCTCTATCTCTGCTCTGTTGCTCCATACATGAAACAGGTGATGCCAATCAGCTCGTACAAGGGATACGTCTTTTCCATTGTGCCGCTGACGCCGCTGACCGGCGAAATACTGATGATGATCTACACAAAGGGCAAGCTCGAGCCGGGCTTGGTCGAATTCGATATTTCGACAAAGAAATTCAAGACAGTCAATGTGGTGGAACGCGCGGACAGGAACTACTTCATAGTTCTGACGCCAAACATCGCGACGCTGGCAGACGAAGCGATATCAAAACTGAGAGGCTAGTCCTACAGGCGCGGAGCCGCCGTCGCGGTGACAGACCTCTTGCCCGAGTATCTAGCAACAATGTCTTCCGGCACTTGACCGTTGAACAGCTCCTTTGACAGGCCTCTAAGGTACCTCAATATGGCCCAGGTTCCAGCCTTGATAAGGGCTGCCATGAACACCTTCATCGCGGGGCCGTAGGTCTTGTTCCTGATAATGATCGGAATGATGTCGTTAATGACCCGCAGGTTGTGTTCCCAGCATCTCCAGAACAGAGTAAACTGCGCTTCGTTCAGGTTTCCAAAGTGCATCGAATTCTTTTCCGAAAAGTCCTGGTAGAGGAGCGGTGCAACCAGGCCGCGCATGTTCATCTGCTTAAAGTCGTCTATCAGGTCAATCGTGTACTGGGTTTCGTCAGGCGTTTCATCCGGCCACCCAATAATGAGCGTCAGAGCCGGGAACCAGTGGTTGTCATTTAAGACCTTGCAACCTTGCCTCACCACGGCGCCCCATTCCTCTGGCTGGAAAGGCTTGGTCTTTACGCCCAGATGTTTCTTGACCATCCTTGGAGCAACCGTTTCGACTCCCAGGTTCGTCGCGAGCCACCTGCCGTTGGCTACGTCCATGCCGTTGATTTCAGACATCTTTTTGATAAGGTCAGGGGACGAAGCGACGGCTGAAAGTGTCATGTGGGTGGTCCCGACAAAGCGTGCGCCGGTAGACTTTAGACCACTCCAGAGTTCCGTAATGGCGTCTGCATTTGGGATAAAGTCCTTGTTGTCGCAACCATAAAGAAGCATTTCATCAGACTGCAGCCAGATGGAATCAAACCCATAGTCCAGGTTGAGCTTGGCTTCTTTCTGTAGGCGCTCAAGAGGAAAGTCCTTCTTTGATCTCTTGTTCACATCGCAAAAGTCGCATCCCCTCCCGCATCCCCTCATGGCCTCGATGAGCGAATTGACCGTCGGGCCCTGCATCATCGGAACGTTCTCTATGTTCCTGACAAAGGTGTGCAACAGCTCTGGCGCCTCGCCGGCCTCGAGGTCTCTGAAAAGGTCGAGGGCCAGCTCGTCTGCTTCTCCAATGACTACCGTGTCTATGCCGTGTATCTTCATCCTGTCCGGCTTTGCCAGTTCCCACGAGCCGTTTCCGCCTACCACCACTTTAAAGTTGTACTTTTTCTTTAGCTGGATAATTGAAGCGCACATTTTTTTGAATTTCATGGCGACGTAGGACAATTTCTCTGGAGACATTGTGGTGGTGACTGGGGCCATTCCGAGGGGGTCCATTACGTTGATGCCGACCACCTTTGTATCTGGTCCTATGCATTTATCGAGCATTTCAGGGTGGGCCAGGAATATTTCATCGCGCTTGTATTCTCTTAAGAGGGCTCCCTCTATTCTCCTCAGCCCGCACTGCGCCACCTTGACCCCGCCCGTGCTCTTGTCGGTCTCGACGCTCGGGCAAAAGATCTTGTCAAACACGAATTCTGGCAGGAGCTCGTAAGGCCCACACGCGATAAAGCCATACAGAAAGTTTCCCCTGTAGTTCGTCATTAGGCTGCGGTCCGCGGTCAGGACAATTCGTCTGCCACCTGATGCTACCATGATATGAATATCAGTTAGGTTAATCCCAGTCCGATGGCTATAAATCTATTACCTTATTTTCAAGAACGATAGCTAGTACAATCCCTTGCGGTGACCCTTGCCCAGTATCAGCTTTAGTTTTGCGTGGTCTATCATGTTGAGAGCGTCTGCCAGAGTAACCCATCTAAAGTCAGCGTGCTCAATGGATATCTTTACCTGCTTTGTCGGCGTCGTGGCAAAGTAGAATCTCACTTCCTTCTCAGATTTCATCCCGTCTCCTTTGAAATAGGAATATCTTATTTCCCCAATGTAGGACTGGATCTCCAGGTCTCTGATCCCTGTTTCTTCAAATACTTCTCTGACAAGAGTCTGGATCTCGCTTTCGCCTCTCTCTTTGTGGCCCTGTGGAAAACCCCAGAATCCCCTCCGGTTTTTCAGAAGCAGAAATTCGGAGGATTGCGAATCTGCCGAAGCATGATATTTGATAACAGCGCCGATTGATTGCTCCAGAGCCACGTTAAGACAAATGAGGAATCGAAGGCAATAATAATATTCTTTCCGATTAAACTATTAATATCGTTATCAAACCTCTCAGAGTCTGCAGTTAGGGCCGGTCGTCTAGTCCGGTAGGATACGGCATTGGCATTGCTGAGGTCGTGGGTTCAAATCCCACCCGGTCCACTTTCGTATTTTTTTGATTCTTGCGACGATTAGAACCCATATTAGTTGTGTTCTAAGACCAGTACACGACAACGCTGAAATATCAAGGGCTTGAAGAAAGCTCGTGCTTTCGTTCTTTGCATTGATTGCAATTCTGTTATTGGCAGCAGTGTCATTTGTGCCCCTGCAAGCCCATGCGCATGGCTGTCCGGCGCAAGGCGGCTGTTGCACTGTGGGTGACCCGTGCGTTGAAATTTCTGCGAATAGCCCCGTTGGCATCATGTTCGCTGCAGTAAGCATTTTCGGCGCGTTGCTTTTGCCATTCTATGGACGCGAACAACGAAGAAGGCTCTATTCTGCTCTAAACATTCTCGAGTGATTGGCACGCACACGGCGAGTCGGTCTTGGCATAGAAGC
>DATBMW010000024.1:0-29545 GCA_036554645.1 Nitrososphaera sp.
CGTAGGCGCCATCGACTGTGCCGGTAATTTGTATCTGGTCTCCTTGCTCATACCTTTCGCCGTCTGTCTCTACGCGAATTTTGCCGATTTTGAGCGGTAATTGAAGCGTTGGCCCTTCAGCAGTTGGGATTGGCGCGGTAGCTCCGGTCACCCTAAACGTGGCTGACTTTGTTTCTTGCTCGAACTTTATGGTCGCTTCGTACGTACCGCCCTCCGCATCATCGTCAAGAGCGAAGGTGAAGGTGAAATTGCCAGCAGTAACCGCGACATTCTTTTTGCTGACGTATTGCAGGACCTTGTCGTCCGGGCCCAGCACATTGATCTCGGCGAACTCTCCATCATTAGCTCCGGCTACGCTTCCAGTGAGCTTTACTTCGTCCCCTGGGTCGTACTCGTCACGATCCGTTCTGATCAGCGTTTGACTGCTCGTGTTATCTTCCTCGTTTCCATCTCCGTCACCCTCGACAGAGAAATTCTTGGTTTCTGTGAGTGTGTCTTCATAAGTAACGTCGACCGTGTATCCTTCATTGTCGTCGATGAGAGCGTCGTCCGGAATAGTGAATGTGTACGTAAATTCTTCATCAGTAATCGTTACGGGCACGGCATCGACTATCTTTTCGCCATCCGGATCACTTGCGTCTATGACTACCTCGTCACCGTCATTTGATCCCTCAACTAAGCCTGTAATGACCACGTCTTCTCCTCTAGAGTACGTGTCCTTGTCGAGAGAAAAGTCTGGAGGAGAAAGCTCCGACTCCAATAACACATCGAAAAAGGCACCGCCGGCATCTTCGCCCTCGAAAATAACGGTTACCACAAAACTCTCACGCGTATAGCTTGGGTCTTCCTCGTTGTAATAGCCCTCTTCAGGAAGCATGAATTTGTGTTCAAAGAGACCATTGCCTTCTCCGTCGTCAACAAGATCGACACCCTCTTTTTCGTGCAGCTTTTCGCCAGAATCCCCGCTTTCTACTTCGATGTCTACCTGACCATCGATTACACCTTCGATCTTGCCTTTGATCGTCACTTCATCTCCGGGGTCAAACTCTGCTCCACCTTCTGGGTCTGGCAGCTCCATTACAGCTTGACCGATGGCAGATTGGAAGCCCGTCAACAATGCAGAAGAAAGGATGACGAAGCCTAACAGTAACGCATGAGAATGCTTGGTAATCATGATTCCGTTCGTTTCCCGGATCAGATCGGTTACAATAAACGTTTTATGCACATACTGTATGTAGAACTAAATGATTCACGTAGCGATTCCGTGCTACTCTGATGTAGTTTCGATGGTAGAAAGTTGAAAGCTCTGACAATTTACGTTATAGAACCTTCGTCCAATCTTTCTTGTCGCGGCATGCAACTTAAGTGATCTATAATACTCTACTGCAACACCCGGGATAACTTCTAAGAACAAGTTAGCATGCAATTGCTGACATGAATGCTGTTGAGGACGTCCACGATCTGATCAGGACATGCAGAGAAGAGAACGACATGGACAGCAAGCTGCTGCTCTTTGAACTTATCAGAAAATTGCTGGTTGATTCGACCGGAAAGGACATACGGATACCATCACTTTTGACTGATGACTTTATCAATTCCGCGCTGGATAGGATCAGGCATTAACTGTTGATATCGCCTTCATGAACATCGCGACTGCCACAGGTATCAGCACCAGACCGATAAGCATTCTTAATGTCCGTGCGCTGAAGCGATTCGTGTACCTCGCGCCGATAAAGGCGCCTGCCATTGCTGCAGGCCCCATTACCGAAAGGATCACTAGATCAACCTGGCCATAAAGTAGATGGCCTGTAAAGCCGGCCGCACCCATTATGGAAGACGCCGCAAGGTTCGTTCCGACTGCGATTCTGGGCTCCATCCTTAAAGCAGAAATCATTGCTGGAAGCCGGATGCTCCCCAGAACAAGTCCCACGAGACCGCCGAGGAATCCAATGGCAAGTCCAATGATCGATTCGACAAAGATGGCGTTCTGCCGTTCTTTCTCTGGCTTAGCCGCTGGTTCTTTCCGTGAGCCGCGGATGAGCGAGAATGCTTCATAGGAAATGATTATCGATATTACAATTAGCAAGAGGGCTATTGACACAAAGTTTGTCAGGAGCGACCCCAGAAAAGCCCCGCCGGCTCCGGTGGAAGCCGTTATGATAAAGATCCGGCGATGAATGTTGTTCTGTCGAAGGTGTCTGACAGCTGCAGTGCATGCTCCAAGCGTGCTTACACCAATGTTTGTTCCGGCCGCCATTCCAGCAGAAATTTCGGTGCTCAGGATCAGCGGGAATCGCAGTACCCCAAGCACCAGACCCGTCATGCCTCCAACAAAGCCGATCGCAAGGCCTAGGCCAGCCAGAACCGTCAGCTGGATAATATCAAGCATTAGGATCGCTGCGCCGGAGCTCCGACATTAATTTTCCGCATTGAAACTATCTTGAATCACTTGCTGCGGACGGGAACGTGCTTTTCTACTACCTCATCTATCGTTTCATTCATGGCCGCCTCGGCAATGTCGCTACCGTACTCGGCTGTCCTCCTGATGTCCTCCAGTACGAGCTTTAGATTGGCCGGATCGTGATTCCTGTCCTTCTCTATCGCCGCTGCCGCATCATTTTCTAGCAAACGCACGTTTTCCACTACGTCGACCGTCCTGTCTGCAAGCTGGTAGTCTCTTCGCAGCAACGCCTCGACCGAGTCTTCCAGCACCTTGAGGGCAAGCTGGCTCATCTTCTCTACCTTTTGGTGCGAATCCTTGGGCATCCTATCCTTTAGCTTTATTGCCCTATCTGCTATCCCGCAGGCGTGGTCTGCAACGCGTTCGATGCTCTTTACTGCAACACGATAGCTCAAACAGTCTGAAGGGTTTTTCAGGCCCATTTCTCTCAGAACCCGACCGTTCTGGGTGGCCATTACCAAGTTGCGAAGTATGTAGAGGCTGAACCTGTCAACTTCGTCGTCCGACTTGATTACCTCCTTCGCCAGCTCGTGGTTAGTTTCGGACAGTGCCGACATTGCATCCTTGTGCATGGAAGAGGCGATAAGGTACATCCTTCTGATCGCGGTGTTGACTGAAAGCTCGGGCAGGGATAGCAGCACCTGGAGCGTGATATTGTCTGACGCATCGGCTATCATTTCTGTGCCGACAAGGTTGCGCCTGACTACCTCCCTGACTGCATCGCGCAGGACAGGATTTATCCTGCCTGACTTGAGCTTCAGGTGGATTATGTTGTAGCCGGCCAGGTACATTGAAACTACTTTACGCTTGAGCGTGTTGCTGCCCTCTGCAGGCATAATGGTGGCAGTTACTTCACTAAGCGAATCTGACGCGCCGGCAGCTACCGGGACGACCGACAATGAATTATCTAGCTCTCGAACCAGTGTCACCTGGTCACCCGCCTTAACGCGCATTTCTTCTATCCATCTCTTTGGAAGCGATAGGACATAGGTAGATCTACCTGTAAATTGGACCTTTCTGACTTCCCGGTGGTCTGTTCCAGTTCTCACGGCGCTGACTTATTCGGGTATGAATAAACGGTTTGCGCGAATAGACTATAGGGCACTATATATCACCACTTGTTCTACATAGATTTTAGCGTCTTGGACTGGAGGTTCCCGTTACAATGTAGTGGACCGAATCGCCAATGTAGCAAGCATGATCGGAGATGCGCTCCAAATATCGCAGGATTAGCAATGTAGAGAGGTAGCACCGGGGATCAGTGATCATGTTTTTCATGTCCTTTCTGCTGGTGGGTGTTATTATCTCCCGCAGGTATTTGCGATAGAGCGCGTCCACGGTATCGTCCATCTCGTAAAGTTTTTTTGCGGCGTCTTTGTCCTGCGTCCGCAGCGCCTTGATGCTCAAGTGGATCATTTCCCTTGCAGTATTTGCCATGTCCAGGACTGGACTCTTGTCACAATGGGAAAGCGGTCCCATGGTCCCGATGATATCCATGATATCGTAGGCATACCTGCCAAACCTCGAGAAGCCGTACGAAATCTCCATGCATGATTTGATGAATCGAAGGTCGGTCGCGACGGGCTGGTACCGGGCGATCAGCTCGACAGCGAGCTCGGTGACTTCGTCTTGGAGCACCCTGAGCTGCTCCGACCATTCGAAAATCTGATCTTTTGAGCCACTCCCTTTTTCATATGACTCTATGGCCGTGTCAACAGAGCGAACGGACAGTGTCGCCATGTCCATGATAATGTTGCTTATCCGACTTATGCCAAGGTCAAGGAGCCGTGTCAATTATGAAAGGTTCCCGAAGGCTTTCTATTTATTTTCTTGGTCTGACTAGCCGAACTTGCCAGAGATATAGCGTTCTGTCAGTTCTTTCTGGGGGTTTTCGAATATCTGTTTTGTAGGCCCGTACTCCACCATTTCGCCAAGATACATAAATGCAGTGTAGTCAGACACACGCGCGGCCTGCTGCATGTTGTGCGTCACTATTATGATCGTCAAGTCTTTCTTTAGATCATTTAAAAGCTCCTCTATTTTGGCCGAAGCTATCGGGTCGAGTGCAGATGTTGGTTCGTCCATCAGTAGCACTTCGGGCTGCATCGCAAGTGCTCGCGCTATGCACAGGCGCTGTTGCTGACCTCCGGATATGCTTGAGCCAGGCTTGCCGAGCTCGCCCTTGACCTCGTCCCATAGTGCCGCGCCCCTGAGGCTCTCCTCCACTATTTCATTGATAAGCTTCTTGTCCCTAATACCGTTAAGCTTTAGGCCAGCCGCAACATTGTCATAAATGCTCATAGTCGGAAAGGGGTTTGGCTTTTGGAAAACCATTCCGATGCGCCTTTTGATGGTCACCGGGTCTGTGCCGCTGGCGTAAATATCGACATCATCCAAATATACGCTCCCTTTCACCGCAGCGCCAGGTGTCATCTCATTCATGCGGTTCAGGCATCGGATAAGGGTTGTCTTGCCACATCCTGATGGTCCAATCATGGATGTGATCGTATTCTCCTTGACATCGAAGTTAATGTTCTTGAGAGCCTGCTTTACACCAAACCAAGAATTAAGGTTCCTGACGGAAACCTTGTAGCCTCGAGCGTAAGCCTGCGCTGAGGAAAGCTTGTAATCTACACTACTGTTAGCGTACTCTTCGCTAGTCACAGCAGCATTGCGCCTTTTCTGATAATTAATCATTATCTAAATAGGTCATATAGGACTATATAGAAAATGGGTGCCGTGATCACAGCCTTGTACGGCCGCTCACCCTGTATCTCCTATCAAGCACCAGGAACCTCAGGGCCATACTCAGCGAGAGCACAACAAGTATGAGGACCAATGCCGCACCCCACCCAAATGATTCGGCGTTCTCGTATGGCAGAGCAGCGAGCCTGAATATCCTAAGCGGCAGGGCATCGACTGGATCTGTGAACCCCTCATAGGTGAACTGGAAGAACAGGCTGGTTCCAAGAATCGTCATGATGAGCGGCGCGGTCTCGCCAGCTATGCGTGAGAGCGCGAGCACGATGCCTGTTAGGACGCCATTCTTGGCACTTCTCAACGTGATGAACAGCGTTACCCTCCATTTCGGTATGCCAAGCGAATGCCCAGCTTCACGGATGGAATTTGGGACCAGCTTTAGCGTCTCCTCGGTCACGCCTACTATGATGGGTATCATTATTATGGAAAGTGCCACTGCACCTGCAGTGACACTAAATCCGATCGCTAGAACGATTATTACATAGCCGACAATGCCTATCACTATCGACGGCATACCTGTCATCACGTTGTTGAAGAATCTGACCATGTAGGCGAATCTGCTATTGCCTGCGTACTCGGAAAGGTAGATTCCTGCCAAGACTCCCACTGGCACGCCGATTAGCGAGGCGTATCCGACTACGATCAGAGTTCCCTGGATCGCAGGGCCAATTCCGCCGGTGTTACAGTGGATTGGAAGAATTCCGAGGTCTTCGCATTCCTGAAGTTCCGCTGGCGTTGACACAATCTTGCCCTGCTGCAGCGTGAGAAACTCGACGCTGATCGCGGAAGCTCCATTCTTTACAACTTCGACAAGGATGCTTCCAAGTGGTATCATTGCGAGGGCGATGCATGCCATAGTCACGCCCGTAAACGTTCGGTCTATCAGTCTCCTCTTCCGATTCTGATGAACTATTGCATCTTGGATCGCTCTCCTTCGTTTCTCCTGGACGCCAGCTATGTCACTCATTCACTCTTTCGCCCCCGGGGTTACCTTGACCATCCTTGAAACGAGCAATTGCGCGCCAACGTTGATGCCCATGGCGACAATAAACAGCACGGCCCCAAGCGCTATTAGAGCTGACGAATGCAGCGGTGTTACCGCCTCGTTGAACTGGCTGGCAATCATGCTCGAAAGCGTCTGACTCTGACTGAAAAGAGTTGTAGGAATAGCAGACAGCCCTTCGGCATTGCCGATTACCATTGTAACCGCCATAGTCTCGCCTACCGCCCTTCCAAGCCCGATCACTGTGGCCCCTAGAAGCCCAGCCTTCGCATAAGGAAATAGTACCCTGCGCACAGTTTCCCACCGGGTGGCTCCCAAGCTGTATGCAGCTTCCCTCTGGGAATTGGGTATGGCCCTTAGTATTTCTCGGGAAATTGAAGTGATTATCGGAATGATCATTATTGCCAGAACTATTCCGGCTGTAAAAATATCCAAGCCAAATGGGGCCTTTGCAAAGAAAGGCAGGGTGCCTCCGAATGCCTGATAGAGAGGTCGCTCAATGAGATCCAGTATCCAGATCCTGAAAACCAAGAGTGCCCATAACCCATATACGATGCTTGGGATTGCTGCAAGAACCTCAATTACATAGGCAACGGGAGTGCCTATTCTCGGCGGAGCAATCTCGGAAATAAAGACGGCGATTCCCAAGCTGATCGGTACGCCGATTGCCATTGCAATGCCTGCGCTCGCAAGAGTTCCTACCACGTATGGCAGGGCACCGTATGACTCTCTGCCTTCCACAGGGTTCCAGTCAGTGCCGAAAAAAAAACCTAGCCCTTCCGCCGAAAACACTGGGATGGATCCCTCGATGACAGAGAAGGCAACCATTACCAGCATGAGGAGAGTATAGCCGGAGGCTCCGATTATCACCCATTTGAAAATTCTGTCGCCTCTTCTCTTCTTTCCCAGAAACAAGGACGAAAAGGAGTCCCTACGTTCCTTTGGTGACTGGGTAGTGTTGATGGAATCTCACCTAGGCTAGCGGGCAAAAAATCGATATTTTATGCTTGTCAACGAAGAAAACATAGATCACAGTGAACTATATAGTAGTACCAAAAAATGGGAGTGGAAGGCTTACATCAGCCGTCCAGAGCCTGTCCCTATCGCGTTGCCTTTGAACCTGCTGATACCGATGATGCCGACTATGGCTGCCGCCAAGATCAGTAATGCAACTACCCCGAACTCGGGCACAACCATTGCTCCTTGGATGTCTATCGTGCTTGCGCCTTCAGGTACCGTGAACCTGATAGTAGTTGAGGAAGAGGAGGTGTTTATCGTCTCATGCACGATCGTTTGCCCGCCTGACGATACGGTGGAGATGCCATCAATCATTGCTTTTGGCAAGGTGAGCTCTACTTCACCATCGCCGTCGAAAGTGACCCTTACGGACTGCTCTGGAATTATTTCGACTTTGGTCGCAGTGAAGGTTGACTTGCCCGTGACAGTATAGTTGGTTCCATCAAGTGATGTGGTTACTGTGAAAGGTTCTCCTGCGGTTTCTATTACAGGCTGACCGTTAAAGGTGAGACCCCTAAGGGTTTCCTGATCGAGCTTCACAACTTCTTCAGGCAGCGGCACATAGGACAGGTCGTCCGCGAATTCCTGTCCGTCTGTGATTGCCCACGACACAAAGTCTACAAGAGCTTTCGCCTTCTCTATGCTGTTTATCTGCGGATTGGTATTCAGCTCCTTGTAGAGGAGCAGGTACGAGAAGCTGGCAATCGGGTATGATTCTTCTCCAGGAGCGTCAACTAGCGATACGTTTGACCATGACTCTTCTCCCTTTGGTAGGGTTGGTGCAGAGGCCGAGACGGCAGCCCTTGTAGAATCAAGCGTTGGTTCGATGAATTGACCTGCTTGATTCTGGATGAAGGCATAGTCCATTCCTGTGGTCAGAGCGTACGCAAGCTCCACATAGCCTATGGTATATTGATTGTCCTTGATGTTTGTGGCTACGCCCTCATTTCCCTGTGCACCGATTCCGGTGGGCCACGGAACTGCTGTACCTTTTCCTACTTGCGTATCCCAGTCCGTGCTTACTTTCGACAGGTAAGAAGTCCACACGAATGTCGTACCGGAACCTTCTGATCTATGGACCACAACAATATCTTGTGAGGGCAAAGCCAAGTCCGGGTTTAGTTCGTCGATCCTCGGATCGTCCCACTTTGTGATCTTGCCAAGGAATATGTCTGCAAGAACAGGCCCTGTCAGTTTTAGGCCTTTGTCAGGGACGCCGACTATGTTGTAAGCAGCTACCACCGATCCGATAGTTTCGGGAATGTGCACTGCCGGTCCCGGAAGACTGCTCGTCTGGTTGGCATTCAGCGGAGCGTCGGTGGCACCGAAATCAACGGTATTCTCTGTGAACTGTTTGATGCCTCCGCCACTTCCGATTGATTGGTAATTCAAAGTAACGCCCGATTGTACTTTCTGGTATTCAACTCTCCAGGTATCTATCAACGGAAACGGAAAGGATGCACCCGCTCCGTTAAGAGTTATGCCACCTTGGGCAAAAGCTTTTGCAGACATTGTCAGCGGTGCGATGGACACCAGAAGCATGCCTGCGACAAGCCAAGTAAGATTTCGTCTGTCGATTTGCATGTAAGTGGAAAAATAGTATACGAATTAAACATTAACGCCCATAATTCACATATCTGCCTATAGACCTATGGTGGTCGATATGGATCATATATTCTCTATAGTGCAGTGATAAATTTCTCCAAGCAGATAGGCTAGGAGGAAAATGTGGGGTTTCTATTGATCCGTCTATACGAATTTGATAGCCGATCCCATAATCAGCCAAAACGACATTACCTAAGTGTTTCGTTTGCAAGATGGTTTTATTAGAGCGAAATTAACCCTGAACGAGAATTCAATGCCGACTAACGAGTTTGCGGTGACGAAACCAAACGATCAAAAACAAGACAAGCGGGATCAGCTCGACCTGCTGCTGGAGCTGCTGAAAGAAACAAAGGAACCTGTAAAGAAGACACATATTCTATACAGGATGCGAATCAATTACTACCAACTATCACGCTACCTGAGTCTTCTGCTAAAACTAGACATGGTAGAAGAGGTTACAGATCCGCTGGAAGGATTCAAGATCACTGAAAAAGGGAGAACCATGTTGAGTCTTTTTGTCGTGTCATGATTAGAATTGACGGCCCGAGTTTGATTATTGTGGGAAAGATTGTTCCCTTTTTCATTGCTCATTATCGGCAGAATTTTCATGAGCAAGAAATTCTGCGGTTAATTGATGGTCACAGTTGTAAAAATAAGAAAGGTTAGTGGGGCCGTCAGCATGGGATGGGGGTTGGCTTGCGCCGGCTGTCGGGATTCCCACAACCTCATCCATTCGCAGAACGGATAAGACGAGCTCCGGACAAAAATCTATCCAACGTACAATATATAGAATCATTAGCTCTACGACATGACATTGGGCAATTGATATCAATTCGATAGATGATCGTATGGGCGATGCGCCTCGATCCCATCATGCAAAGCCTTATGCCAGGCGACCCTCCAGGAACTAGATTCTTTGCACTTTGCGAATCATGCTTCTGGAGTGCCACTGTTCTGAGAACAAAAGACAGGATTTTCTGTCCCTTATGCAAAGAAAGCGAAAGTTTATCGTTGATACCTCTGGGGACTGACGAGTCTTACCGCCTCAACATGAGCGGAAGTTCGGGGCTCGAGGTGTCATTCACCAAAAGCAGCTAAGATTTTCGTAGTGATGCCTTTCTTGAGGTATGGTTATCAGAGATCTTTGTCGTGATCGGTTTTCTACTTTGCAAACGATACTATCTTTACAGCTACGTACTTCACTTCGGCTATGCTTTATTGAAAGACTGCTAGCCGTATTAATGCCATGAAAAACAAAAATGTGGCAGCAACAATCTCTGCGCTGGCATTGTTTGGGATTCTCCTTTCACCGGCAACCCCCGGCAATGTCGCGTTCGCAGACGAAGAGCCAGAAGGCTTTCTGACTAGCGCGGAACCATACATCACTATGGCAAATTCGCGCAACACTATAAAGGCAATCATTACAAATGGGGACACGATAGGCGATTACACCTTCGCAAAGATTCCAGATGGGATCGGGGCGTTCAAAAGTGAAGGGGACGATGAGCGGGATGACGACGATTCAGATCTGCTAAACGTCTTTGTGAACCACGAGCTTGACGGAAGCGCGGCACAAGGAGGATTCGGGAGGGTCTCCAAGCTAGCTCTGAACGAAGACGCAGAAGTGATGACTGGTAGTTATCCAATCGATGGCACAGAGGGTTATGAGCGCCTTTGTTCCTCCTCTCTCGTGGAAGGATTTGGGTTTGAAGACCCGACCTACTTTACCAACGAGGAAGTTGCTGACGGGATTGCTATAGCGCTGAACGGTAAGACTGGCGAATTGACAGAGATGCCGTGGCTTGGTGAATTATCACATGAAAACACCATCCACGTTCCGCTATTTGAAAAGACACTGGGCAAGACTGTCTTGATAACTACCGAAGATGGTGACGCAACCGATTCTGAAGTCTACATGTACATCGCTGATTCTCCTGAAGATCTACTTGCAGGCAATGGACAGTTGTATGTGTTCAGAGCAAAGGACAGTGCCACCTTTAACACGTGGGACGACATCTATTTCTCCACGGGGTCGGTAAAGGGTAAGTTCATCCCACTTGACTGGGACCACGCGATCCAAGACGAGATTGACCTTCACAACGAAGCATTAGCGAAGGGCGCCTTTCTCTTCGTGAGACCTGAAGACGCTGCGATGGACAAGAGGGCATTGCGAGGTAACATCATGTACATGGCAGATACAGGCAATGATAGGGATGAAAACGGCGTGCTCATTCCACCAGGAAGCAACGGACAAGAGTTCACGAAAGGAAGGATGTACAAATTCGAGTTCACCGATCCGAAAGACCCGACAACAGCAAGATTCCGCGTAATGATGGACGGCAACGATCCCAAGGCTCCCGGATTCGGTGTATTGGTCAACCCCGACAACATAGACACCAGCAAGCGCAGCCTAATGATAAACGAGGATTGGATAGGTGTAAACCGCAGTCCCGCGACCGAGACACCCTACGACATCACCAAGAACAGCAAGATACTGCGAGTCGACCTTGGTAGTGGCAAGTTAGAGAAAGTTGCGTTCGTGAACCAGCTGGAGATCCCTGCATTAGTGCACGGAAACTGGGAATCATCAGGCATACTTGATGCATCCGAGTTCTTCGGCAGGGGAAGTTGGTTAGTTGATGTCCAGGCTCATGGTCTGGCAGAAGGTGGACAGCTGCTTCTCATGAAGGTCAGGGGATCGTAGAGCCGCCACTCTCTTTTCTTTTAGATGAAAAATTGATATACCGTAATCATAGATTTTCAGTTGTGGAACTTTACATTTTGCGCCACGGAGAGGCAGGGAAGAGACTGCCGACTGGGGGAAAGGATTCCGAGCGCGCCCTTACCGTATCAGGAAAGGAAGAAATCCTAGAAATCGCCGGGGCCCTAGCCAAGCTTGATATAAAATTTGATTTCGTTGCAACCAGCCCGTTGAAGCGCGCGGTCCAGACCGCAGAGATAGTGACGAAGGAGCTGAAAGTAAAGAAGGGCAAGATTGAAGAATGGAACGAGCTCAAGCCAGAAGGGAGCAGGCCTGAATTGTATCGCAAGCTATCACAGTTCAAGCAAGAGTCATCGGTTCTTGTTGTGGGACACGAACCATATTTGAGCACAATGTTAAGTGAGCTCGTGTTTGGCAACGGCACGGGCGGTGTCGTCCTAAAGAAAGCGGGGCTTGCGAAAATCGGTTTGACAGCGCTTCAACCCAAGCCAAAGGGCGAACTAAAATGGCTCCTTACTCCAAGACACCTCAAGATGATTGCCAAATGAAAGTATAAAGAAAAACAACATAATGGACTATCTTGCAAAGGCGAAAGAATTCTTGCTTTGATTGCGACTCGGGGGAACTTGAATTAGCTACGCATGCGGACGCCATGGTGGATTCGGCCATTGTGATTGGATGGGCAAAGGGATGAAATCTGGCACCACGCAAACCGATGGAGCAAAAACCACGAGCGCGTGATAGACATGGTCGCCACTCCACTTTTTTCTGTTAGAGAACCTGTCGTTAGGAGTGAATATAAAGGAGGATACCTCATTCTAGGTGACACAACATGAGTGGCAAAGAAGAAATAGTGTCATCGATGGAGCGGTTTGAACAGCTGCATGAAAAGTACCTCCCAAAAGTAGACAGACGTCTGGTAATTGATTTGTTGTTGCGTCTGCGCGAGAAACCCGATGATAAGCCGGTGTACACCGTCGAAGCATGGGTCGAAGAGGGAGGCGACACTGAAGCCATACGAATGGAGGTCATACGCATGACTGGAACCGCGCCTCAGATATTTGACAGAGGAACCCATCTGGTAGCAAATCACAGGCTGGACTATGAACTTTTGAAGCGGATCCAGGATCACCCCAAAGTCATAGAAGTGAAAGGCACCTTCATGGGGAGCAATGCCTCTATAGGCGCATCACTTGAATCATCCGCTGATATCCGACGCGGTGAAAGATAGAACAGAGTCTTAGAACCGCTAGGCCATGTAGAATAAGGAAATTGGTTCTGAGCACTTTATGTTGTAAAAGCGAACTATATAGGGAATGTTATTATCGTAGCGGTCTGATCTTCCACCTAGCAGCCGCTGGGCCGGAGTAATAGTTTGAGAGTATCAGTGATTGATCTTGGTTTCAATTCCGCCAAGCTCGTGAACTATGACATCAATAGAGACGGCGCGTTCAAGCCATATCAGCAGGAGGGAGTGAAGGTCAAGCTTGGAGAAGATTTGCATGAAACAGGATACCTGGGAAGAGAACCGGTCCGTCGCACGATTAAAGCGCTCACCATGTTCCGCGACATCATCAATTTTGACTCGATACGACACGTGCTTCCGGTAGCCACGAGCGCGGTAAGAGAGGCAGGCAATAGCGTCGATTTCCTCAAGCAGGTTTACCGGGAGACCGGCTTTAAATTCAAGGTGCTTTCCGGTCAGGAGGAAGGGCTGTATTCCTACATTGGAGCGCTGCGGGCGACCTGCCTCCCGACAACTCTGTTCTTTGATCTTGGAGGGGGCAGCCTGGAACTGGTGTATACTGAAAATTACAGTGTAAAAAAGATCAGGTCTTACCCGCTTGGCGCGCTTCGAATGACGCAAATGTTCGGTGAGGGCGATGGCACATTTGCAAAAAAAAGCTATGACAAAATGCTCAGGCATGTATTTGAGACGCTGCCAAATACCAAGGAATTCGGTATGAGTCCAGATACCACGCTGGTCGGAGTCGGTGGAACGCTGCGGGCGATGGCAAGGTACGACCAAGAAAATCGTGACTACGCTCTTGACAAGATCCACAATTACCAGATGGACTATTCCGCCGTATCTTCCGTGGCAGATGAGCTTTATGACATGGATGCAGACGAGCTTTCAGAGACCCAGGCCATCGGAAGCAACCGAGTTGAAACGATCACCGCGGGATCCGCGATAATAGAGTCGCTAATGAAAAAATTTGGTTTTGAGAGAATCGTCGTAAGCGCTCAGGGCCTTCGCGAAGGCATACTTGCAGTGTTTGTTCGCGAATCAAAGACCTTTTACCGCGGCGCGATCAGCAGCGACAGGGCCAAAGCGTTCGTAACTTTTGCCTGCCAGGTCGAGATGCTGCCGCAGCACACCGTTACGCTGGTCCGTCCTCTGGTTTCCTTTGGCTTGCTACGCGAAAAGGAAAAAATGATCCTTACACATGCGCTAAAGCAGCTCGAAACCCTTCCGCTTATCACGAACCTGAATAACCTTTTCTACCTGATGATTGACGAGGACAGTGCGTTCCTCAGCCACAGGGAACAGCTGATACTTGCGCTATCGATAATCCACACGCGAAAGGAAAAGGCCGCCGACTGGCTATTTTCAAGGTACCAACCTATCCTCGAGCCGCAGAACAAGAAATCAGTGAAAAAGATTGCAGCATGCCTCGCACTGTCGCCGATCCTTGAAAGAGGTAGCATGAATGTCAGGCTTGCGGCAAGAGGGAGCAAAGTTAACATGAAAATAACGCCTTCATCCCCCAGGCAATTCGTGCCGTCAATCCTGCTTGCCGAAGCGCTGAAAAGGTTCGAGGAGGCTTTTGATATTTCTCTCAGCTGCTCTGTTGCAACCGAAAAAGAGACGAAAATGCTTGTTGGCAAAATAAAGGAGCAAGTTGTCGCAAGATGAAGCGGATGGAAAAGAGCAAACTTGCCGTGCCGGGCAAACTGATCATCGTTGAAGGCGTTGATGGCTCGGGCAAATCGACGCAAATCACGCTCCTCGAAAAATGGCTGCGCTACATTGGCGTGCCGGTTTTTTTCACTGAATGGAATTCGTCAGAGCAGGTCAAGGAAATAATCTCTAAAGGCAAGAAGAAGAACCTGCTCACACCCACGACCTTCAGCCTGCTCCATGCGACTGACTTTGCCGCAAGGTATGAACGCAACGTCTTTCCGCTCTTGCGCGCCGGCTACATCGTCCTTGCAGACAGGTACATCTATACTGCATTTGCCAGAGATGTCGTCAGGGGCTGCAGCCCGGAATGGGTGCGCCACGTCTATAGCTTTGCTATCAAGCCGGATATTGCGTTTTACTTCAGAGTCCCCGTCGAGACCTCCTTTGACAGGATAGTCAAGGGGAGGCCCAAGCTGAAATATTATGAGGCAGGGATGGACCTCAACCTGAGCAACGACCCCTTTGAAAGCTATAGGATTTTTCAAGGAAGAATAGTCGAACAATACGAGTCGATGGCGCAGGAAGAGGGCTTTACAATCATTGATGGTACCGCAGACATTGAAGAACAGCAAAAGCAGGTCAGGGACAAGATGATGAAGCTGCTGCCCAGGGGTGTGACGAGAACGATTGCTGGCGAAGAGAAAGGAGCGACGAAACTTTGAAGCGAGTTCAGATCAAGGTAGAACCGCGGCCGCTGCGGTACTATGGCAATGGGATACCATACCTTCAGGACAGCGAGGTAAAGGGCAGGCTCATCGTCATCGAAGGACCTGACGCTTCCGGAAGGAGTACACAAATAGGTTTGATAACCGCCAAGCTGGAGGCCGATGGGCATGCAGTGCTCAATACTGGGCTAAAGCGCTCAGAGCTGGCCAGTGAGGGGATAATGGAGGCAAAGAGAGAACACATGCTGGGGAGGAGGACTATGAGCCTCTTTTATGCTGCTGACTTTGCCGACCAGCTGGAGAACAAGATAATCCCCGCTCTGAGGGCCGGCTATATCGTCCTTGCAGACAGGTACATCTATACGCTGATGGCAAGGGACGCAGTCAGAGGAGCGAGCAAGAGATGGTCCCATCAGCTCTTTGGCTTTGCCATAATTCCCGACCTCGTTTTTTACCTTGACGTCAATCCCAACGAGCTGGTGCACAGGGTCTTCCAGAAGAATACCTTCCTCGACTATTACGAGTCGGGGGCCGACCTCGGGCTTGCCGACGACATGTACGAATCCTTCATAATTTACCAGAAAATGATTGCACGGGAATTTCGCAGGATGCAAAGGCGGTACAATTTGCTCATCATAAGCGGCGACAGGCCAGTCCAGGAAACAAACGCTGACCTTCAGATGAAGATAGACCACTTTCTAGGCGCGATCCAGAGCCGCTAGCGGCGGGAAGGCGCTGTGAAGCAATCCTCGTTTTATGATGAAAGGTTCAGCCGAGGCATTGAGAAGCTGAGGGAGAAGCTCGCGGCATATCTTGACGACCCTGATGACAAGAAGAATGTCCACGACGTTCGTACCGCGATACGCAGGTTGGAAGTCATGTTCTCGCTGCTTCCGAAAAAGATGCGGAAGCGGAACCGCAAGAAAATCAATGAGTACAGGGAATTCTTCAAGGCCAATAGCGTGGTGCGCGACCTTGACGTCATCCGCGGCAGAGTCGCTGCGCTATCGCCTGACGCGAGCCTGCTTGATCTTCAACTTCAGAGTAAGCGGAATGCGGAGCTGCAGCATGCGATCCAGGCAGGACGCAAAATAAAGAACATACGTCTCATTCGAGTATATGACGTGCAACCGCGCAAGCTGGAGGCCAGGATAGACAAAATAACCGACAGGCTGAGCGCCAGGATAGAGCAAACTCTCCCTGCAGTGCTATCAGATAGTGGCAAAGTAGAAGAGCTGCACGGGCTCAGAAAAGACTGCAAAAAGCTTAGATATGTTATCGAAGCGCTGCCATCGGGGATCGCAAAGAAGTACGAAAAAAAAGCCTCAGATGCAATTGGCAAGCGGGGCGGCTCGATATCGCTGGAGAAATTGCAGGACATGCTTGGAGAAATACGCGATAGCGACATAACGCTGCAATATCTAGAAACGTCAAAATCCAAGATCGCTGGGGAGCTCGCTTCAATAGAGGCTACCGTAAGGCAGCAGCTGTACGATGAATTTGTAAAGTATGCAAATCAGGCTTCTTGCTGAATTGATAGTTGATTCAGGCAGTCGACATGAATCCTAGTTTCAGAGAACGCGGAGCAGGCTGGGCATCCATGGAGAACCGGCCTGTTGCACTTGATGCATACTGCCATGACTTTCAGCTTCGCGCCGCATATCCTGCATCTTGCATTTGGCACGCTGCCAAGCATGCGCTTCGAGTTATTCTTGGTTCGCCAAGTTCACTAGATAGCTCTCCTGAATCTATATCGGACTATAGTGTGTACGTTGGACAGGTTTTTCTTTGTGGCGAAGCAACCCGTGACGGCGCCATTTGCAGAGGTTGACTGGAAACTCCGATTGCTGAAAAGCTGGGTGGATGACGCTGCGGGGCCACACCATCAGCCTCCTTTGTTTTTCACTTGAGCTTGTGATCTATAGAGGGCAAGTATTTTACTTAGGATATGCTCATATAGTTGATTTACGTATGATGATCAGTTGCGACCTCGCAGCATTGTGATAGATGCTGACGCTTCGCCTTCTGGCTACGTTGCATGGTACAACCATTATACCGACATTCCTCAGATCAGGAGGGTCCGGCCTGCTCTTAGGAACGAGCGATTCGGGGTGCAGCGGATGGAAATGCTTGCAGTATATTTTGCACTATCAGATAACCTTGTTGAGATCAGAAAGGCAGTGCGGCGTGAAAAACGCGTCGCAATTGCCGTCAGAAGCGATTCGCAATCTACTGTTGATCAGCTGCTTGGGCGCTCCACTATACGAGATTCTCTGATGCGCCGGATATCGGCGGCAATTGGCAAGCTTCTTGCAAGGATCAAGTGCACAATAACATTTGATCACCTTGAAAGGTCGCACAACATTGCCGGGCTGCTGATCGAACAGAAGAGGAGAAAGGAGAGGGAGCTGGATATGGTGCAGAGAACCACACTTTTTCGCGCACCTGTTCTTTTAGGTCGGCCTATTGCGCTTTTCCCCTGACCACTTTTTCATCCACTGGAGCAGGCTGATTACAGACTCGACGAGCTCCTGCCCCTTAGCCGTCAGCCGATATTCCACGCGCGGCGGGATCTCGTTGTAGGCCCGCCTCTCCAAAATGCCGCTTTTTTCAAGCTCTTTGAGCCGGGTTGCCAGTGTCTTGCTGCTAACACCTTTCAGTGCCTGCCGGAACTGCTTGTGCCTCACAGGCTCGGTGGTGCAGCACAGTGGTATGAGGATTTCAAGGGTCCCCCTCTTAGTGATTATCTTGCGGAGCTTGGATGTCTCTTCCATGAGTGAAATAGCATCATATCCAGAGAAGCAGTCCTGCACCATCGGTAGTTTGCTGGTTTCCATGGCTACACCAACTGTAACCTCTGCGCCTTGACAACTTAAATAGTTTCCCAAGTAAACTATAGCATGCGAAAAAGTGGTGTGGAAATTAAGGACGAGGTAAGAAAGCAATACGCCAAGATTGCGCTTGGCGGATCCAGCTGCTGCATGCCCGGAGAATGCTGCACGACATCATCCCCAAGTGATGCAGCTCGGTCTGTAGGGTACGATTCGCAGGAACTGAGATCGATCCCGGAGGATTCCATACTGGGTGCGGGCTGTGGCGCCCCGCTGAATTTTGCGGATATCAGGAAAGGCGAGACAATAGTTGACCTGGGCTCTGGCGCAGGAATTGATGTATTTCTATCTGCAAACAAGGTTGGAAAAGGCGGCAAGGTCATAGGCATCGACATGACGGACGAGATGCTTCAGAGAGCGAAGAAAAATGCTAGCCAGCATGGCTACACCAATGTGGAATTCAGGAAAGGCGACATCGAGCAGGACATCCCAGTCGACGACGACAGCGCAGACCTGGTCGTCAGCAACTGCGTCGTCAACCTTACAAGCAGCAAGGGAAATGCATTCCGACAAGTGTTCAGGATTCTGAAGAAAGGCGGAAGGCTGGTAGTTTCTGACCTTGTTTCTGACAAAGAAATCGCGGGTGATCAGGTTGACGCGGACAGGTGGTGCAGCTGCCTCGATGGAGCGCTAACAAAAGAGCACTACCTGGAAACCATCCGAAAAGGCGGATTCCAACATGTAGAGATCCTTCAGGAGCGACCGTACATGGACGGAGATCGTGTGGATGGCAGAAAAATAACAAGTCTTGTGATAAGGGCTGTGAAGTGAGTATGAAGCTCGGAAAAAGCGGCAAGGCCGAAAGGACAATCCTTTTTGTCTGCGTGGAAAATGCGGGCAGGAGTCAGATTGCTGAAGGTTTTTTCAACAAGTACGCACCCGGTGGGTACAGGGCGATGAGTGCCGGTACCAGGCCTGCAGCAGAAATCAACCCCCTCGCAATTCAGGCGATGAAGGAGGTTGGCATTGACATTAGTCATCAGAAATCCAAGATAATTACTGAAGACATGATAAGGAGTTCTTCCAAAGCGGTCAACATGGGCTGCATCGACCAGTCAGAATGCCCCATGCTCTTTATCAACGACGTGATCGATTGGGGCATAGAAGATCCGAAAGGCGAATCTATTGAAAAAGTGAGAGAGATAAGAGACGAGATTGAGAGAAGAGTAAAGCTAATTGCAAAAACCCTCCAATCCGGTAGCGGCTAAGCTGAATCCTTCCCAAAAGCAGTTCTTTGCCGAGATCATTGGCACTTTCATAGTTGTGGCGCTTGCTACCGGCTCAGTAGTAATAGACGCAAGAACCGGAGGTGTGTTAGGAATTCCATTCATCGCATTTGCGCCATTTGTTGGGGTGGCAATCGGCGTGTACTTGTTCGGGAAGATATCGATGGCTCACTTTAATCCCGCCGTGACTTTGGGTTTTCTGATCACCGGCCACATCAAGAAAAAACAAGCAGCAGTCTACTTTGCCGCGGAACTGATCGGCGCGGTGCTTGCCAGCTCGTCTGTCATGCTGCTAATAGGAACAGAAGCGAACCTGGGCGCAAACGCGCCGGATTATTCATTCCCATTAATACTCATTTTTGGCGTTGAAGTCCTCGCTTCGGCACTCTTGATGGCGGTGATATTGCTGGTTGTCTATACGAAGGGCCTGAGAGGATTGAGCGGGATTGCCATAGGCGGGATCGTTGGCCTTGACATTTTCTTTTTTGCATTTGTTTCTGGGGCGTCAATGAATCCTGCAAGGTCCCTGGCGCCTGCATTGCTCTCCGGAGCGCTTGGTGACCTCTGGCTCTACTTGACAGCCACATTTGCGGGAACCGCGATTGTTGCTTTCGTTCTGCGCAGAATATTCAGGAAGAGCTAGATCTCTTCTTTTTCGCGCCTAGAATCCGCTTCTGTCGGCTCGGCAAGCTTGAACTTGCTTCCCACCCTTATGACAAAGGGGCCGATAAAGGTCGTCACTATGGTAATGACACCAAGTATTGGCAGGATAGAAAAGCTGATGGCACCCACGTCCTGTCCTCCCTTTGCTACCACCAGCGACATCTCACCCTTTGTAGCCGAGATGCCAAATCCTGTGCGGAGCGCGGTAGTATTGTCGTATCCCGACTTTGTGAGAATGGCCGTCACTATGAGGAACTTTGAAGCAAATGACGAAAGTACGAGTATCATCGCCGGTACTATGAAAAGCGGGATCAATGTGATGTCCATCAGCGCCCCAATCGATATGAAGAACAGAGCTGCAAACATGTCCCTAAGCGGGATGGTAATGATCCTTGCGACAGCAGCGCTCCTTGACTCGGCGACAAGTACTCCTGCCAGGAAGGCTCCGATCACCACGGACAAGCCCAGACCGTTAGCAACAAACGAAAGCCCGAACGCGAGGCTCAGGATCGTTATCAGAAGAATTGCATAGTCATTTGTTCTGCCAGCCTTGTCAATGAGCCTCGGGACGTACTTGCTTCCAATAATTATTATGCCGCCGATAAAACCAACCACGATTGCAAGCGAGATCCCGATGTCTGCGAATGAAACCGTGCCCACAGTGATCACTGACTGCATTACACCCAGAGCAGAAATAACCAAGATGTCCTCTACTATGAGCATGCCCATGATAAGGGTCGATGACTTGTCCCGGACCAATCCAACGTCTTCTAAAATTCGTATCGTTACGACGGTGCTCGTGACCGAGAGCGCCAGAGCTAGAAAGATCGAATCATTGAACGTGAACCCCAGGTTTTGGGCGATAAAGAACACTATCAGCAGCGTCCCCAGGGACTCTGCGAGCGCGGTGATAATGGAGATCCTCCCTACAGACCGCAGCTTGGCTATCGGGAACTCTGTCCCGGCGACAAAGAGAAGCATGATGATTCCCAGTTCCGCAAAGAGGTTTAGAGTTTCAGGGCTGTGCACAAGGCTGAACGGCGGTGTGTATGGGCCTATTACCATGCCTGCAATGATGTAGCCTATCACCATTGGCTGTTTCAGCTTGAATGTAATGGCAAGCATAATCGCTGCCACTAACATGATTATTGCAATGTCCTGGACTACAAAATCAATGGCCTCACTACCAGGAGTAAAGAACTCGGGAAAGATCGAGTCTACTGCTGGAGCTAGCCCGGTATGATTCACAGTCTCTTATTGTAAGAGGTGTCATGAATAAAAAGAACAGCTTGCAGAATGAGGGATGACAAAACTAATTATACGATACTGCCCTCAAGTTCGTTTATCTTGCGTTTTAAGATCAAGCGGCGTCTCTCCTACGTCGCGATTGGCGCAGCAGCCTTTCTCATCGCGTATTCGGTTGGTGCCACTATCCCACTGTCTGAAGACGAGGCAGCCGAGGTGAGGAAGCAGTTCGCGGAACAGATTGAGGGCATCGATCAGAACGGGATCTTTCTCAACAACTTCAAGATTTCCCTTGTCATGTTTATCCCTGCAGTCGGGATCGGCTTTGGCGAGTTGGCAGGATTTGGCACGGGCGCAGTTTTCAGCGCTATTGCAGCGGCCAATCCCATGCTGGAAGGCATTCCCCCGCTAGCGATTCTCATCACGCCGTTTGGAGTTATGGAAGTGTTCATTTACGGATTGGCAATGTCGAGAAGTGGCTTGCTGGTGGTGCGTCTCGCAAAAGACAAACCCTGGCGGGCCGGCGCGGGCCGCCCGTTTTATGAGAGCCAGCTTATCCCTACCTTTATCGAAATAGGAATAGCCGCAGTGGTCCTGTTCGCGGCCGCGGTAATAGAATGGCAGCTCATAGAGTTGTTGGGCGGTCTTGACACGGCTGTATTGCTTGAGCCCGGACCTCCCGCCTGAGATTATTCTGTCTATGTCTCTTCTGGCTCTGATGGCCTGCCCTTGAGTCCGTACTTCTCAATGAACTCGCTTGCCTTGGCGGCTATCTCGGCCCACTTCCATCGTCCGACTCCCATCCTGCAGAGGTCAACCTTCCAGAGGTCCTTTCTTTTCATCCAGCGGTAGAGCCTGAGGTCCTTGCCGAACTGGCTCTGCACGACGACTAGGGCCACTATCAAATTGCTGCTCCGGTAAATGTCATAACCGTCGAGGACAGTGTATGTCTGCGAGACTGGGTATTTGGCTTCGCTCATGCGCTGACATTGTCGACCAGGATTTTAAGTCTTGCAATAAAAAGGGGAGAGTTTTACGCCTGGCTCTCACCGCAGGAGGGACACACTCTCAGAGATCTGGTCATCTTGGCGCCGCATTCAGCGCACAGTTTGATAGAGCCTTTGCCTTCTGCGATGCCAACAGATTTGTTATCTATTGACATGAATGCAAGATGCCCTTCTGGATATTTAAAGTCATTCGGATTTTTTCTGGAAATCAAGGTATGTTTGTGGTCTTGACTGGTCGATTACCATCGCAGACAGGTCGCTGAACTCCTTTCCCTCGAGGTCTGCGACCATCCCTGTAAAGCGGGTTTCCCTGTCAGTAGTGAGATGCTCGAACACCCATGTCTTTAGATTCGGCGTGTCAACGCCGTTTCCGCGGAGGAATATCGCGATCTCGGACTGCATGAAATGCCTGGCAGGATCTCGTGGCCAGGGCCTTGGCAAGAGGATCACGCTCATTCCTTTCTTGACAGCTTGCAAAAGCTCTGCTTTTTTCTGTTCGATGTCGCCTGTTACATGGAATGTGACGACAAAAGCCTTGTCTATAGGGACCCGCGATCTGGCCGCAGCCACTTGGATGGAACTTATGCCTGGAATTATTTCGACATTTCCTTCGCCAAAAATCTGTACGAGCCTGTCGACAACCTCTGACTCGGAAAAGTTGACGTCGCCGGTGAACGGGACTGTGCAATAATCGCCGTCCTTCATCCTCCCATAGACATCTTGGTAGATAGTTTCCTGAGTGTTCATCGTGACCGTATGTATTTCCTGCCGTGACCTGTCCACGACTCCTTCTATTGTTGACAGCGTGTAGGCGTAGCCCACAATGTACCGCGACTTTTTGATCGCCTCCTTGGCTGCGTCAGTTAGATAGGTTGGCGAACCAGGTCCGACGCCTACGACAAAAAGCTTCCGAGCCAACATACCCGCGTAGTGATGGCTTTAATTAAATGGTTAGTCCGCGGGGATGTAACTCCATTCTCGCGCCAAGCGAGTCACCATAACTTAATACATGAGGTACGCAATTTTGAGGTGATTGCTACGACTGCCCCTGCAAGACCGGTCAGCGAAGCCGTAAGTGCCAAGCTGGCAGAGATAATAGAGAAAAAGATAACAAGGTTTGAACCGGTAATCAAGCCCGAGGGAGGTCTGACCTACGCCGGCTTTTCAGATAAAGACCTGGCACTTCAGCTCGACATCCTAAAATCCCTGCAGGAATTGGGGATTGTAAAGCAGGAGCCGGTGGATTTCATCAGAAAGTGCGGTTACTGCGGCCATCACGGCCTCCTGTTAAAGATATCGTGCCCTCTGTGCGGATCAACAAACACGGATCAGGGCAAGGTGATAGAGCACCTTAACTGCGGCAACATTGATCTTGAATCGTATTTTATCAGCGCCGACGGAGCCGGGCTGGTATGCAGGAAATGCAAGAAGCGACTCAAAGCGATCGGGGTGGATTATGTAAAGCCGGGATCGTACTGCATCTGCCTGACATGTAACAAGCTCTCTCACGAAGGCAGGACGCAACCCATCTGCCTCAATTGCGCAAGAGATCTTGCGCCGGACGAATTGAAAGTTGAGCCGCTGTTCGCGTTTATAGTCGAACCACAGGGATTGTCAAAGTATCTGGATGACAGTGATCGCGAGCTGGAGAACTCGATAGCAGGTGCTCTGAAGACGCGGGGAGTGAAAGCCTCGGTCGACGTCAGCGTAATGGGAGCTTCGCAGGTGGAACACAAATTCGACATAGTAGCTTACCAGACCGACAGCCAGGATCCGGTAGTTGCCGCTGATATTTTAAAGTCTGAAAGCCCCATCGGTCCCGAAGCCGTGTTGAATTTCTTTGCCAGATGTGTAGATGTAAAGGTACCAAAAAAGATCATGGTCGCAGTATCAAAGGTGACAGAGGAGGCACAAAAATTGGCAGATACCTACGACATTGCAGTTTTAGAGTCTGATGGTTCAGATCCTGAAGAGATAGCTGGAATGATAGTGGGACACGTGGTTGGCGAACAGAGCATAGGTCCGGTCAATGGCCAACTGGAACAAATGTTGCATTCGATTACCGGCATGGACGATGATTCGCCAAGTCAGGCGCCAGAGAGCGAAGGGGACAGCCTTGAGAAAATGATTAGGGCTGTCACAAGGGCTGCGCGGGATGAGGAGAACAATCGGGACGTGAATTGACGGGCGGCAAAAGAGCACTGTTCGCAAAACTAATCGCTCTGGCCATAATTCCATTTCTTGCTGCAGTGGCTATCACTCTGGTGATGGGCTCAATGGTATTTCTCGCTTCCATGATTTCTGTAAGCATCTTTTGCCTTTATCTTCTGGCGTCGTCGAGAACGAAACAAAGGCGGCCGGGAAAAAGGGTGTCGGTTTTCGCTGTCTATGTTTGTGTATTTGTCATCCCGCTGGTCGTCAGCGGATTGTATTCTTTTGAAACATCCAGCGCGATGGAAAAATTCTCTGTCTACTCTGCAATCTTTTCGTTCAGCCTTGCCATAACGTTCATGTATAATTTCCTCAACGTCCCTCTGACGATTTACCACAAAAAGCTCGAGGATAGCATAAGGGCGCCTAGCGAATTTCCCTTGATAACAGTCATAATCCCTGCATATAATGAAGAAGGGGTCATAGCCAAGGCGCTTGATTCGCTCGTAGAAGCGGATTATCCAGAGAAGGAAATCATTGTCGTTGACGATGGTTCTATCGACAGCACGTACACTGTTGCGAGCAGTTATTCACAGAAATTCGGCAAGGAGGTTTCGTTTTCGGTGGTCAGAAAACCGGAGAATGGCGGCAAGTCCTCGGCCATAAACCACGGACTGCTCTTTGCCCAGGGGGAATATGTGGTGATCATGGACGCCGATTCGATAGCTGGGAGGGACTCGCTCAAAATGATTGTAAAATATTTCCAGAATCCGTCAGTCGCAGGGGTTGGAGGCAATATCAAGGTCCTGAATCGCAGGAACCTGCTCACGAAATGCCAGGCGCTTGAATACCTAGTGGGAATTAACCTCTGGAGAAGAGCGTTTGACATTTTCGGAGTGGTGATGGTTGTCCCCGGGGCGCTCGGGGCGTTTAACAGGAAAATTCTCCAGCAGGCGGGGAACTATGACAAGGACACGCTCACAGAGGATTTTGACGTCACTATAAAGGCGCTAAAGTGCGGCAAGGTCGTCCAGGCAAGCTCTCGAGCAATGGCATATACCGAAGCGCCGACATCATTGTCAGATTTTTACAAACAGCGGATTCGGTGGTACAGGGGCAACATGCAGACATTTATCAAGCACCATGATGTCGCCACGAATTCCAGATTCGCCATGCTGCGCCAGTACGGCTACCCGATGACAGTGCTTAACATGCTGCTTCTGCCGGTCCTCGGGGTCATTATCGGAGCCGCAGGAATCCTTGCGGTACTTGAAGGGATGTGGGTGTTTATCTTGTTTTCATTTCTGCTCTTTACTTGCCTGCAATTCGTCCTCTCTTCGATGGCCCTGCTCATAGACGAAGAAGATGACTGGAAGATGATCCTGTATTCTCCCTTGATGGTGGTAGGCTACAAGCATCTCGTGGATTTCATCATACTAAAGGGAGTCCTTGACGTGATCTTTGGGCGTAACGGAGGCCTAAAATGGACTTCGTCAAAGATTCCGGTGGAGCGCCGCGTCGACAGCATGACACCAGTAGCAGCCGATGAGGATCGGGCGCGCAGGGGCTAGAGAGTCTTCTTTTCCCAGCCGAACCTGGACTGCGCGACTTTCATGCAGTCGGCCAGAGTCGCCTTTGACCTCAGGAACGCAAACTTGCCTTCATTCATGTGGTCGCGGTATTTTTTGGCATCAAATGCGTCGCTCAGTATGAACCTGATCTTTGAGCTCGCCATTTTCTTGAGGATCTCTGTGAGACCCGCTTCTACTCCGGTAGAGTTGCCATAATTTTCGACCAGCCTGTCGAACTTGTTGTCGTTCATCAGGCCCTGGAGCGTCAGGCACCAGATCAGGTTCTTTGCTTTTGGCGCATAGCCATATTTTTCCGCGCCCGCGCTCCTGATCTCCCTTATGACACTCTGCAGCCTGAACTGGACCTTGTAGAGCAGAACAAGTTTTCTCGGATCAACGTCGAGGTACTGCTCTCTAAAAGTATCCCGGTACCAGACCTCACCCTCAAAGACATCCTTCATTTCTGAAATTCTGTCTATCTGTCCTCTTGCGGCAAGCACGGTCTGCGCAAGCTTGCGAACCTCGATCACTCCTTTCTCGCTGTCAAGGGTTCCTTCGATGTCTTCTTCCATGATATTTCTGTAGGCATTCTCCCTTCGCTCGTAATAGATCCCTAGCTTGGCGAACATTTCTTCAAAGCTTATCTGCACAAGATCATTGGCCCGCAGGTTCCAGGGCATGATCGGATTCTGCCTGTTGTTGTTTATTGTAACTCGCTTCACGAACTCTTCGTCCTTGGACTGAATTATCCTGGCCATCACTTTTGTTTCCGAGAGTTTCTTTTGCAGCGACGCTGGAGCAATAGTCGTGGTAGTAAGGAGGCCTCCGCTACTGTCCACTGTCTTGTCTGCAGCGCCGGCACTTTCAGCCGAAGATTCGCTTCCTTTCTTTTTCCGAGAGGAGCGCTGTTGCTTTTGCGATTCTTCGTCAACAAAATGTTTCAGTATCTTTACTGTCTGGGCGCCGTTGAGGATCCTGGGCTCTACCATCCTGACCGTCGAAGGTCCATTCACTTCGAGATCCTGCGCGGTCAGAGTAATCCCGTTGTGGTACAAGGCAAAGTTCTGCGGCTCTTCTTGGCCATCTATTATGGTTCGCAAGGAATTTCTTATCTGAACATTGGTCATCTTGCCTTCGTCCAGGCCGGAACGCAGGTTCTTTTCAAAGAACCTCTCTCCAAGGTCGCTGTACATCTTGTAGAGGTCGCCAAGCGAAAGAAAAGTTACCGTCATCTTATTCTCACCTTCGCCCCGAGCCGGGGGCACGCTCAGTGAGCCGTCAAAGTTGATCACGTACTCTGCGGTCTGCCTTGACGAGGTGATGCTGCCAAGGTTGTTTATGTTGGAAATGTAGTGGAAGATCATGTCGTGCATTCCGGGCGATTCGCCGATCCTGCTCAGGTAGCTTTCGATAAAGCTCCGCTTGTCTTCCACCGCCTCTCTCAGAAAGCCCAGCACCCTGCTCTGTTCGGCATCTACGGGGTCGCCGTTGAACACAAAATCGATAACAACCCGGTCTATTGTCTTCCAGTTTTCGAACAGGCATGTCTTTAGAGATACTATCAGCTGGTGATCATTTTCCGACTTGCTGGCATCAAAGAAAATCTTGCTTATTCCGTGCTTGCCCAATTTTTCCAGAGGTTCCCGGAATAAAATGTGGTCTTCTGACCAGCGGAACACGTACATGTATAGTGTCTTCTTTTCCTTGTCGTGGTAGTAAGCGTCAATTCCTGCGTCCGTGGTACCGTCTAGCGCGACAAACGATGCTGCTTCGCTTTCAGGGATGTTGAATTTTTTGGAAAGATAAAGAACTCCAAAATAATTCTCCTTCTTGCCTCCCAGAGACGGCGAAAGAGCACGATGAGCTTCATCTATTTCACTCTGACGAACGAATTTGTTAATAGCTGCTGCTGGCATCCCGAATGTTCTCCTGCTCATCTCATAAAACAGCGATATTTATGTTAAATGCCGCTCTGTTACAGTCGATTTTTCTAGCTCAAGTCTATCGCAATGTAAACATAATTTGACCATGGTCTAATTAACGATTATCGATGAGCCGTGCATGGAATAGCCATGATGTCGCCATATTTTTCGCCAGAGAAAAATTCTTCAATAATTCCAAGGGAGATCATTGCGATCCACGAAGAAATCGCGCTCATAGACATGCACAGGACTGAGCACATGGCCGCGTACGGACAGGTCAAGGTACTCGACCAGTCATGCAAGTACTGCCAGCCACATTTCGGGAGCGAGATAAAACAAGAAGCGGCTCCAGAGCCTCAAGAAGAAAAGAGAGCAAAGCCGGCCGAGAATAACCTAGAGAGAACCGTCGACATCGCAGGGAAGAAAGGCCAGATAGTGGTTCCTCGCAGCTGGGCCGGAAAAAGAGTGCGTGTAATACTGCTATAGATTTACTTTGCGACTACCATGGTATTGGTGCTTCTGATTCCCTTTATCTTTCGAAGTTCCCATGAAATAATCTTGGCAACGTCTTTGTCTGTCTCCTCTTCGACTATTGCCATAAGGTCGTATTCGCCGTACAGGGGATACACTTCCTTTACTCCCTGAAGCTTCTTTATCTCCTCGTGCAAAAGCTTTTCAATTCCCGCGT
The DNA here is from genome assembly GCA_036554645.1 of Nitrososphaera sp. Taxonomy (GTDB): domain Archaea; phylum Thermoproteota; class Nitrososphaeria; order Nitrososphaerales; family Nitrososphaeraceae; genus Nitrososphaera. The sequence continues at coordinate 28,563 of DATBMW010000024.1, forward strand.
CCGTGTTGATAAACACGAATGCCTTTGTCTTTGCCATAAATGTCCGGTTATTGCAACTTCCAGACAATGCCATATAAAGTTACGGAGAGGCCGTCTTTACCAGGCTTATAAGCGGGCTCCAGTCCATACGCTGGAACTCGAGCGGGTCCTTTGCCGGGTATTTAACCCAACCCTTCACTATCGAGAACTTGTGTAGTTTTGACCTGTCGCCCAGGTTTACCTTTACCTTGAGAAGAGTGCCCCACCGCTTTTCCTCAGAGGTTATGTCGAGGATCTGGCTGAATGGTATCTCGAGGTTGTCGGGGCTCTTGTCCAGATCCTTTTCCAGGTGCTCGATCCTATAGCCTTCTGCGGGCCGAAATACGTTTTCTTTGGCCTTGAACCTGTTGAATTGCCTGGTATTGTGCGTGTCGTGCATCCTATACGTCATCTCTGTCTTTGTGATAAAGGCGAGCCGCCTGTCAGTTATTACCAGCATGCCCTCCTTGCCGCGCTTTAGAAAGCCTTCCTCTTCTCCCCAGATCCAGAATAGATGCGCTTTGATCTGTTCGTCCCAGCCAACCAAGCCAGAATAATCTTAAGATCCTATTATTAAAAATTTATCGAATAATAAAAATGGAAAAAAGGAGTGATGAAGGACTTAGCCTTCTTCCCAGCCTTTCGTAAAGAGGCCGTGCTTCTTTAGTGGGACTGGCTGCCCTGGAGTATAGTCCATTGGCCTCATCCAGAAGATTGCCTTTGTTGGGCAAACACCGATGCATGCTCCGTCAGAGATGCATCTCTCTGGATAAAAGACGAATGCCTTACCTCTCTTCCAGCCTTCCACTGGCTTTACTCTCAGTACATCTGGACCAAGAGCGGTGCAAATCTCTACGCAGAGTGCACAGCCTATGCAGTGTTGTTCGCTAATATCCGGAAGTATTGCGACTGGCATCTAATTCACTTAACAAAACGATCCATGCTGAATCTATTTAAACCCTATG
>DATBMW010000039.1:0-27982 GCA_036554645.1 Nitrososphaera sp.
CTCTCTCTTTGTGGCCCTGTGGAAAACCCCAGAATCCCCTCCGGTTTTTCAGAAGCAGAAATTCGGAGGATTGCGAATCTGCCGAAGCATGATATTTGATAACAGCGCCGATTGATTGCTCAAGAGCCACGTTAAGACAAATGAGGATCGAAGGCAATAATAATATTCTTTCCGATTAAACTATTAATATCGTTATCAAACCTCTCAGAGTCTGCAGTTAGGGGCCGGTCGTCTAGTCCGGTAGGATACGGCATTGGCATTGCTGAGGTCGTGGGTTCAAATCCCACCCGGTCCACTTACGTTCTTGTTTTGATTCTTGCGACGATTAGAACCCACGTTAATTGTGTTCTAAGACCAGTACACGAGAAGGCTGAAATATCAAAGGGTTGAAGAAAGCTCATGCTTTCGTTCTTTACATTGATTGCACTTCTGTTGCTGGCAGTCGTGTCATTTCTGCCACTGCAAGCCTATGCGCATGGCTGTCCGGCGCAAGGCGGCTGTTGCACAGTGGGTGACTCATGCGTTGAAATTTCTGCAAACAGCCCACTTTTCATTATGTTCGTTGCAGTGAGCATATTTGGGGTATTGCTTTTTTCATTCTATGGACGCGAACAACGTAGAAGGCTTTATTCCGCTCTAAACATTCCCGAATGATTGGCACACGACCGAATCAGCTCTGGCATAGAAGCGTACAAGACAAGAACCGAATGGCTTTATGACACATTCGCGGCATGCGGGCCGTCGTCGCAGCGCAGGTATAGCTTAAGGCGACGACTGGCCCGCAGAAGGGTGGGGTGTTACGTTATTTACCCATTAACGACGCTCTTAGATAAAGTTGCCGAAAGTGGATTATATCTTCTAGTAGACACGTCTATTAGACATGATTATTTTAGGCTGTCTACGGAATCTCATTTTCAGTGTCCTCATTAAACATTACACACGAGCTGATTTAGCAGGAATAGCATTTTTCAAATCATGGAAAACAAGCAGAGGACGCCGAACGACCAGAGGTCAGACGCGCACAACCCGAATAGCTCGGAACACAAGACCAATATGGATCACCAATCGAATCAGTCGAACCCGAACAGCACAGCTTACTCGGCTAACGCGAACAATCGAAGCAACCAGATGAATCCGAACAACCCAGCTTATCGCAGTTCGCGCGGAAAGAAATAACTTTCCGAAAACTTCACTTTTCTCCGTACGTTCTTTGTGTGGGTCAGTATCAGTTGCAATCCGCCTCCGGGTGAAGAACCGGAAGTACAATACCTAGGAAACAATCCCCCCGTCCACCTTCCGCTCAAGACAGGAACACTTCTTTTATCTTGATTGCAGTCTTCTTATTGTGCATTATCTTGTATCTGCGAAATAGGTGCATGCTTTTCGGATCATATCCTATGTCCGTGATTCTTCGTGACGTTTCAAGGCCGGTGTTTTGGATTATGCTTCCGATGCCTTTGCGCTGGCTCCTGATTTCCTTAACTACCGTGGGAGGAAGGCTGCGCGTGATTATCCTGCTATCTGCTTCCAGTAGAACACGGCCCGAGTCAGTGGTGATAAGGGATTTTCTTGTGATCATTCCTCTCTTTTCCTTCTGGTCAACTATTCTGACCTTTATGTCGGAGCCAACAAGTATGCTCAGCAGCTGCTCCACGGTTCCGGTCTCTGCCAGTAATATCTTTTGAGCGGTTTCAAGAATGATACCGGACCGCCTTTCAAGTTCCTCTATCTTGCGCAGCATGTTGCTGCCATAGTCGCCCTTTTCACGAGTTGCACTGACCACAACAGGGATAGAACACGCGTCATGATAAGATTATCCTAATCACCAGGAGAGTCAGCGCGCACGCGATCGTGCCAAGACTCAACAGCTTTAAGCCGTTCTCTAGCCTCCTGACCCTTGGCGAGCTCTGCTCCTTTCTCTTTAGCTCCTTGTATGGCCTCGACATCCTTATCTCCAAAAAGCTCGCAACTCCGGCCGCACTGGCCACGATTACGGGCAGCACATCGAGGGAGTTGGTCTGCATAATGTACCCTGCCAGGGTGGGCAGGGCTCCCCACGAAACGGCGAACCAGAAATCGTTGTGGAACCTGCCTCCAAAGATTTCAAAGTTGTATGCGACTAGGAAAAAACCTTCAAGGATTGCTACTGCGGCAAGTAGTGGAACGTGAACCACGATATAATAGATGCCTATCCCGTACGACGCTGCCAACGACACTATCATTAGCGCCAGCAACTGTTTCTTTGAAAAGTGGTCGCCCCAGGGCTTGATCTTTTTGGAGCCAAGAGTGTCTGCTGCGTGCGCAGAAACCCCAAGAGCAAGGGCGTATATGAGAGCGATCGCGCCCAGCCTGTCCAAAAGCAGTTCGCCGGCAAGAAGCGAACCTATTACGGTAAAAGCCACGCACATGCCCGTGTACGGCAGGAACAAAAGCCCCACAAAAATCCTGAACCGAAGCGGTCCGCGCCGGGGAACAAACCACTCGTTAATCCTGGACTCGTTGGCAGCAGTCATGGCTTTTGAGCAAAGACTACGGCTGAGGTACCCAAGGAATAGTATTTGCAGGAAACTGATCTGAATCCTTTTTCCAGCAGCGACGACTGTAGTTGTTTTTCCCACCGAGATTTTCTTATGACGCTATCAAGCTCCTGAAACACGATTCGCCAAGTCGGAACAAAGGTTCCGACAAGTCGCAGGACTAAAAAGTAGGCCGCCCACATGTGCCTCATCAGAAAGCCTGTTGGATAGGTAAAGTCGTGAAACACCACAGTGCCCCCAGGCCTCAATACCCTCCAGCATTCTTCCGCAAGCCTGTCGATTTTTACGTACTTTGCCAGATAAGACGAAACGATCGCACCAAAGCAACCGTCCCGATAGGGCAAAATTTCAGCCGTTCCCTGTGCCAGAGGAATTTCCAACCTGTGCTTCGATTCACGCAAGTACTCGAATGTAAAGTCAAGGCCCACGACGCTTTTGCCCGACAAAGCAAGCATTGACGACAGAACTCCGGTTCCGCATGCGAGCTCGAGTACCTGGTCGTGGTTTCCGAGAGCCTCCACTGCATGGCGCTTCCATTTCGAGTCCTGGCCGAACGTCGCGTATTTCGCCACTCTTTCATAGCTCCCGGCATTGGCTGGAGTAAAGAACCTCCGCGAGCTTGTATGACCATCGTGGACGAGCAACGACGGTCTTATCGTCGTACTTGCTATTATGCGTTGATGACGACAAGTAAATCAAGGGGCGTCGTGAGATGAATTATCATCGTTTGTACTTTGTGAACTGGCAGCGGCAGATCACCGTCGAGGAGAGGAATGGCCGGCTGGTCGTGGTGAAGCGAAACAAGCCGGCAAAGGCATTTCACGAATTCGTCATAGTCTACACATATTCTCTGATATCGATGCTGCTTGCACACCCTTCGCGCCCATCAGGTCTTGATGAAATCACGAGAAATGAGGGTAGCCATATGAGAAACAGTCTCCATATTATCGGAATTCCTACCCCCGAACTAATTTCCATCGACGAAACAACGCTGGTTGAGGAATACAAGGCCGGAGGGGACCTGTACACAACGTTATCAAGGGGAAGTGCCGCTCATCTCGCCCGAGAAGCAGGCAGGCTGACTGCAAAGCTGCATGGGGCCGGATATGCATTCATTGACAACAAGGCACAGAACTTTCTCGTTGACGATGACTCTGTAGTCCGGACAGATCTCGGGTTTACCCAAAAGAACAGCTCTTCTTTCGCAAGGAGCATGGACCTCGGGTCATTTCTGGCAAGCGTAATGGATCTTGATACCTATTCAAATATCGCAGATTCATTTTATCGCGGATACAGGGAAGAATCAGGGTGTGGGTTCACCATGCTTTCGATAATCATCAGGAACTTGTTGTCGATCGGCTTTTCATCCAACAGCGCGCTGACTCTCAGGAACATGTTGATCGACACCAGAGCAATGCTGGACGTCTAGATCGGCGGGAGCTCGGCTTTCTTGTCAAATCCGCCGGAGCCAAACTTGCAGTAAAAGCACTGGTCTGACTGCATATACGTAAGTTTCTGCACGGTAATCGCACCCAGCTTTAGCGCCACCTTTGTCATGAATCGATACTTTAGCGGCATTGACGGGATCACTTCGTTAAAGTAAACGTTGTAGTGATCCGGACAGAATTTCAGGGTAACCTGGGCCCTCTGCCTGAACTCTGGCGAAATGTCCTTGTTGTTGTCGCTGACCGTCTTTGCCACGTTTATCTGCTCCCTGATGTATTCATGCTTGGGGCATGGACAATCCTTGCCTCCCGGATGCTTGTAGGCTGGAATGTTTTTCCAGTCGAAATCTGGAAAATCCCTTTCAAAATCGTCCATCGCTGCATCTAGCTATGAGGGTTGCTCTTATAAACATGCACTCCGGGAAACCCGCCTTTTGCAGGTACGGGGGGTTTGGGACGGCCCACCGGAGCTAATAATCGCCTTTTAGGAGGGCTAGAATGAAAAAAAATATATTTTTGGTGCTACAAGGAGCTGCAAGTAACGTGGTACGAGACTCTGACAACAGCAGCGGCGCAGCATTGACCGCAACAACGACAAACGCCAATCATGGAGCACAGGATTCCGATCCCAACCTCAAGACTCTTTTGGAATTCAAGAAATCCGTCCAGGAAGAGCAAAAATCGGGCGAAAAAAAGATCGACGAGATAAACAGCAACTTGGAGAGCGTAAAGAAGCAGATAGATGACGAAAGGACCATGCTGGACGAACTGCGCGCAAAGCTCAAGCAGGTTAACGAACAAAAAGACGCTGAATACCCAAAGTTTATCGAGCTGCGAAACAGCCTGATTGACACAAAGAACCAGATGAAGAGCCTGGATGACAAGGTAGGGACTGCCGCGGCAAAGTCACGCAAGGAGCGAAGCGACATGCACAACCTTCAGCGGACCCTTGAGCAGATAGAGCGTGACATCCAGACAAAAAAACTGTCAAAGGACGAAGAGAGAAAACTGGTCGCCCGGACCAAAGAAATCGCGACAAAGCTCCATACGCTAAAGCTCATGCACAAGAAGGAAGACAAGTACCGCACCATGTCAAACAATTATGATCATTTGAAGGGCCAGGTAAACAGGATCTTCAAGCTAAAGGAAGAATATGGAAGCAACATTGGCAAGTTGAAAGAGAGCCTGGACAACCTTGTCAACCAAAGGGAGAGCCTGTATGAGGAAAGGAGGAATGTTATTCACGCTGTAAGAGAAGCAGGCGCAAAGCTGGAAATGATCGAGACGCAGGTAAATGCAATAGCGTTCAAGAAATCCCGAATGCAGGCCGCCGAGACTCGGCACAGAAAGCAGAGGGAGACTGACGACAGGCGCGCCGCGAGGCAGGAAGCCATGCAAGAGCGTGCCAAGCGAGACAAGGAATATCAGGACCGATGGAATACGCTGAAAGAAGCGGCCATGAAAAAGATGTCAAGCGGCGAAAAGCTCACGTTTGACGAAATGAAATTGATATTCGGTGACGCCGGCTCCGACTAGCTACTAGATACATTTTTGTGCGAGCCCCGCGTAACGTCACCTACACAGATGGCAGCAGAAAAAATAGAATATACCGGCAAGGTTTACGTGTATAGCAGCGGCATGCCGGTAGACCACGTGGCTTCTTCAAAGGAGAAGCTCGCGGAATATGGCGTTGATATCAACGATATCGTAGTCATCGAGGTGCCGGAGGGAGTGCCAGAGGGGTGCATAATGGTGACGGTATGGCCACATTACCTGTCAGTGGCAAAGGTAAAGCGTGTTCGTGAAGGCTCGATTTACGCCCCCCAGCTGTTCAACATCCAGCTGTAATCCAAAGCATTAAATCTTGTGCAGCACCAAATCGAGCATGGATGCTGACGTTCTTTTGCAAGCGTGACAGGCACGGGGATTGCCCGGGGGAGTGGCCGATGAACGATGCCTGCGGACCTGGGCACGACTGTTCATTTGACGTCAAACTGGCAAAGTGTCAGTGCGCGTGCCATCTGAAAAAATGATTGTTCCAAGCTCGAGTAACCTTAAATTGAGCTAAACGACAAATTCGACTTGGAACAAGGCAACCATATGTCAGGTTTCTCTCAGTTTCTGTCGCAGCTTGAGGGCCTTTTCGGTGGTTCGGATACCGATCCGAACAGTCCATGGATGTGGGTCACGATTGCTTCGCTTGCGATGGTTCCTATTTTCATGATGTACGCCCAAAAGTTCCAGTCGCGCATCTTGCTCAACGAAATTTCGCATTCGCTTGTAAAGCTGAAAACGATGAAGGAAAATGCAAGAAAAGAAGCGATCGACTATGTGAAGGCCTCTATCAGGCCGATTGCGGACCCAAGTACTGGCGTCGACAGACTCTTGGAATATTTTACGATAATGCCAGTAGATCTCGATCCCAGTGGCATTGTTCGCAAGCTGGACCACATCATGAGGACAAGAGACGAAAGGATGCGCGCCGAGGTCAAGAAACTCTGCCAGGGGGGAAGTGACCGCGACGTTTCGAGGATGGAAAACATTCTTGAAGCCGCAACCGCGCTCAACATGATCTACAAAGTCGTTCGACACTTTTACCTGATGGGCAAGCGCACCACCAGCATGTTTGTGCTGGTCCAGCTGCAGATGGTCATGCCGCTGCTGCTTGAAGAGGCCGAGGCACTTCAAAAAGCAATTGGCGCTTTCAAGCTCGGACAGCCAATTGGCGACGGCATAGGCCCAATGATCGTCGGCAAGATGATGCTTGGGAAAGAAAAGAAACTGGCCGCAAAAGAAATGGTATGGAGCGAGAGCGAGTATAACGGTAGAAAGGTGTATCTTCTCAAGGCAGAGGGTCCGACCGGTACGGTGGGCAGGCCAGGTGAGGCGATAAGCCGGCTCGCGGGTGATTTCGGATTAAGGCTAGACGCCATCATCATGATAGACGCGGCGCTGAAACTGGAAGGAGAGAGGACAGGCGATGTCGCGGAGGGAATAGGCGCGGCGATCGGCGGAATAGGCGTTGAAAAGTACCAGATAGAAGAGGTCGCTACCAAACTGGATATTCCGGTCTACGCCATAATTGTCAAGCAGTCAGTAGGCGATGCGATCACCATAATGCGCAAGGAAATTGCGGACTCGTTTGACAAGGTTACAAGCACGGTATATTCCGTGATCGATGACAAGACATCAGCGGGTCAGTCAGTACTGGTTATTGGTGTTGGAAACACCCTGGGGGTCGGGCAGTAGGATTGTTATTCAGAAAGAAAAAGGAAGTAAAGCCGGAAATATTCACGGAACAGACCTGTCAGTCTTGCGGTGAAAAGTCAAGGAGGCAGTTCGAGGAAAACGATTATGTGTATAGAACAGGGTCGCAGTGCAAGAAATGCGAATCTCAAAATACGCTCATTACTGCCATTTATGGCGAGTATCCGGAAGAGATCAAGAACTAGAGAGTGATGACGTTCACGCCTGTCTCGGAGGGAATGAGGGTGTGCTCTGCCTGGACAACTTTTTTGCCGTGACCCTCAACCAATATCGGATAGGCGTGAAGGTTCTTTTTCTTGACGAGGACGTCAACTAGCCGGCGTGTCTCCTTTTCCTCATACTTGTCCGTCAGCCAACGAAGAGCGAATGGCAGTGTTTTATACCTGTTCCAGATGACCTCCAAGAGCTCGTCAGCGCCCGACTCCTTGGCGGGCTTGCGGGAAGAAACTCCAAAGATATTCCGAGTCTTTCCTTCGTAAACCCAACCCTGGCCATCGTGAGTAGTGACAAAGGGCTCAATCGCGTATGCTTCATTCGCAATGAGCGAAAAAGAAGATCCCCTTGTCCAGATGTTTGGTATGGACTTGCCGGCGTGAATGGTGTATTGCTGCAAAGAGTGGCCGCTCAGGTTCTGTATCGGCCTGAACCCGAATTTTGTGATGGTGGATTCTATCAATTTCCCGATATCGCTTGCCCTTGTATTTGCCCTGGCCATTCGTACTGCTTCCCCAAGGGCTGCTTCTGCTGCCTTTACGAGCGCCTCAAATTTCGGATCATAGCACACGGTTACCGCAGTGTCGGCAATGTAGCCGTCGACGTGGACCCCAATGTCAATCTTTAGAACATCACCTTCCTTCACGATAGTGGTGTCACCAGGTTCGGCGGTGTAGTGGGCAGCGATTTCGTTAAGACTTGCGTTGACTGGGAACGCAGGCTCGCCCTTCATGCCCCGTATCTGCGCCTCTACCGACTCGCAGATTTCAAACAGAGTCGAGCCCACGTGATACTTTTTGCGCGCATTCTCCCTTACTTCTGATGCTATCCTGCCGGCCTGCTGATAGCATTCTAGATTCATCTTTAGGACTGCGCCAGAGTTCCTATATAGAGATTTTGAGGAGGGCTGGCGTCATGGCTCAAAGGAGCCGTCGCTGTTCGAACCCATCTTCGTCATATATCCCGATAAGGGTCTTGAGTTCAAGAGTCGTAATAGGGTGCTCCTGATCCTGCTCATGAAAGTCGAACTGGGGCGACATCAGGTAGCCCTTGTCCGATTTCATGTGTCCAAGGCCGAGCACGTGTCCGATTTCATGCATCGCCGAGTTCCTGAACGCGTACGAGGGTAGGTTCAATTCTGTCTTGCCGTCTCCATGGAGTATGAAGGGAGAGAGATAGACCCTTGAATCCATCTGCTCACGACCCTCCTGTTTTACGGATGTATAAGCCCCTGTCTGAGAAGGGTAGTCCGGAAAATCCTTGTAGCTGTCATAAATGTAGATCTTTACGTCGCAGGTTTCAAGTGCTGCCTGCGACTTTACATATCTTGCCGTTATGGTCCAGTCCTGCTGGCTGTTTGTGTATTCGCGGAGGGCCTGACGCCACTTTTGTACCGCCAGCTTTGTCCATGCATAGTAAGAGTTCTTTACGTTGCCGTCCTTGTATATACAGGTCTCGATCTCTGACTGGTCCCAGGAATAGCTGGCAACAGGCACCGACGTTTCATCAAAATTCGTCTGGCTAGAGTAGTACGTGGCTGCAAACGCAGGGGCAGCGCTCAAAGAAGAAACGAGTACTGCTGCCAGAATCGCAGGTGACAATCTACAGAAAATACTAACTTTCGAATTGTTACTCCCGGCCATCCTTGCAGTCATTTCGCTGCACCAGCCATAAAACGTTATTTAAGTATGGTCTTGCCATGACAAACGCTTTAAACACGCAGGCCGGAGCTACACCCGTTTGACCGACAGGAAATTCGTACTTGACACAAGCATAATTATCGACGGAGAGATAACGAAGATGGTTGAATCCGGACGGATTGAAGAAGGCAGCCAGATAATCATTCCTCTTGCGGTACTGGACGAACTTCAGTCACAGGCCTCTACCAACAAGGAACACGGTTTTGTTGGACTGGCAGAAATAAAAAAGATGCGCGATCTGTTCTCACCGCGAAACATCGAGCTCCGTTTCGTAGGCCAGCGGCCGGATTTCGACGACATACGCCTGGCAAAGCATGGCAGGATTGACGCGATAATCAAAGACGTTGCCATGCAGGAATCTGCAACACTTATCACTGCGGACTATGTCCAGGCGCTGGTGGCCGAGGCGCAGGGCATCAAGGCTCTTCACATACGCGCCCCCACAAAGACGACAGACCTGGCGTTTGAAAAATACTTTGACGACAGCACGATGAGCGTCCACCTGAAGGAAGGCACACTGCCGATGGCAAAGCGAGGCAGGCCTGGCGAGTTCCAGCTGGTAAAAACCAGTGAAGAAAAACTCACATCAGCCCAGATCACGAATATCATAAGGGAAGTCTCGGAGGCAAGCCGTGTGACTGGTGGCGGGTCGATAGAGATCAGCCGGAGCGGCGCGACTGTAATCCAGTATGGTAACTTTAGGATAGCGATAACCCGACCGCCCTTTTCGGACGGGCTTGAGGTCACGATCGTGAGGCCCATCGTCCAGCTGTCGCTCTCGGATTACGACACCAGCGAAAAGCTGATGGAAAGATTGTCGGGCAAGGCCGAAGGGATCATCATCGCGGGTCCTCCAGGCTCAGGCAAGAGCACGCTGGCAAGCAGCCTGGCAAAGTTCTATGTTGACCGGAACAAGATTGTGAAGACATTTGAATCGCCCCGGGATCTGCAGGTCCCTGACGAAGTCACGCAATATGGTCCACTCGAAGGTAGCTTTGAAAAGGCTGTAGACATACTCTTGCTGGTCAGGCCCGACTACACAATCTTTGATGAAGTGAGGAGGGCCCAAGACTTTGAAGTCTTTGCTGACATGAGGCTGGCCGGCGTAGGAATGGTGGGAGTGGTGCATGCCAGCAGTCCACTTGACGCCATACAGAGGTTCATGGGCAGAGTCGAGCTAGGCATGATACCGCACATACTGGATACGATAATTTTTGTGCGAGATGGTGACATCAAAAAAGTCTACGAACTGAACCTCACAGTGAGAGTGCCCACAGGAATGACGGAAGCGGATCTTGCGAGGCCGCTGGTAGAGGTCCGGGATTTCGAATCCGGTGCGATAGAATACGAGATTTACACCTACGGCGAAGAGAATGTCGTCGTACCAGTATCAAAGCTCTCCCCGGAAAACCAGGGCGCGCAAACCGGCATAAGGAAACTAGCCCAATCGCGGATAATGGACTATGTGCGCAAGTTCGATCCGCACGCCGAAGTCAATATCGTTTCTGACAATAAAGTACAGGTGAGGGTCAGCAAGGAAGCGGCTCCCAGGCTGATAGGCAGGGGAGGCGCAACGGTGTCAGAGCTCGAGGACATGCTCGGGGTCAAGATAGATGTGGAAGCCAAGATCCCGACGCTTGGAAAAGAGATCGATTTTGAAGTCAGCGAATCGGGCCCCTCCGTCAACATCATGGTTGACGATAGTGTCATTGGACGCACGGTCGACGTATACGTGGATGATGAACTGGTGATCAGCAGCCAGGTGGGCAAAAAGGCCAGAGTAAAGATAGACAAACGGTCAGAGGCGGGCAGGAAAATAGTTAACGCGATGCTCGGGGGAGAGGAGATAAAGGTGTTCCTGGCTAGGCGCTAGCGAAAACCCGGGATTCCCTGACCCTTGACTATTCTGATAAATTCCTCGAGCTTTTGCAGCGTCTCGGGATGAAGGTGATGCTCAATGCCCTCCGCATCTCTGTTCGCCGTTTCTTCCTCGACTCCAATCATTTTTAGAAATTCTGCCAGGACCCCATGACGTTCATGCATGTTCTCCGCAACGGCCATTCCCGATTCTGTGAGGCTGATCCCCCTGTATTTTTCATAATTGATGTGGCCGGATTCGTTCAGGCGCTGAAGCATCTTTGTTACGCTTGGCGAACTAACGTTAAGATAGTTGGAGATATCGACCGTAGTGGCATAACCCTTGTCTTCTATCAGCTCATAGATAACTTCGAGGTAGTCCTCCATGCGGGTGGTCCGGCTCATCTTTTGGGTATTGTGTGCATCCCGTATCGACTCGAGGCGGCTGCTCCTTGCAGTCCCGGCAGGCTTGGGTTCCGGCGCCTTTGATTTCCTAGCCAATCACGTTTGCTCCAGCACGTTGCAGCAATAGATATTATTGACACTGTTAAAAAGTCTTGCAACGGGATGTCCATGCTGATTTCCGCGGATAGGCTGCGCTCCATGCTGGGAGACAAGAACCTGCTTTTGGTTGATGTCAGGCCTTTTGCAAGCTACGCGGAGTCACACATCCCGGGTGCGCTCAATGTCGATCTCATGCATTTTCACTGGATAGACACTTCAAAACAAGGCATATTGCAGTTCGAGCGACAGACCAGGGTCTTGTTGTCAAACATTGGCGTCACGCCCAAAAAGCTTGTGGTGTTCTATGATGACATTTCGGGTTCTTCGGCTGCCAGAGGCGTATGGCTGCTCCTGTATTTCTCACACAACGGTGTCGCGATGCTCGATGGCGGCATGAATACGTGGAAGGCCCGGGGATACAAGACAGAAACCAAGACCAATCCCTTCGTCCACTCTAGTTTCAGGGGAAAACCCGATCGTCGTATTCTGGCGGATGTGGCACGGGTAAGCGCCGCAGCGAAAAGCAAGAAAGCAGTCATCGTCGACGCCCGTTCGCAGCAAGAGTACGACGGGTCGACAGTTCGCGCCGCAAAAGCCGGCCACATCCCAGGCGCGATAAACATCGATTGGAACGACAACCTTTCACAGGATTCCTTCAAAGACCCTGAGGCACTCCGGCGCATTTATGCGCAGATCCCAAAGGACGCACAAGTGATAACGTACTGTCAGGGAGGTTATCGCGCCGCAAATAGCTTCCTAGTTCTAAAGATGCTTGGATACAAGAACGTAAGGATGTACCTCGGGTCTTGGGGCGAATGGGGAAACGAGCCAGAGCTACCAGTCAGCCGTAAATGAAATCGGAACTCACCTGAAGTAATTTCTTGTTCTTTAGAAAATAGCAATCGGTTGCCCCTCGCTTCTTTGCGATCGATAGCACCAACAACTGCACAAAAAAGGTGGATTGGATTATTGAATCAAGGGCACTACCTGGACCAAAGTCAGCGTGGCAAGAGTCGAACCCTTCACTCCGCAGCCGCAAATCGAGTGCCCGGCCGTTGTCTTTTTTACCGCCCAGCACAAAAACGTTGTCGCTATTCTTGATGCTAAAAATTGGGGAATGGCAGAATTCCTCGATAGAATAGTACAGCGCCTTCTCGCCGAGAACTTCATTGAACTTGAATGCACCGTACGCCGCGACAGGAAAAAGCGAGCCGTTTCCCAAAAGAAAGTTCGATCCTTCTCTGTCATGCAGGTCCGCTGCCTTTTCGGCCTGGATTGTTGCCTGGCTGAATAGTTTGGTATGGTTTGGAATTCGCAGTTTTGTAGTGATGGAAAGGCAAGTAATCAAGGTTGCCATGAAACTAATAGTGCCAGCCGTCGTCACGCCGGAAGCCTCGTAATCCAGCTTGATTACCTCTCCACACGCTGTGGCCAGAGGGCTCTCCGGCTTTGCAGTTACCGCTACAGCTCTTCCACCGCGTCTCTTGACGGCATTTGCAGCCAGTATGTTTGCTCTGGTGTTTCCAGAGACTGAGACAAAATAAACCGTCCGGTTGCCCACCAATGCAGGATTGAGAGCCACGTCCACCGGAGACAGGCAGAGCGCCTTGTTGTTTGAAAAGTCCTGTGCGGCCAATGCAGCGGCGTACGAGTCGCCTGCTCCAACGAAAACGCAGCCGTCAACAGGATCTTGCAGCTGCGGATTCTGCAAATATAAAAGCTGGTTCTTGATCTCTTGTTCCATCGCCTGCACGGAATTCATATCATGGAAGAATGAGGCGATACAGATAAACCTGATAGACCTAGTTTTTCTTTTCGCCCTGACCCTCTATTACGATCATCGTGAGGGTGGATCTTACCTTGTCGATGCGTCTAACATGCCAAGTTATTGTTTCCCGCAGCTTGTCCATGCTGTCAGAGCTTATCTTGGCTATTACGTCGTATACCCCATATACTCCACTGACTTCAACGGCTCCTGATATTTTCTTGAGCTCCCGAATTATCTCTTCTTCAGAACCCAAGTCGCAATTGATAAGGACGTATGCGGTTGGCATGGCTGCTCTTCATGGAGATGTGTTATTAAACCCATCGCACGCTAGAATTTCTGCTTGGAAATTTTCTTGGCCTTGATGTAATCAACGAAATAAACCATATACGCTCTTTCATTCAGCTTCATCATCCATGGAATGAAGGACTCCTCCTTGGCGCTGCGCTCTGCCAATTCAAAGCCGGAATCTTCTACGAACCTTCTGAACGACTGGCCGTTGAAGGTTCTCTTCGGGGGCGGATCGCGATTGTAGTCATACGGATCAGATAATATCAAGTCTGAATGCGGCTTCAGGAGCCTGTGCGCCGACCCAAGTAGTTTTTCAGGATCCACTAGCTCTAGCAGATTCAGTGCCAGAACCAGGTCGAATTTGCCCGGAGAGAAAGGCGTGTCAAGCGAGTCTGCGACACAGAATTCTACGTTGCCGTGCTTTAATTCGTACATCTTTTTCCTTGCTTCACGGATAAATGAGAAGGACGTATCGACGCCTACTGCAAATGCGTACTTTGAGGCGAGAAGCATGGTGCTGTAACCCATCGAACACGCCATATCAAGAACAATGCCGTCCATCTTTGGGTTGATGCCGTGAACGATTCTGTTATAGACTTCATTTGGCTTTAGGCGCCATCTAAGCGACTTCAGCAGCCTGTCTTCAGTCGAATGATCGTACTGTGTCCACCGGTACGGGACGAACCAGCTGCCTCCCTCCTCATACCTGTCATTTGAAGCGCTGCCAGCCGAGAGTTTCGAGCCGCTCTGCTTCAAAAAGTCTTTCATTTCCTTTGTCTTGCTGTCCAAAAGCCACCTGCCAAATGTCTGCGACCTGCCTGACGCGTACGCCGCAAAGTCCCTGACGACAATCGCGATCCCCTGAATTACTGGATAAGTAGCACTGCATTCACTGCACCTTAGGAGCCCTTCCGAACACTCGTTGGCACCGTCCATTGCAAGGCTGTCGAGCGTCAGGCGGAGCTGTTTTTCGGGGTGATGCAGGCATACCAGGTGGTTCGCGAATTGGACCTTCATCTCGCCACGTATCGCGGCGAGCTCATATAAATATCAGAGAAGCCCGTCCTGGTGCAGTTTTCCGAGCAACGGGGTCAGCAGGCCAAGAACTTCCTTCTCCCCCAACTTGATGGATTTTGACATTCCCAGGCCTATCGAAAGCATGTTGCGGTCCTCCCTTGCAGTGTGGACTTCCACTCCGAAAATGCCAAAAGACCTGGCATTGCCCTGCAGCCACTGCTTCCACGCGCCGGATCGCTGCGCATTCATTTCAAGCGAGGCAATTACGAAATCAATGTCCATGCCTTCCTGGTTATCCAAAAGCCCCAGCTTGACCATTGGCACCAGGAGAGTCGCTTCAGGAACCGTGGCGTGGTCCTTGTTGAGCATTTCAATCACCTCGTCTTCTTTTTCCTTTGGCTTGATGTCGCCATAATGCGGAAAAAAGTAGCCGGCCAGATTGCGGTCCCAGTCATAAATCTTGTAAAATGAATCGTCGTATTCCACTTTCCATCCGACCTTCTTGTCAAACAACTATTGCCTTTTGCTTTTCGAGATATTTGTATCTAATTATCTATAGCATCACCGGTGCGGAATATTTCTGATGCAAAAAGCCGCGATGCGCGTAGGGCAGTCCTCCTTACCATAGATTAAATTATCCCCAAGGTGCTATCAGGTGCATGTCAGAAACACAACCATCGCACCAAGAGCAGCCGCCACAGCGCAGGGAAGGGCCGCATGACACCATATACATCGGCAAGAAGCCACTCATGACATACGTTACATCAACGCTCATCCAGCTGGCAAACCAGCCGGTAGTCACCATCAAGGCCCGGGGCCTGAGCATTGGAAGGGCAGTCGACGTATCGCAGATTACTCTAAAGAGGATGGAAACTGCAGGATACAAGATAGGCGACGTAAGAATAGGTTCCGAGACAGTCCAGTCTGAGGACGGCAGGACTAGAAACGTGTCCACCATTGAAATAGAGATAAAGAAAGGCTAGACCTGCATCTACTTTTTCTTATTATATGCCCATTCTAATCTAGGATCAAGGCATGACGAAAACAGCGGCGATATATCTTGCGCACCTGAACCCGATGACAAAGGCTCATGAAGCGATAATATCGTCTCTCCAGGAGCAGGATTACCGCATCTATGTCTTTCCCGTCCGCTTTCTGAAGGACGGCAAGGAAGTAAACACGCGAAGCTTCCCTTTTTCTTACGAGCTGAGAAAAGAAATGGTAGAGTCTGTCTTTGGTGATGGGCTGAAGGTACTTCCGGACTATTCCTTCCACTCGCCGTTTTCGAAATATCTCCCGCCGCTATTATCTTCCAGATCGTGGATACTTAGAAATCAGATAATCGCACAGGTAAAAGAAGAAAAGTTTGTGTCATACACAGGCGACAAGGCCGAGCGGCTTATGCTCAAGGCATACAGGCTACATCCGCTCAGGGCCAGCAGACATGAGATATCATCCTCTGCCGTCAAGAACCTGATGTACAGGCAGGCACTGGAAGGAGGAGAAAAAGAGTCGTGGCGTGAAAAAGTGCCGGCCAAGGTGGCCGAGCTGATAGCAAGGAATTGGCATGTAGTAGAGCACTTTGCGGCAATGGAAGACAACACAAAGCGAGTGATGGGCATGAAGTTTCCAGAAGAAGGCTATCACTAATTCAAGATTTTTATAAGCCGGCACAAAATCTGCCTCTGTACGATAATGAAGGCAAAAGGAGGCGAGTTTATCTGGTTTGACGGCAAGTTTGTCAAGTGGCATGAGGCCACAGTGCCCGTCGTCACTCACGCCCTCCACTACGGCACAGCAGTCTTTGAAGGGGTTCGGGGGTATGCGGCCAAGAATAACCTGTTTGTATTTCGGTTGCAGGACCACATGGAGAGGCTGCGCCGCTCGGCCAGCGTTTATTCTTTTGCGATGAATTATTCAGTCAAGCAGCTTTGCGATGCGACTGTTGAGCTTTTGAGAAAGAACAACATCAAGGAATCCTGCTACATCAGGCCACTTTCTTTTGTAGGAAACCATGGCATCGACCTGAATGTCACAAAGGAATCGCCCACCCACACTATCATCATTACATTTCCGTTTGCAAAGTACTTCAAGGGAGAAGGGATCAAGGCATGCGTTTCGTCATGGCGAAGGATTCACGACAGCACCACCCCTCCCCTGGCCAAGGCAGCTGGCAACTACCTAAATTCCGTGCTGGCGACCCAGGAGAGCAAGCGCAATGGGTACGATGAATCAATATTGCTTGACCTCTCTGGAAATGTCAGCGAGGCTTCTGGAGAAAACATTTTCTTGGTGAGGAAGGGCAGGATCTACACACCGTACTTTGCAGACTCGGCCCTTGAAGGCATAACAAGAGAGAGCGCAATGGCAATTGCAAAGAGCCTGGGATACGAAGTTATGGAACGCCCGATACCAAGGACAGAGCTTTACTTGTCAGACGAGATATTCCTGACCGGCACCGCCGCTGAAATCATCGCCGTTACAAGCATCGATGGCCACGCGGTTGGCGGCGGAAGGGAAGGGCCGGTGACAAAACGGATCCGTGACGCTTACGAAAAGATAGTGTCCTCTGACAGCAAGGAATTCAAGGAGTGGCTTACTCCGGTTTGGTAGATTCTCAGCACGGGCTGCAGATAGCAATCGCAGGAGTTGGAGGCTGGGGAAAGAACCATGCCAGAGTGCTGAACGACTTTGGATGCCTTGCGGCAGTCTGCGACCTCGATGGCAAACGCGCCAAGGAGCTGGCAGACAGGTATGGCGTCGCTTCATACTCTTCAATCGATGAAATGCTCGACAGGCAGAGGATGGATGGATGCCTGGTGTGCACGCCCACAAAGACCCACGCGGCGGTTGCCAAGAAAGCCATCGAAAAGGGGATCAATACTTTTGTGGAAAAGCCCATGTCGTTTTCGTCCAAGGAATGCGAGGAACTTATGCAGGCTGCAGACAAGCACAAGGTCATTTTGACATCGGGCTATGTGGAGCGATTTAATCCGGCAGTGAGCGACACGAAAAAGCTAATTGAAGGCAAGATGTACGGCGACCCGATGATGATAGAGTTCCACCGGGAAAACAGGATGCCCCTGCACGTCAAGGACGTGGGAGTGATATACGACACCTCGGTCCATGACATCGATGCAGCGATGTTTCTTTTCGGGAGCCGGCCAAACGTAGTCTTTTCTCGCGCAGGCAAGCGGTTCCATTCCTTTGAGGATTTCGCAACAATCATGCTAGGCTTTGAGGGCCAAAAGGTCGCGATAATCGCTTCGAACTGGCTGACCCCCAAGAAGGTCCGGACTTTTAGTGCAGTTTGCACCGACGGAATAATCACCGGAGATTTTCTGACGCAGGAAATTAGAATAGATCACGCCGACGCGACCATAGTCCCGCGGAGGCAGTTCCAGGAGCCCCTGACCCTGGAGCTGAGGAACTTTGTCGATGCTATCGCAGGCAAGGCTGAAATCGTGGTGACGTCGGCCGACGCGACCAATGTTACTAGGGTCGCCGAAGCGGCAATCCTGTCAAGCAACACCGGCTCCCCGGTTTATCTGGATCTGAAGCCATAATGAAAAAATCAATGCTGGATATACTCGCCTGTCCCATAGACAAGCACTACCCGCTCGAACTGTTCGAAATAGTCTCCGAGGGCCAGATGGTAAAGGAAGGCGTCCTCTTTTGCACAAAATGCAGCAGGTTCTATCCGATAAGGGAGGAGATCCCCGTAATGCTACCGGATGAGCTGCGCGAAAAGCAAAATGACATTGAATTTCTTCAGAAATGGCAGGACAAGATCCCTGAGAAAGTTATAAAGCAAGGAAATCCATGGCATCTCTGAAACATTGGGCAGCTACTCTGCTCCTCCCGGAGTTACAAACTACGTCGCCGCCACTGCAAAGATAGGCAAGAACGTAAAGATCTGGCATTTTGCATATGTTGGCAGCGAAGCAGAGATAGGCGACAACGTAATGATAGGATCGCTGACACACGTGGATTACAAGGTAAAGATAGGGAGCAACACCAGAATTGAAGGATCTGTCTACATTCCGCCTCTGACAACAATCGGGAATAACGTCTTTATCGGACCCGCAGCGGCATTTACGAACGATCCTTATCCCATGAGCCCAAAAATGGTGGGAGTCGTGGTCGAAGATGGGGCAATAATCGGCGGACGGGCGGTGTTCAAACCTGGAGTTAGGGTGGGCAGGAACAGCGTCGTTGCGATGGCATCGGTTGTGACCAAGGACGTTGCACCGGACACGGTTGTCATGGGACACCCTGCAAGGCCTGTTTACAGCAGGGCGGAATACGATAAGAAAAAGAAACGATGGGAAACTGGTTAAGTCTGCTTTTCATGCGTTAAGTAACCTGCCTAATTTGCAGCAAACTTTGGGTCAGGCTCTCTGCCTTTCAGAACCGCTATCAGGTTAGCGGCGGCGACTTCGCCCATTTTCGACCGAGTCTCCACTGACGCGCTGCCTATGTGAGGCAAGAGCACAACATTTCGCAGCCGCATCAGGGGGCTGGCCTTCGCCAGCGGCTCTCTTTCAAAAACATCAAGGCCGGCGCCTGCAATTATTTCCTGCTTTATAGCCCTTGCCAGATCGGCCTCATTGACAACAGATCCCCTGGAAGTATTGACAAGAAACGCGGTTTTTTTCATCAATTTCAGCTTCCCGAGGTTTACCATATGTCGGCTCGAGCTGTTCAGACTGGTGTGGACGGAGACAAAATCACTCTCTCTGAAAAGATCATCCAGTTCGACAAAGGATGCTGAACAATCATTCTCTGCTTCAACATTTCGGTTACGGTTGTTATAGATCACCCTCATGCCAAACCCCCTGGCCCTGCGCGCGACCGCACAGCCAATCCTGCCAAGGCCAATGATTCCAAGAGTCGCTCCATGGACGTCGCTACCCAAGAAAAGATCTGGCATCCAGCCTACTTGCCATCTGCCCTTCCTGACAAACATGTCTCCTTTCACGACGTTTCGAGCGCACGCCAGCATAAGAGCAAAAGTAAGGTCGGCTGTCGCTTCGGCAAGAATATCTGCTGTAAAAATCACGCGTATGCCCCTTGCTGTAGCTGCCTTTACATCGATGTGGTCATAGCCCGTGCTGTAGGAGCTTACGACCTTCAGATTCGGTCCAGCTGTGTCCAATAACTCGGCATCAATCTTGTCGGAGAGCATGCAAAGGAGCCCGTCCTTGCCGGCGATGTTTTTTAACATCTCTCTTCTGGTGGGCGGGTCGGCTCTTTTGTGCAGGGTAACTTCGCATTCTCTTGAAAGAATTGAAACACACGGGCCCGGAACATTTCTTGTGACATAGACCTGCCTTCTGGCCACGGCACAAGGCTGTCATTACAGCGTATTTATTGTAATAGCCCGGATGTAGCCCATAGCGAAGATGAATCGACAGCCCTTTTATAATAGCCTAGATTATCTTACACTACGACAGAGAAAGGAAAAGCGGCGAAGTATCTGTCAATAGCCCTGATTTCTGTGCTTGCGCTTACGATATTGCCTTCATTCGCGCAGCCAAACCACCGTCCGGTAATTAACTTCCCGACAGCCGGCCAGGTGTTTACGTTTGAAGCCGGACAGGGGATAAGCGCGAACATTGCCCTAGATGCGACTGACAGGGACGGAGACTTTGTCGACATCATCAACACGCCTCTCCCACCGGGGGCGTTCTACGAATTCGTCGAGATGTCTGAAGGCCAGACCTCAGCCTCGATTACATTCGAAGACGGTCACCCATTCGTGGGCACATATGGCGTAATCTTTCGGGCTGTCGACGAGCATGGTGCGAAATCCAGGCCCGTGCCGGTAAAGATCATTGTTGTTACCCCCGACTACCTTGACATTCAGGACACCAGATTATGGACAGACAACAGAGTTGCGATGCGGGTTGAAGTAGCAGGAGACGTCGCTCCAACCATAGAAAGACCTGCTTATGGCTTTGCAGCACTTGCCGACGGAGGAAAGGGTCTGCTCGCTGTAGCGACCCATGCCGGAATCCTTGACAGCGAAGACCAGGACGACGTGGGCGACAGCGTACTTCATACACATGTGGTGAATGTCGCGTCGAACAAAGATTGCACTAATGGAATAGAACTGGTCTCCGCTACGTTCAATTCTCCGGGCCAGCTCAGGGTCGGCGACGATTTCGTGAAGGTGAGAAAAGTCCCCTCATCCGTCCTTGGCGACCTTAATGGGACCATAATTTCCTTCATAATAACGATCGAAGACGGGGTTACCTGCATTAATCCAGTCGACAGAGTGAGGAACTAGAGTTATTGTAATAGCCCGGCCCAGATTCGAACTGGGGTCAAGGGCTCCAAAGGCCCCTATGCTTGGCCGCTACATTCGGCGGAAATTTTTTCCTCCACCGGGCTTCCGGGCGTAAGTCCAGCTATCTTTGGCATATTTATAATCTTACGGAGTTTACAGCGGCAATCATTCTGTCAGTCGGATCTTCCATTCCGCCAAGTATTCGCGCTGCCCTTTTCTTTTGCAGGGCCTGGTATTTTTTGTCAGACATCATTTTCCTGGCCAACCTTACTAGCATCCTGGCGTCCGTCGCCTTTCTAACAAGGCCGCTCCTTACCAGGTATTTTTCGACATGAAAACCAAATGGGGTTATGGAAATAGTCGGCTTGCCCAGAAGGGCCGCCTCAGCTGTCATTGTCCCGCCCGCGCCGACGAAAAGCTGGACAGACCTGACAAGCTCGGTTCCGTCAACAACTTCTCTTAGCACCCGTACCTTTCCTCCGTACCTTGATTCAGCCTCCTCTATCTGGTCCTGGTATCTGCACAGGAGGGTAACATCGGCGGAGCGATGCAGCGACTCGACCAGACGGTCAACCAGGTCGACGGTGCCCAGCCCCTTGTCGGCCACGTAGGAGGCCTTGCTTTCTTCAAGACGGATCAGGACCGTGTTCGGTCTCGGTTCCATTTCGACACCGTCGTCATGCTTGAGCCATGCCGCAGGGTCAAGTGCCCTATATCCAACAACACTCTTTCGAGCTATGCCGTACGGCGCCCATGCAGAATAGGGGATTATCCACGGGCAAAACAACTTGGTCACGAGCGGAACAGTCAGCCTAGCAACAGCTTCCGAGTGAGGCGAATCATTGAACGCAAACTGTCTGATCCCAAGGCCATAGGCAACCCTGGCTCCTTCAGGAGAAGAAAAAGTCAGAGCGACGTCAGGCCCAAACTGATTGACAACGCTTGCAAGGTCAAAGGTCCTCCCGGCGCTGAGGCGCAGCTTGTCGTACCTGTCTGCGCCGCCATGGCTTCCTACTATGGTAAGGTCCAGCTTTTTGATCCTGCCAAGCTCTACAGCTTCGCGGTAGTATCGCGTTGTGCAGAGCACCTGGTGGCCGGACTCGCGGAGCAGGGAGACGGCGCGCTTGAAGAACATCACCTGCTTGGGTGTCAAAATGTCGAACCAGATCTTCAAACATAAAGCCTAGCTAGAAGCTAATGGAAAAACCTTTTCTTTAACTACCCTAGTAGATAAGCCGAGTGCGTCTTGGGGATGCTTGTGGGAGCTCAGTCTAGACTTTGAGTGCCTCTGCCGTTGCCGTGTACGGTCTTTCTACCGAAGGCTACAAGATCGCGTCTTCCATTGCGGTCAAGGGCACAAAGGTGTCGCTCATAGACGAATCGGTGCGGATGGCGATTTCGCTAAAGCCCGACATTGCGCGCACGTATCCAAACGTGGGCTCGCTCATCGAAGACGAGCCGCTGCTCGACCTCGAGCCTATCGACGTCGCGATTAGCAATGCGTCATACGTTTTCTTTGCCCCAAGGATCAGAAAGGTGGGGCCGGATGTAAAAAGCGACGTTACGACAAAGTTCAGGGACACGATAAAGGCGCTCAAAAAGGGAGCTTCCGTTGTCTACATGCTTCCTACCGGCGTGGGCGGCAATAACGAAAACATTGCCCTCATAGAACATGTCACCGGTATGTCTGTCGAGAGGGACGTGTCGTACTACTACCTGCCCATGAGCTCCATAGTGGGGCCAAGCGAGGCTGTTGTAGGCTCGGTCAAGTCAAAGAATGACAACAACCTATCAAAGATGTTGTACGACCCAGATGTCCGGCAGAAGGTCAGTTTTGTCGATGTCAATTCGGCCGAGCTGAGCCATGTGATAAAGACGCTCAGTCACTATGCCGGGATGGCCAGCATCCTAGAGATCTGCAAAAAGGCGACTGACAGCAACATCGGGCTGGAGCTGACCCGGGGGACGTTCACCGATCTATACGTGGACGACGTTACCAGTGGCCTCTACGACCTTCGGATAATCGGTTCATCCCTTGACGGTGCGGGACCGCTGATGTATCTTGTGAACGGGAGCATCAAAGGAATAGAGAGCTATGTGAAATACCTGATAGACCAGATAAGGACGACTCTGAAAAAGCGCGACCTTAAGGCGAGCAGAACAAAGGTTGCAATTGCGTGGACTCTAGACGCAAACGAGATGAGGGGCGACAAGATAGAACTCTTGTCATCGCTTGAAACCAAAGTCAAGGACTATATCGGCGACGTTGAAAGGCATCAGGGTCCCACTTTTGATCTCTATCACACCGACAAGACTACCGTTGTGATCGCCTGCTCAAAGGCAGACTTTGAAAAAGTCATTTCAAAGAACATGGTTAATCAGGACTTTATCGTAATGAAGGCAAACCCGCTGTGCCAGACGCTGCAATAGATGCAAAGCTCCCGGTCTATCTCGCAAGAAATTTCTTTTATACTCGCTAGCGATCACAGTGTCTGGACATGGCTCAAAAGCAGCGTGGCGTCATGATTGTATCAACTTTTCCAAACGAGCAGTCCGCGGCTCAGGTTGCATTTGGAGTCGTGGATGCGAAACTTTGTGCATGCGTCAATCTTGCCAAGATCCGGTCGATATATTCCTGGAAGGGCAGGCTGGAGGATCAAAAGGAATGCCTGGCGCTGTTCAAGACTACGAAAAAATCTGTTCAAAAGCTGAAAATAGAGATTGCTAGGATGCACCCATATCAGGTTCCTGAAATTATCGAACTTGCGATGGGCGATGTGTCAAGGTCCTACCTTGAATGGATGGTGGCAGAGTCCTCAGCGCAGGGCGTATCGAAGAAGCGCCACAATGCCGCCAAGCGAAGAAACCCTCAGGCCAATGTCAGTTGAGGAGTCAACCGCAAACGTTTTCGCGCCATAGCTTTCTAGCGAGTTCAACATTCTTACAATCTCGCCTTCGTCTGACGTTACAAAGATCGAGTCCGAAAATACCACAGTCTCCACGGCCTTTAGTTCCGCCGCCCTTGACACTTCAGGCAGGCCCATCGCGAATTTCGACTGACCTCTGTTCACCATCAACATCACCTGGTCGAGCAGCGAAGACACGGTTGCAAGCTTGCTTGCGCTCATCGCCTCTTTCATTGCAGGCGAGCGCAGAAAAACAAACACGCCATCCTCTCCAGCGACGTCGACGCCGTCTACAACCTTTACACTCTCGTTCGGGATCTCGAGACCCCTGTTCACCAGGAAATTAAAGAACCTCTTCCTAGTCTCTCCCGGCCCAAAAACCAGGACTCTGTCACCTTCGCCAAATGTGGCTGCGACTGTCTTTGCAATGTCTGCGAAAAAGACTTCGATATTTGGATTATTTTTCGTCTGGTACCGCTTGCCGCTTTGGCCAGAGTAGATGTTCGGTATTACCTTGACGTGAGTGCCGGTGACCTTGGCGACTGCAGCCTCCTGCGTGTCTATCGCGACCAGGATAAACGCGCTCCCCGAGCCGGATTTCTTTAGCATCCTTAGCTCAAAGTCCTGCCATCTCCGCCCCTTGTCTATCACCAGCGTGTCGCCGGCTTGCACAGAAAGGGAATGGTGCGTGCCCTTTGAGACGAGCTCGTTGTCGGTCTCTGTGATAGCCCCAGAGATCCTGAGCCGGTCCACCGCAGCATCGAGCTGCGCCCGGTCCACCCTTAGTGCAACGCGCACCTTTACTCGCTCGCCCTTGTCGGGACGCGCGTAATCCTTCACGGGCTTGACAACGCGTGAGGTATCTGAAATAACGCTGTCGCCACTTTCCAATACGCGCCTTAGTGTAAAGAGATCGTCCGCGTCTTCAGGAATAACTAGGAATGCGCTGTTCGAAGTGCCGCTGGGTTTTACTATCATGCTGTCTTTTCGCTTGCAATGACACAGTATTCTTGTATTACTTATGAGTTACTTGAGTGCTAGACAGCTTCATGCTCCAGCGAAATTTAGAAGTTGTAATTAAGCTGGCAAGTACTTTAGGGCGAAGGTGGTTCTTGCTTCCTTCGACCGAGAAAGAATGCCACTACTGACCACGAGATTGCCGCGGCAATGACGGCAATACCTAAAAAGAAAAAGCCTGCGGGCCATATGAAAGTCTGAAAAAGGGTGAACGGCGAGCCTATCAAAATGAAAATAATGCCTACTATCAAAGCAACCCATATTATTCTGGTACGAACAACGATGTCGTTAGCGTGCCCATTAGGGCAAAACCAAGTACCTGAAACAAAGTTACCATATTTGTCGAGCACTAGATCGTCTACCATTGGGTCGGCTTGTTTCTTTACGACATGGCACGTACGACACTTTAACTTGGGTATGCTGCCGAAGGGTGCCCAGAACACGGTTATTCATGCCATTTACAATTATTTCAAACTAATGGCTTTGACAGGTTTTCTGATTCGTCTGAACAAGATCAACCCCGCAGATGCCACCCCAATAAGCATACCAAGGGTAATTAGCCCATCATAGGCAGGGCCGCAAATAACATTCAAGCCCCAACAATTGTCAATAGATTGAGTGCTGCGACCAAATTGCAGCAGTTCTTCAAACATGAAATGTAGTGGCATGGTCTAATACATTAACTCTCTGTAGTCCAAAAGCCAGTTAAGTTAGATCGTTCACACACTAGTATCAGACGAAAAGAATGATCGAAGATTTGCTAATGAGTGCACCCTGTAGAAACGCGGCATGTGAGCTAATCGAAAAGGCGCCGTTTCTCGCCGCGGTACTAGGGTCTTTGATATGCGGTCTAATCGGGTTTAGACTTTTCCTCAGGAGAACGTTGTCAAAAACCCCCGTAGCAAAAATAAGATTAGACTGTCTTTTCGCTTGCGGCAACGGTGGAGGACGACCCGTCGTCCTTTCCCTGATCAGTTCCGCCGTGCGACTGGACAGACTTTAGGTAATTGTCAACCCACTCTTGCGTCAGGACGCCAGACTCTACCAGGTTCACCAACGCATTCGGAGATGCAAATCCCTGGACCTTGCCGGCCCTCCTGCGAGTCTGCCTCCACTTTAGCTGGGTGTTCCCGCTCTTTGACGAATAGATTATGCCCAGGATTTCCTTGGCGTTTACAAATGTCATCTCCCTGATCTTTTTCAGCGTTACCTTGTCAGCCGCTTCGATATAGATGGCGCCCGGACCTTCTTCGCGCTCTGGAAAGACTTCGTAGTCGCGGAGGTAGCTCTCGGGTATGAAAGAACGGCATGTGCTTATGATGATGAATTGCCTAAAGCTCTCAAGGGAAGCCGCAGTCTCTATCTGGACCATGGTAGGAATGGGAACCAACTAGCCATTTATCAAGCTTTAGAGAGATCGAATAGTGGACAAACTCCTTACTCAAGATCTTCCTCATCAATCAGTAGGGCTAGTCTAGTCATCGCTTGTCCACAGAAAAAATCTACTATCGAGACATAAATATCTACGAACAACATTTGCCTTTAGGAATCACGTGGCCGTGCGGACATTCTCTGGGGTGCTTTAGAAGCGTACACAGTGCATCCGTGAAAATGTTCTTCATATGGTGCTCTATCCCGCAGACCATTTCTTCGTCTATCTCGATCCTTAGCGCGTCCTTCATCAGAACTTCGAGCAACCTCGTGTTCCTCATCATCTGCTTGCCGATCCGCTCGCCTTCGTCAGTCAATTCAACGCTTCGCTTTGTGTATCGCACCAGTCGGGAACCATCCAGCTTGCGCAACATCTGAACGACAGAAGGCTGAGTCACGTTCAGGAGTTTGGCCACCGAACTTATCTTTACGTCTCCTCCCTTTTCCCGTATGAACCATATTGCCTTCAGGTACATCTCTACGTGCTCTGACTCGGCTGTCCCGACAAAAAGCTCCTCGTCGTCACTGGCTGACTTTTTCTTTACAACCACAGAGCCCAAAGCGTTCATCAATTCTCTCCAAACTCTATTAACCTTATCTCTGCGGGCATAACGCCGTTTTTATCGTGCTTTCCTTTTTGATTCTCGCAGACTTGAATCATCCCACAGGTACTGGAAGTATCCCTTTGCAAACGCAGCAAGGCCGACGTGGTCCGCCCAGATTGCCACCGGATCCACGCTGCCACCTTCAGCCGGGGTTTCGCCAAAAAGTATCACGACATGCTTGCTATCGCCGATGACTCCACCGCCGAAAAGCCCGTCCCTGACCCTTACTTCTGAAACCCTTGATAGCGCCTTGAGCGTCTCTGGGTTCATTTTGGCCGAGGCAAGAATGTTTATCTTGACGCCCTTGTCGTGCAGCGTCCTGAGCAGAGGCTGGAGTGGTCTGGCGACACTCTCGGCTACCTGGGGCAGGGCTACCAGCAGTTCCTGCTGCGAGTTCTGGATAATGTCATTTACCTTGGTCGCAATATTCATTATCCCAGTCGCTACCCAGATCTCGGGCCTCTCCTTTATCCCGCTCTTTGTGTAGATGGGCATAAGCTCGCTCACAATGGTACCCTGGCTTTCCCGAAAGTTGTTGTCATGCTTGGTTTTCATTATTTCAAGGGCCGTCGAAGGGGACTTTGGGAAGAACTTTTGAGGCCTAGAGCTGTCAGATTCGAGCCACCCCTTATCTTCAAGGCTATTGAGCACTTCATAGATCTTGGAGTAGGGGACACCCGACTTTTTCGACATGTCATGCGCAGTCACACCATCGGCCTCCAAGAGCGAAAGGTAGACCCGTATCTCGTAGCTGGTCAAGCCAAGGTCTTCCATTGCCTTCCTTGACTTGTCGCTAATGCTCAATCCTTTGCAGATACAGGGTGCGCTGTATATTTACCTTTTAAGGGGATTGAGGCATTCACCCTAGAAATCCACGCCGGACTCACAAACAAAAAATTGGCGTTTTTTGTGAGGAAATCGCATAGATTCTAACCTATTCACCTTAGGATTTAGTAGGTTAGCTTTATATACAAAGTCCGGAACTTGACCTTAAGGTAATAGTAATGGATCTAATCCAAATTTCGAATACGACTAGCAAGAGCATAGGAGCTAGGCGGACTATCCGGTTCACTCAGAGCATCTGTCCAGACTGCAACATGATTCTGGATGCAGAAGTCTTTGAGAGGGAAGGCAA
>DATBMW010000058.1:0-4474 GCA_036554645.1 Nitrososphaera sp.
CTGCTTGGTCTCTATGCGTACTCGGTGACGCTCCCGCCGCCTCTCTCGCCTAATGACCAGCCCGAAGATATCGACGTCGCTGGGATCCTGGCCAAGGCCGTGGAGGTCTTTGTGGTCATTGGCATAGCATACCTGATGCGCTTGGAAAAGCGCCAGCTGACACGGCAGTTGAAAGAGCAGGTATAGCTGCGATTGACACGCCGACTCTTAATAGCAGGCTGCTCGATCTGACAAGTATGAAGTCTGTGACCGAACCCAACAGGCTGTACAAATGGATCGGAGTCTCCATGATAGCCGCAGGGACGGCCCTGCTTTTGATCACCATTTCAGGCATCCTGAATCCGCCCGAGCTATGTCAGGACTATGTGGTTATTGGACCAGACAGATCGTATTCTCCCACCTGCGAGCCCACGATCTATCCGGGATTATATCTGTCATCGGCCGATGCTTTCATCATGACTGTCCTGTCGCTTTGCCTCGCGGCGTTTGGCGGCGTGATTGTCGGAATGATAATTCGACTTCAAAAGTAAGACATAAAACACCTAGAAAGCGACCAATAGGGCATGGCTTGGAAAGTGCTGATGCCGAAAAAAATAATGTTCGGCGAAAACGCTGCAAAGGAATTTCAATATCCGGAAAATGCTCTTGTCATTACTACTACCACTCCTGACATTTACAACAAGTGGCTGAATTACATGGGAATAAAGAACTATGAAGTCTATGACAAGGTGACGCCTGACCCGGCGATTGAAACTGTCGAGGCCATAAAGAAAAACTATGAAGGCAAGAAAATTTCCACCTACATAGGGCTTGGAGGAGGCAGCTCGATGGACGTCTGCAAGTACCTGGGCAAGATGACCGGAATCCCAAAGATCCTCATACCCACTACTTTTGGCACGGGTGCAGAGATGACCACCTATGCCGTCATAAGTTTTGATCACAAGAAAAAGCTCCTGCAGGACGAGGCGTTCCTTGCAGACGCCGCAATAGTAGACCCGTACTTCTTGCCCGGCACTCCTTTCAATATCATGCGCAATTCCGCATGCGACGCGGCAGCACAGGCTTCGGAGGGATACGACAGCAAGCTCGGAAATCCTTTCACGCAGTTCTTTTGCAAGGAAGCCTTTGACATACTCTACGACGCAATAATAAATGACAAGCAGAACCTGCTCCCGTACGGCGCAATGCTTTCAGGCATCGGGTTTGGCAACTCCTCGACCACCCTCGGACACGCCCTTTCCTACGTGTTCTCCAACGAGGGAGTGCCACACGGATACGCGCTATCTTCGTGCACGACAGTCGCACACAAGTTCAACAGGTCCGTCTACCACAAGCGCTTCAAGGAAATCGCGCAAAAGCTAAAGTTCGAGCCTCTCAAACTAAAGCAGCCGCTCGATGCGGCAGCGGATGTCATTATGCCGGACAGAGGACACCTTGACAACAACCCGATACCTGTCAGCAAGCAGGACATAATCGGTTGCCTTGACGAAATCGTGAACAAGAACCCGCTCGCCTAGTTGCGAGTATCTTTCCGCTGACAAAACCTTAAAATACAGTTTCCCGGCTTTGCTCCACGATGACCGTTATCCACAAGAGCATGGAAATCAACGCTCCGATCAATGAAGTGTTCACATATTTTGCGAGGCCGGAGCACATGGCCGACCAGTTCCCAGAAAACATGGGACTCAACGTCATTCCGCTCGAGGTAAAGAACGGCTTTGGCGTTGGTACGGTATTTAGGATCAGCGGGGATTTCGACGGCAAAAAGCTCGAGTGGGACTGCGAGACAATAGAGTATATCCCGATGCGCAAGATCGTTGCAAAAATGATCGAGGGACCTTTCAAGCGGTGGCAGATAACGGTGGAATTCGAGGAGCTGGGCGAGAAAAAGAGCAAGACTTCAATGACCGTCGACTACGACATGCCGATGGGACCGCTTGGCAGTTTCATCGACAGGGTAAAGCTAAAAAAGATAGCAGAAAGAGGGATGGAAAACGGCCTTTACCGGGTAAAGGCGTTGCTTGAAGGAACAGGATCGATACCAGTGTACATTACGCTGGAAGCATACAGGCACATCTTGAAAGAAAAAGAACGGATGAGCTGCTCTACGTCTGAAGCAATTGTGAAAATCATACAGCAGCACCAGCAGACGGCAAAGATAGCCTAGCATTCTAGTTTAATTTAAATAGCCTCAACCCAGCAAATTTTCTTGCGGGTTCGTAGCTCAGCCAGGTAGAGCGTCTGGCTCTTAACCAGTCAGTTACTCTGGGTTAAAATGTCGAGGGTCCGAATCCCTCCGAACCCGCTTTATGATCGTTCAAAAACAAAACTTGAGCCTTAGTGGTGACTCTTCAGCAAGAGAAAGTAATAATCGAACCGTTTGGTAGCCTTTTCCATCCATAACAAAAAAGGGGGAAGAGTCGCTCTTCCATATTTCTACGGCTGTTCTTCGGGTTCTTCAGTGGGTATCTGGATGAACGGTGTTCCTCCTTCTCCGAGCACCAGCGGAAGCTTGCCATCCCATCTCTGGGTCTTGAGCCATTCCAGGTAGTTAGGATTCGCTCTTAGCTGCTCGTCGATTATCCTTATGGCCTCAGCTTCTCCCTCGGCTTCCAGAACGTTAGCCTGCTTTAGACCCTCTGCCCGCGCAATATTTGACTTTTGTTCTCCGACGGCCCTGGCTTCTGCCTGCTGGGCCTCTATTTGGATCCTCCTTAGGTCATTTTCTGCCTGCAGCGCTCTCTGTTCAGCTTCTACTTTCGCCTCCACCGCCCTAGTGAACTGCTCTGAGAACTTGAATTCGGTGATGGATATCGTCTCCACCACGATGTTGTATGTGGCTAGCCTCTGCTTGATCTGCTGCTCGATTTCTGTCTTTACTGTCTCTCTCTTGGTGATGAGCTCTTCAGCGTTGAATCTTGCGGTCACCTGCTTTACAGACTCTTGGATCGCAGGAATGATGACCCTGTTTGAATGATCGAGTCCCAGCTGCTGGTAGAGTATTTGTGCATTGTTGGGGTCGATGTGGTAATTGAGCGCAACCTGCGTCTGTACGTCCTGCAGGTCTTTGGATGCCGATGCGGCGTCTTCCTCAGTTTTCTGGGTCCTTACTTCAATCGAAACAACGTTGTCCCTGAACGGCGTCACGAAGTGCAATCCCTCCTCCAGCGACACGCTAGTATCTACCGCGCCAAACTGTGTGAGGACTCCCCTGTTGCCTGCCTCAACGATCTTGACGCTTGACGCAACAACAACCGCAATTACGATTATCGCGATAATTGCAGGGATTGCTATTCTCATCACATTCTTCACGCCGGGGTTGCCTCCCGATGAATACGACGAGCGCGGATCTTCGAGGGGCTCTCCTTCAGGAGTAGTGCTCCTTTGCTTTCCGACTCCGGGATACCTGCCTTGATAAGATCTGCTCTGGGCGAATCGCCTGTAGGCAAGAAATCCGATAATTCCGAGTATTACCACCGTAATTACGATGGAAATTATGGTACTGGCTTCAACCATCGCTCATCCTCTCCGAACCGCTCCTGTTCGCATTCACGCTTACCTTCCTGACTATTCCAATCATCACTTGCATTAGTGTCAGATGGTCATTATAAAGCTCTTGCAAATCCTGGCAAAAGTATCGCTATTTCCGGACCTGCCAGCTGACCTTGTTCCAGAGCCTTTCATGCGCGTAATATACCGCAGTAGCCGAAATGCTGAAAATCACCGTTATCGTGGTAGTCTGCCCGAGGTTGCCGGTGAAATACCAAGAGATGGCGGCAAGGAGAGCTGTAAGTATCGCCCGATAACTCAGCATCTTTGCAAGAGATCGCTTTCTGCTTTCGCCCAGTGTCATTATAAATAGACTATTGTGCATGCTGTTAAGGCTTTTCAGATTCGCCAGGCGATCCGGCATCTGACCAGAACTGTTCGTAGCTGTGCGAGTAGATCTCGATTACGTTGCCAAAAGGATCCTCACAGAAACAAATCCTCTTGCCGGGGGCAAGCTCAAGAACCCTGGTCCTCCTTTTTCCACCCGTAGAGGCGATCCTCGATGCCAGCCCTTCAACATCGGGTTCCGTCACTGCCAGGTGGAAAAATCCAGTTTTCCAGTATTCAAAATTATCCTCCCTGCGTATGGCCCGCGGTTCTATGAACTGAAACAGCTCTATTCCGGCGCCGTTTGCAGCGATCATGTGGCATATCATGAATTTGCCCAGCCGGGGACCAAAGACATCTTTCACCAGCATTGCAAGATGCGCGTCGCCGGCAGGTTCTTTCGTCGAAATTGCAGTATGCTCCGCTAGAACTTTCATGCCCATTACGTCGCGGTACCAGCTCATCGCCAGGTTGATGTCGGTAACCGAAATTGCTATGTGGTTGACTGCTCGGGACAATACTGATCAATCGTTCCGGTTCATGACATGATAAGGATTTCTCCCTCTATTCGCTGTAGTTAGGCAAATGTTGTAATATC
>DATBMW010000076.1:0-8825 GCA_036554645.1 Nitrososphaera sp.
AGTTCTCGTTCTCAGAAAGAAAACCATAGCCGGGGTGTATCGCGTCGGCGCCGGCTGCCTTTGCCGTTTCCACGATCTTGGCCATGTTAAGGTAGCTTTGTGCCGGGGCTGCTGCTCCAATATGGTAGGCTTCGTCCGCCCGCTTTACGTGTATCGCCCTGACATCTTCGTCGGAATAGATAGCTATTGACTTTATGCCGAGTTCCTTGCATCCGCGGATCACCCGCAGGGCTATTTCACCCCTGTTCGCGATCAGAATGCTCGTTATCTTGTTAGCCATTTCGCATCACAGGTTGATGTTCCCGTGCTTTTTCCAGGGCCTTGGCTCTTTCTTGTTAGCCAGGGCTTCCAGCGATCGGATAATGAATGGCCTCGTTTCCATCGGATCTATCACCACGTCGATGACCCCTTTTTCCGCGGCAATGTACGGATTGGCGAACTTGTCACGGTATTCCTTGGCCAGCTTTTTCTTTGTCGCCGGGGCGTCTGCAGCGTTCTTTAGATCCTTTCTGTGGATTATGGTCACCGCCGCCTCGGGTCCCAGGACGGCTATCTCGGCGTTTGGCCATGCCAGGTTCACGTCGGCGCGGAGGTTCTTGCTCCCCATGGCGATGTAGGCGCCCCCGTATGCCTTGCCGACAATGCAGGTAATTTTGGGCACGGTGGCTTCGCAATATGCAAACAACAGCTTGCTGCCATGCCTGATGATTCCGTTGTGCTCCTGATCAGGTCCCGGAAGGTAGCCTGGAGTGTCGACAAGCGTGACCACCGGAATATTGAACGTATCGCAAAAGCGGATAAAGCGTGAAGCCTTGTTCGATGAATTGATGTCAAGTGCCCCTGCCAGGAGTTGCGGCTGATTTGCGACAATTCCGACAGACCTCCCACCCATCCTTGCGAATCCCACCACGATGTTCTCCGCGAACAGCTCGTGCACTTCAAAAAAGTCGCCGTTATCAATTATTGACCTGATTATCTCCTTCATGTCGTACTGCTGGTAGGGGTTCTCGGGGAGAATGTTGATAAGGTTG
This sequence comes from Nitrososphaera sp., assembly GCA_036554645.1. Taxonomy (GTDB): domain Archaea; phylum Thermoproteota; class Nitrososphaeria; order Nitrososphaerales; family Nitrososphaeraceae; genus Nitrososphaera. Next base: position 1,032 of record DATBMW010000076.1, read on the forward strand.
GGATCAGTCCTGTTCGGATCGTCGCCCGTCTCTACTATCGCAGGATCTTCGGTGTTGTTCTGCGGCAGAAAAGAAATCAGCTTTTTTATCCTGTCAAAGCACTCGTATTCGTTCTTGGCCACAAAATGAGCTACGCCGGACTTGCTGCCGTGTGCGTGCGCGCCGCCGAGCTCTTCGAAGGAGACTTCCTGGCTCAGGACTTCCTTCACTACTTCGGGACCGGTGACAAACATCTGACCAATGTTTTCAACCATGATGACAAAATCGGTCATTGCCGGAGAATACACTGCCCCGCCGGCGCATGGGCCGATGCTTGCAGTTATCTGCGGGATTACGCCGGAGGCCATGGCGTTGCGAAAGAAAATGTCGCCGTATGCGTCCAGGCTGCCCACGCCTTCCTGGATGCGAGCGCCGCCAGAGTCAATGATTCCGATAATGGGGCATCCCACCTTCATGGCGTGGTCCATCGCCTTGGCTATCTTTTTGCCTGTCATCTCGCCAAGCGAGCCGCCCAGAACCGTGAAATCGTATGAAAATACAAAGACCTGCCTGCCGGCAATGGTGCCAAAGCCTGTCACAGAGCCGTCCCCATAGAGCTTTGGAATGGTAGGATCGTCGCTTCTGTGCATGACGTACTTGTCCAATTCTACAAAGGTCCCTTCGTCAAGCAAGAGCGCGATTCTTTCCCTTGCCGTAAGCTTTCCCTTGGAATGCTGGGCTTCAATTCGCTCGTGCCCACCGCCGCTCTCAGCAGACTTTTTCATCGTAGCTAGGCGCTTGAGTTTTTCTTCATGCATAGAGATGTAGTTAAAACGAGTGAGTAGTCATATAAATTCATTTTTAGCACTGGAGCCAACAATTTATGCAGATAAGGATTGCACAGAGTATCCGCTTTTCATAATTTGGTCAGCAATAGTGCAGTTTTGTCTCAGGTGAGGGATCGAGGAGTGAAAAGATTGACTTATTCCCTGAGTCCTGCCCTTCCGCCCTGTGCCCTGCGGAAGACGTTCATGCCCAAGTTGTAATTCTCGAAAAGCGATTGAAGCGACTCTATTTCAAGCGTGAGCATCGCAATCTCGCCCTTGCTGTTTTCGGGCGTTTTCATCAGCTGCTCTAGCCTTTCCTTCTTTTCAGCCAGTAGCTTGCCCACGTTGTGCTCGTATTCGCTCGACAAATGACAGCGATACGCTGCCTCCCAATCAAATTTTAACTTTTGCAACCTTGGCCATTTTGGCAAGGAAAGCCTGCTGGTAATTCGAATAGGCACCGGTGTCTGCCATGCACCTGCTGCATATGCACGCTTGGGAGACCAGAGATCTGTTGCAGTCGGATTCAAAGCCGCAGTCGCCGCAGCCGGCGGACTTGCCACAAACAAAGCAGGCCAGCCAGTCTGCAGGCTCTTGTTTATTGGCGGAGACCGTTTGTGAGGCTTCGCACTTTTCGTGCCTGATCGATTTTTCTGCCCGCGACCATAGCGCATACTCACCCTGTTCTATCGCCTTGCCGCATTGAGCGCACCTGCCCCTGTATTTTACCAGCAGTCGTATCCAGTCTGTGCGCTCGCTCATTTTTTCTTGCCCGCCTTCTCGATTTCCTTTGCTATTGATTCGCCTACCGAGCTGTCGCCAAAATTGTCGGCCGCAAACTCTGCCGGGTCAATTCCTTCTTCCGCTATGAATCTGATAAGGTATGGCAGAACCAGTGATCCCGCCGTGCTTCTCGAGGTATGGACAGCAGGGGCCAGCTCGGCCAGAATTTTCCTTGTTGACTGCGAGCGGGCAAATATCGGGCCCATTACCGGCCAGGGCATGGAGTACTGATTGTATTTGATGGCCTTTTTGCGCGACCCTTCGTAGAGCCCCCGGGCAATAATCCTGTCCAGATATTTCAAGAGGGCCCACAGCCTGTTGGCTCCGGCTCTGCCGACCTGGATGTCAGCTCGGGACAACACGTCAAGCAATATCGCAAGGCCTTCCGGGTCAATGCGCGATGATGTTATGCTGGAGAAAAGGGCTGCCAGCATGTCCTTTCTTCGCGCTTCCGGGGTCATCACCTCGTACCTCGGGTCGCTGTATGAGGAATCAGCCTTGCCTAGCAGCATCGCCGCCTTCTCTGGATCTTCGGCGTTAAAGTAGCCGTTTATGGCATCGGCGATGTCCATTTCGGTGGTGTCCTTGTTTGATCTTGTGGCGTACCCCGCGGCGCGGGACTGCGCACCGTTTAGCATGGAGCGAATGTCTCCTCCGCTGTTGTTCACTATAGAGATCTTGTCACCCGGCCCCAGCTCGGAACCTTCGCTTTGCAAGACATGATCCAGAAACATCATCAGCAGCCTGGGAGGTACCGGTCTGAACTCGAGGGTCTTGCATGCCCTCACCAAGTCCTTCATTTTGGCTGACTTTTGGTTTGCCGCAAGTATCACGGGCACAGTGGGCTCTTTCATCAAGTCGACTAGCACGTCCACGCCTCCCGTGTCTTCTCTTCCCGAGATCCCGTCCACTTCGTCGAGAAACAGCAGTACCTTTCGACCAAGGAGGCTCGCGTTCTGAAAGACTGGTAGAATCCGGGTTTGCAAGATCTGCCTGTTTCTGGCGTCACTGGCGTTCATTTCCACCAGGTCGTATTCGAACTGCCTTGCGAGGGCATGAACCATAGTGGTCTTGCCCGTGCCCGGGGGCCCTATCAGCAGCAGCGGCTTGCTCCCATTCACCCAGCCAGTCAGCCATTTTATCGCAACAAGGCGCACATCCTCGTTGCCGACCATCTGCTCTACGCGGGCCGGCCTATATTTTTCAGACCACATCATTTCGGAAGCCGCTTCTCAAATTCTTCGAATGGGCCAAGGCGGACGAGTTCGTTGTACCAGTGCTGGTTGTAATGCTTCACAGTCAGAAACAGGAATTCAAGGAAAGGCTTTAGCTGAAAGTTTTCCGGCAGCATGTCAAGGGCGATCTTGGCCTCGTCCAGATAGAGCTCGCTTTTGGCCATGGTGAGCTCAAAGCCCCGCCGGACGCTGCCTGTGTTTAGCGAAAAGTAAAGCGGCCATGACGGGATCTTGATCGCCTTATTCCGGATGGCGTCCTCGATCTCGTTGCCGCAGCCCACGCATTCGCCTGCCTTGGCCATCCCCAGGTGAAAGATGTCGCCCAGTGGGCGGCGGTTGAGCGCCATGTTCCTGCCGGCAGTCCCCATTACTGCCCGGTATTTCTTGTAGCATTCAGTCATGTTCTCGTCGCTGACTGACAGGGGTTTCATTTTCAGCTTGACATCGATGTATTGCCCGATGCGCGCGTCCTTGAAGCCGTCTTCAAACGACTTTAGGACATCATCGCCGCCCTGTGCTATCTTTTCACGCGCAATTGCGAGTATGTACGGATTCATGAACTTGTAGTCCTCCAGGTACTCCAGGTCTTCGTCCCGGTCCACGATCCTGTCCATCGGCTCGCTCAGGTCAATAGCGATGATGTGGCCATCGATGACTGCGTTCCTTTTTTCCTCAGCCGGCCCGTCATTAAAGTACTGGCTTGCTCCATCGTAGAGCGCGTTGAAAACTGGGTAGGTCATCTTTACAAAATTCGAATCGAGTAAGCGCTTTACCCTGTCGCCAAGGACTTCGGGGCTTGACAGCCTCGTCCGAATGTCCGCAATTGCGTTCCCTGCTGGCACCAGCTCGTCTGACCCGACCTCGTCAGCAAATTTTTTCATCGTGGCACCCGGGTTGGCATCAGCGGCAATAGCCCGGTGCAATGACGCGACGAATCTGTGGGCAAAGCCCTGGAATTCGTTTTCAGTCTTTTCTTTGTACTGATTGAACTGCCGGTAGCCCTTGCTTCGCAGCAGGCCCTGCTTCATTATCTCCTTTCCGGCCTGCGTGCCCATCAGGGCTTCCTTGGAAAAAATAGACTCGTCCTTGCCGCTCATTTCTCGGGAATCTGCTACCTATGATCTGTAGCCATTGATAAGGATAATGCCAAAAGTCCCAGCTTATCTGGAAGCCATCGCGATTCTTTCTTGCTCGTTCTTTTTCTTTACGGCGTGGCTGGCCATGTCGTTGTTTGAAGCAAGAATGATCTCTTTTGCGAGTGCTTCTTCCATCGTCTGCGGGCTGGAATACGCTGACTCTCTTACCCCCTCGGCGATGAACCTTAGCGCCAGGTCGACCCTTCTTAGCGGAGCGACATCTACGGAAACATGGTAGACTACACCGCCGTATACGATGCGGGTCGTGTCCTCGTTCGGAGAGGAGTTCTCTATTGCCTTTACGAGCAGCTCCACCGGGTTCTTGCCCGTCTCAAGATGGATGATGTCAAACGCGGTCTTTACAGTGTTCAGCATGCGGGCCTTTTTGCCTCCCATCCTGCCCGTGTTCTTTGCATATTTCTTGCCGAAATGCATCATTTTGTTCGCGAGCCTCTCCACGATGTTGACATCGGCTTTCTTTAGCCGCTGGTGCTCGTGCCTTCCAAAGGTTATCGGAATGACCGCGGGCTTTAGCGAGATGGCGGTCCGCAGGCCCTGGTCGCCCACCTCGATGGACTTTACGTCCCATTTGTTGAAAAGCATGATGTTGACGTGTTCCTTGCCGCTCATTTCTATCGCCTCGGCTTCTCCTTTCTTCCAAGCACTAGCTCGTTTAGCGAAACGCCGTTGACCTTGAAGACCTGCCACCTGACTCCGGGAATGTCGCCCATTGCGCCACCCATAGCGCCGCCGATGCCGCCAATGATTACTTCATCGTGCTCGTCAACAAAATTAAGCGCGCCGTCCCTTGGCAGGAAAGCCGTGACTGATTTGCCATTCTTTATCAGCTGGACCCTGACGCATTTGCGCACTGCCGAGTTGGGCTGCTTTGATTCGATTCCCACCTTCTCCAGCACTATTCCTCTTGCCTGCGGAGCTCCCTCCAGCGGGTTGGCCTTTTTGTCAAGCATGAGCATCCTTCTCTTGTAATACTTGTCGGCCCACCTGCCGCGGTTTTTCTTTGCTCGCAGCACCCTGCCGGCGAATAATCCTAACGGAGACTTGCCCACTTACATGCTCACCCTGCTGTAACCTGTTCCCTGTTGTTCAGGGCTTACTATCAAGACATTGGTTATTTGGAAGTATCGCTTGGCGAGGAGCCTGGCTTTTTCCGCGTTCCTCCCCTCTCTGCCCACAACTGCACCCTTTTTTCTCGCGTCGACGGTAACAACGGCCTGCTTTGTGCCGTCGGGCCTGTCCGATATCCTTACATCTGAAACCATTTCGGAATTCAGCATGTTGCGGATGAATTCAACAGGATCTTCGGAAAATTCCACGAGCTCTACTTTTTTTGCGACTACGTTCTGAAGCTGCTTTATCGTGGCGCCGCCTTTGCCAATGGCAAGGCCCATCTGCCCCTTGTTCACGACAAAAATCACGCGGTCCATCCTGCCGTCTACTATGCAGTCACGCGCGGTTGCACTTGTGATACTTTGAAAAAGCGACATCAGACGGAGTTCGTCGGTAGTGAGCTTTATCTCGATCATTCCTACAGCGTTCCTCTGAATTCAGATAACGGCGTCAACATTTCTTTGCTCCGTCAGGGTCAATTTAAGTCTTGGCGCTTTGCTTGCCGCCTTCTTTTCCTTCCGAAACTATTGCGTCCACTTCTTCGGCGGTTCCGGATTTTATTGCTATAGCAGTTATCCTGAATGGTTTGTTGCAGAGTTTGCCGAGCTGGACCGAAGTGCCGGGATATTCGTACAGTGAAACGCTGGCGGCCTTTGCCTGTTCTGCTAGCTTGTCCCTGTCATGGCCAACAAGAGATCTGCTGACAATTATCAGCTTTGAGCCCTTCACCGACTGGAGTACTTCTTTTACTCCGCTCTTGTATTTGTCAGAGCTGACCGCTTCTTTAATCACTTTTTCCAGTGTTCTCATTGTCCTTCACTTTCATGTACAGGTCCACCATTCCGGTGCCGACAGGTACAGTCGCACCTACTATAACGTTTTCTGTCACTCCCTTTAGCGTCTCTATCTGCCCTTCAAGCGATGCCCTGGCAATAGTCGGCACCGTGATTTCAAAGGCTGCCCTTGCAAGGACTGATGTCTTTGTTCCCGCAATCCCGTGTCTGCCTATCTGCTGGAGATATCCCTTTGAACTCATAAGGTCAGCGACTAACATGATGTGCCTGGTGTCCACCTCGAGTCCCTGCTCCTCCAGCGTGTTTGTAATCTCTTTTACAAGCGCGGTCCTCGCTGCTTCAATTCCAAGCGTCTGCCAGATCTCATAAACGTTGTTTGTGGTGGTCCTCGTGGTGTCCACGCCTTCCACTGCCATCACCTTTGCAAGGTTAGAGCCGGCCGTCTGGATGACCCACTCGTCGTCCTGCTTTACTATTGTGACGCGCTCGATGTCGGGGACCCCTTTGACTCGCGTTCCCTGGAGCTTGCTCTTTAGCGTCAGGAGTGTCTGGGCATCGGGTTCGTCAGGTATCGTCACCTTGATCAAGAGTTTGTTTTCATTGACCTTGATCGTGTATTTTTTCTTCGAGCCTTCGAGCACGGTCTGGACGTCGGCCAGTGTGCAGCCCCTCTCTGAGAGCCGGGCTTCGGACAAAAAGAAAGTAAGCACGCCGGAATAGTCCACGTCTATTTTTTCAGCAAGGGCTCCGATTTCAGTGAAGAGGACTTCTTTTGCTATCTCGAGCGCCTTTTCTCTTGAAACCCTGTGGACCGGGTCAAGGTAAATGTCCATCGTGGGAGTTACCGGCTTTTTGCGCGCGTCCACGAGTTCAATCAGCCTGGGCAGTCCTAGCGTGACGTTTCGCTCCTTTACGCCTGCAAAGTGGAACGTTCTTAGCGTCATCTGGGTCCCCGGCTCTCCGATAGACTGGGCGGTCACCACCCCGACAGCTTCGCCTGGTTCGGCCAGCGCCCTGTCGATGAGATCCAGCACTTTCTTCATGACCTTTTCTACCCCGTCCTTGCTCAGCCTGTTTTCGAGAAGGTTCTTCTCCAGGTTGGCCTTCATGCGCGGGTTGAGGTTGGAGGAATATTTTGCAAAAATGGTCTTGATGTCGTTTTCCTGCGCCTTGCGCCCCTCGTCGACTACCGACTCGGCTTCAATCAGCCTTGAAATATTGACAGCCTCGCCATGGTCGCTCTTGGCAGGATCTATTCCGTCTTCGCCATAGATGTACTGGACAATGTTGCCATGCGGATCCCTGACTGTCTGGTCGTATTCGATCTTTAGGTGCTCGAGCGCGTTGATGAGCCTCCTCTGCATGTATCCTGATTGCTGGGTCCTGACTGCGGTGTCTACGAGACCTTCCCTTCCTCCCATTGCGTGGAAAAAGAATTCAAGTGGCGAAAGGCCGTCGCGGTAGTTTGACTTTACAAATCCCTTGGCGTCCGGGTTTGTGTCGCGCGGCCTGAAATGCGAAAGCGCCCTGTTGTGGTATCCCTTCTGGATCCTCTTGCCTCTGATCGACTGCTGGCCAAGCGCTGCGGTCATTTGCCCGATGTTCAAAGTTGAGCCTCTTGCGCCTGTCGACGCCATTATTACGCCCGAGTTCTCGTCGGGGAACGCCCTGTCGGCTGTCCTGCCTGCCCTGTCCCTGGCCCTCGAGAGCTCGTTGACGACGTACAGCTCTAGCGCTTCTTCCGCGGCAAGCCCCCTTGTCAGCGGCAGCGTCCCGTCATTGTACTGCTGTATCAGCTCGTAGACCTTCTCGTAGGTCTTTTGGATAATGTCGGTGATCTCTTGTCGGGTCTCCTGGCTCAGCCACAGGTCTGAATATCCGTATGTGAAGCCGCGATGGGTGATGTACG
>DATBMW010000082.1:0-39210 GCA_036554645.1 Nitrososphaera sp.
CTTTAAACGAGAAGTAGCGAACTCTAAGTCGCGGACTTCTAATTGCGCCAGAAACCCGGTGGCATCAGTTTCATGGATTCCAAGAACGGGGGCAGATTCGGTAACTACCTTGTGGAAATAGTCAAGGATGCCGCGATCGCCACCGGCGACGAGGACCAGGTCAACCTCTCTTGCCGCGTGATAATCATCATCTTTCATGACTTGCGTTTTGACGTTAAGGTATTCCAGCGTCTTTTTCACTTTCGAAAGCATGGCTCCGTCTCTGGAATCAACGCCTGAAAGCGCTACTTTCACAGCACTCTTGGGTCAAGTGAGGGTGAGATTTAAAGCTAAGAGAGTTGCTTGAAGCCTATCGTATTGTAAAAGTAGGAGGCGTTCTCCTCTATCCTGCCCATAGAAGGCACCTTGTCCAGGCCACCCTGTCCTGACTCCAGAGCGGCCTTTACCGCGCCTGCCGCAAAGCACAGAGCCCAGAGCGGATCTTTTTCCTTTACAAAACTGCAGCAAAAAGCAGCGCAAAGAATGTCGCCTGCGCCAGTTGCATCCGGCGCATCCATTTCTTTCATTTTCGCCCAGTAGTGCGTCTTTTCGTGCAGCAGATGGATCTCCCGATGAACCGTCGAAACTACGAATTCGATTCCAGTTGACTGCAAGACCTTCATGCCTTCCAGCCCATCTATGCCTCCAGTCAAAGCCTTCATTTCATCTTCATCCACCTTGATGGCGCGTATGCCGGAAAGATCCAGGTTCAATCTGTCCCTGAGGGTCACGACACCATTGCTATCGATGCTCCGCATGTATCCCTGTGGGTCTAGCATGCAGAAATGTCTGGTTCCTCCATCCTCTTTGATCGCTGCAAGCACTTCAGACGGGATTTCGTCGACAACAGGGCTTGCCAGCCAGCAGTCTACCTTCATCTTCTTGATATCTTCTGGCGTCAGGGGTCCGCACTTTGAAGCGAGTGACATTGTTCGCGTGTCTTGCTGTGTGACAATAGAGAATCGTGTGGTGGGATTCTGGTGATCGCGGTGGCTCTCATTGATGGCGATCTTGTTTTGCAGCAAAACATCAGCCATAGCCTTTGGAAAATCATTACCAATTCTGGTGGCAACCGCTACCTCAAAGCCAAATCGCCTGCTCGTCAGCCCGCAATAACAGGGCGGCCCGCCGAGACTTGTAATCGAGGACCCGTCCATTTGTGTAATGGTGTCTAGCACAACATGCGAAGCAATGCCTATTCTCAAAGTTTGCTGCTCTTGTAAGCGGCTTTTAATAATAACATAGCGACAAGAAAGGGTCGCACGCACAGCAGCGAGTTTGGGATGGCGGTCCCGCAGCTGGCGGCATTAGCCCTCTTGTATGTTGAAATGCGACACAACTAAGCTATATACTTTTTGAGCAATTTTTTCTGACAACTTGTATTTAGTCTGGGCCAACAGCATATCAGGATTAATAGTGCTCCAGGAATTTTCAAAGTCTGGGCTTGCAGAAGGGCGGCTAAGTATTCAATTCCATCGCTCTTGACTAGGCCGTACTGTAGTTTGTGATCTTGGATAATTCAAGAAGCACCGTGTCGCCCGCCGTGATGTTAAGGCGCGCCAAATCCTCTTTTCTCATCTCGAATATGTCATGGCTATCAGTGTCAGGATACCGGAGGTTTACAGACACCTGTGTAAACGGAGAAAAATCGTGTGCTTCAGAGAGCACTTCGGATGTGTTCTTCCCTATCATTTTCTGATATTCATTGGAACGGTCCCGGGAGTAAATCGACACCGCAACGACATTTGCTTTGACTACAGCGGCATGATCCGAAGCGCTAACAACTGCCTCACTGCCTGATTGTTCAGGGATCATCCTGATTCTGATGAAGTCGTCGACCATGAGCTTAAGCCGCTTTATGTCTTCCTTTCTCAAAGTCACTTTGGCTTGAACGTTGTTTGATTCCAGGATAAAAAACTGGATTGTGGAATAATTCGGATCCATTTCGAATCTTGGCATCAGTGGAAACTCGGTCATGCGCGTCCGCTCTATCACGGGCGGCTTCATGTGCGCTTCAAAGCATCTAATCTGCCCTATGATTTCGGCCGACTCGGACAATTGGGTCTGATAATCCGCCCGTGATACTTAAGCTATCTTCCTAATTCCAACTACAACTGCGTCGCCGGTAAGCAGGTCGAGTTTTGCAAGGTCGGTCTTTCTTATTGGGGCGTTCGCGTGTGTATTGTTGGATTCGCCTGAAATCTCTAGCCGCACCAGTTCTGATGGCTTTTCAAACTCCCTCTGTTCCGTTGCCTCGAACATGGCTTCAGGATCGATGTCTGGAACTAGAAACGGATACGATCTCTTAATGTTGCGTAGGGCTCGCATCCGGTTCATGGGGCTAGCCGGATCCGCGACTATCCCCCTAATCGTGCCTTGGAGACTAGCAGTGGCATCCTGAGAAACATCTGACGCATGGTCGGCGCGAGTTATCGTGATTTGTATTCGGTCCTCAACTGTCAGACCTAGCTTCTTAACTACGACCCTGGGAACGGGCATTTCGCCGTACGAATCCAAATCATCAACACTGAACGAGACCCTCACCGTATCGGGGTCAGGCTCGACTTGGGGTTCAAAACTGAGACCTTTGCCTCGTGAGGCTCTCACCTTGGCGAGATACTTTTCGCGCGAAAGCGGTTTTTGATCCAATTCGAATGAATTTATGAATCCAGTGTACTGCACCGATCCTTGTCCTGACACGATCCTTAAGTTGCAGCGATTATGTATTTATCGATGCCGACATATCGGCAGTCGCTGGGTGGATTATTCAATTGCCATCACAAGATTTAAAGGATGGCAAGAGACCTAATCGCTCCATGCCAAAGAAGAGAGCAAGTAGAGGCAGATCCAAGGGTGGCAAGGGCAGTTCAGGGACAGTACACTGCAGCCAGTGTGGTGCTCTGGTTCCGCGCGACAAGGCCAAGAAAGTCACTGGAAGGATCACCGTAATTGAGCCGACCCTTGCCAAGGAACTGAGGCAGACTTATCCCGATACTTTTTACGCGCCACAATCGACGGATGTAAAGTTCTACTGCGTATCTTGCGCAGTCCACCGTGGGATCGTCAAGGTACGGTCAGAAGCTGAAAGGCGAATGGGCGGAAGACTCAGGTAGAGCTTAGTTTCTTTGATGTTGATGCAATGCGCTGCGCAAGCGTTATAGCGGCAACTACCGCCACTATTATCATTGCCCAGTTCATCGCTTCAGGATGTGGCACCATTCCTACTAACGCAACGATCAACAGCCGCTCAGCTCGCTCTCCTATTCCGATGCCCTTGAGCTCCACGCCAAGCGACTCTGCCCTGGCTCTTGAGTAGCTCACCAGAAGCGATGCAGCAAGCGCCACCATGCACCAAAGGGGTTGTGCCAGCCCACCGGCGGCTATTCCGACGAATATCGCAGATTCGGCAATCTTGTCAAATGACGAATCCAGAAAAGCGCCCTTCTTTGAAGACTTGCCGGTGACACGCGCAACGCTCCCGTCAACCATGTCAAAGAATCCAGAAACAAGCAGCAATATTCCGCCGATTACCGCAGCGTAATACCACGGCAGACCCAGCACTGGCGACGCATACGCTATCCCGGCCGCAACTGCGATCGACAGCCCAAGGCCAGTCCAAAAATTCGCGGATAGCCCCCTCGAAGCGAAGCTTGCGCCTAACCTAGCCATCGTAGGCTGCAACAAATCTCGCAGCTTGTTCAGCAAAGTCGATTGTTCAACATGATTCTTACATAATAATTTTGGGCTATCAACAAGACAATTTTGCTATCACAAACTTTTCCTTCTGAAAATTGTCCGCGAAAATTCCGAATTGACAGGAATAGGCTAGGACTGCCGAGGATCCAGGTTTCTTTCCTGATTCCTTGATCTAGATATTCCGAGAATCAGTGCACCCACGATTGCAGGGAAGACTCCTGCGTAAACCTCAGGCGGATCCGAAAGGTAGTCACACCAAAAGTCAGCAGGACACGGATGGAAATTCGTCCTATTGTTAAGCGCCACTCCCTCAAACAGTATCATCGCTATGCCCAGAGCGAGGAGTGATGTACCTATGAGCCTGAACAAGTACAATAGGTACCTTGAGTTGTGGCTCTATAAAAATAGTCTGGAATATCGCGTATACTTCTTGCGTTCATAGCTGCGCCAACTCTACTTGGCTGGAACGATGCGATACAGGTCTCCACCAAACGTAAGGATGTAGAGATAGCCGTCGGGCCCGGTTTCAATATCGGTTATTCCGCCAAATCCCGATCCAAACGTTACGGCCGAGACCTCGTCGCGATTGTCCGCGACGAGATCCTGAAGGCCGGGGCCATCAATGCTGATCCCATCCCTTTCATCGTTGACAGTGAAAAAGTAGAGATTTCCGTTGTTTATGTCGCCGACAAAGATGTTGAAGGAATATCTTTCTCCCAGTTTCGTAGAATTCAGAAATTCAATGTCTGTTATTCCTTCTGCCTGACGCCAGCTAAACGCGGGATCTGAATACTGGGAGCCTTCAAAGCCGACCAGGTCGCCGACTTCATCGTCGGTTCGCTCTATCGGTCCCATGACTTGCTGCCATCCGCTGTTAAATCCAGGCCGCACGACGTTTATTTCGTCATAGTCTGCCGGCCCGTTCTCAGTGTCCCAAAGTGTGCCTGTCAACGGATCAAAATCCATGCCAAAGCTGTTGCGTATTCCATAGGCATAGTATGCGGCCAAAGCATCATCAATCGCAGGATCGCTATCTGAGAGAGGAGGGTTGCCGGCGGCCATTCCATTTCTATCTACGCGAATAATTACTGACGTATCATCGGGGCTTGGACCATTTCTAAAATTCTGCAGCATGCCGTCCCGATTCAGATCGCCTATTATGACGTAAAGGAGTCCATCAGGTCCCAGAGCAATCTTGCCGCCATCATGATTTGGCCCGGGTGTGCCAGGTAGGTCCAGCAGAAGGGTCCCCGCACCAAAATTAGCTTGGCCGGCCCAGTCATATCTGTAGACCCTGTTTCTTGTGTCTCCGTTACTTTCTTCGGTAAAGTACAGGAACACGTCGCTTGTTCCCATTCTGTCCGCCACAGCCAGACCAAGCAGACCCCTTTCGCTGTTACTCCTTACAGAGACTTCCAGCAAAGATGCGGGCTGCAGAGCGCCATTTGACACATGGCGCACCCTACCGTTGTCCTTTTGCACAATCAAGAGGTCGTCACGATCAAGAAATGTCATGCTTGTCGGCGCTGACAGTCCCTGTATCACCTTCTCGACCCGTAGGCTAGCATCTCTCACGACAGGCAGATCCGAATCAGGCAAGACTGTGAAATTGTCCTGATCGTCAGTAGCATTGTTCCCGTTGTTGGGTGGGGGCGGTGTGTTATTGGAAGTGTTATTGGAAGGAGGCGGGATCGACGGGGGATTGCTGCTGGGCTGAAAGGCAAGAGAAATGCCGACTCCTATAGCAACTGCGGCAACGACAACAACTATTGCCGCCCTTGTCTTGTCCATCCTAAACCAGAATGTCAGTTTCCTTTTATTATGTGTTCCAGCTCCTGCAGCTAGGCGCCATCGACATGCATTTTAACATCGGATCAGATTTTCTAATACGTGCCGGCAAGCAAGCAGGACCTGGTAGACTGCGTGGCTGGACTTTATGCAATGGGGCTGACAACTTCTATCTCTGGCAATCACAGCATGAGGACTGGTCCGAATTGGATGTGGATCACACCGTCCGGCATCCCACGCTATTCCATTCGTAAAACGGATCTGGTCAAAGTTCACCTCAGGACTGGCAAGGTGCTGGGCAGAATGAAGCCTAGCATTGAACTGGGAATGCACAGGGAAATCTACAACGTTGCTCCCGATGTCAATGCGGTTGTTCACACTCACAGCCCGTTTACAATAGGGGTATCGATCTCTGCTGAATTCAGGCATGTGATAGAGGAGGCCCGGATAGTCGTAGGAACACCAGTAGTTATTGCCAACAAGCCTTCAGGTTCTAAAGACCTGGCAGAGTCAGTTGCACGTCAATTCGCGCTGGGCGCTCGCGTCATAGTCGTCAAGAATCATGGCGTCGTTGCGGGCGGAAAAGACCTGCATCATGCCAGAGCCATGATTGAATCACTTGAAGAATGGGCCAAGATTCTTGCAATCGCCAGAATATTCGGAGGGCCACGTGACTATTTGGAGGGCTAGACCCCAAGTATCTGTTTCAGCAAGGCCCTGTAGTCCACCTTCTCTTTCTTGCTTCCCGGGGAGGGCAGCTCAAAGATGAGCGGGATTGGTCTCTTTGCTCTGAGGCTCGTGAGCTGGGATCTAATCTCTTTGCCGATATCGTCGCTCAAAAGGACAAGCCCTATGCCACTGCCTTCGCTCATCTTGTTAATTTCAGTGAGTGCATCTTCGGAATTTTCCACCTTGACTCCCTTGACGCCAGCAAGCTGGAAACTTGTCACAAAGACCCGGCTTCCTATGGCGACTATCTGCATCAATTCGCCGGTGAAACCGTTCCCTTTTTATTCGTTTAGAGTTTCCATAGAAAACGACTTATACCGTCATTTCCAACATCCTTAGCGTTGGCCGCGACAAAGTCAGTTACCCTAATGCTAATGATAGCGTCTCTTGCGTCAGGAGGCCTAGCGATCCTCCTGGCACTGGCCGTGGACTTTTCTATTTGGTTTGTTTCGGTTCCCGGATTCATGATTGGCGCGTTCTTTGCATTCAAATATGTGACTTTTGACAAGTCAAGAAGGCGGGCAGAAGAACACAAGAAAAGCAGAAACAGGCACAAGCACTAACTGAACAGCAAGATATAGAGCACGATCGCCCCAAGGCACGCGAAAAGAATCATTGTAGCTTTCCACATGCCTGCGCTTGCTTTGTCGCTGATATCCCACATTCCACCACGCATATAGTCCGGACCGCTCTGGCGATATCTTTTCCGGATTTCTTCGTAGCTGTATACTTTGCTAAAGTCTGCCGAGGGAGTCCACTTTGGAGGCCGGGTCTGGGGCCTCGGTGGGACTCCGTCATAGCTTTTTCCCGAGTGCGTTTCAGAAAGGACCTCGTACGCTTCAACTATTCTCATGAACTTTTGCTTTGATTCCTCGGAATTACCATTCTTGTCGGGGTGATATTTTAGTGCCAGATTTCTGAATGACTTTTTGATGTCGTCCGGTGATGCTTCCTCGGTTACACCCAGTATTTCGTAGTAGTTAGGCACTACCTATCGTGGGGTGCACGACTAGATATCTATTTTCATCCAGGTTTTGTGCCTCTGGTGCCTCAACCAAGTCGTTTCACCTGCTGGCTAGACCTGGGTGCGCTCCGCTCTCTGCTTCAAGGCCTCGTTCATTTGGCGAAGGCCTGCTTCGATGTCCTCATGGGTGCCGCTACCAAAGAAAGAAGCGAGCAACCCACCAAACAGTTCGCGCTGGATGAAAAGAACGCTTTCTGCCTGCTTCTCTTCAATCACAAAGGTATGCTCGCCGGTCAGCAGCATGCTCTTTCCGATCCAGCGTAGTTCGCGGCCCGGGTCCACTTTTGTGACAATGGGCTCGTACTGACGGTTCTTGCCGCCGGGTGTCCGCAAGTGTATCTTGATCTTTGATCCTTCTTTTGGCTCCCCCGCTATTCTTTGAATGAAAGGGTTCCACTCTTCGTACTTCTCAAAGTCTGTCAGTATGTTCCAAACGCGCATCCTGCTTGCATTTATCTGGATCTCGGCGCGCAGTTCCTTCAAGATAGAACATCAAAGGTCTAATGTGCTTATTACTATTTCACTGGTTTTTGGTGGTAAAGTCGATCCTTATGGAATCGCCCGGCCTTAACACTATATCACGGAAATCGCCACTGGAATGCAAGATGTCGTTCACGCGAACCGCGGCGTCGTATTTCAGCAGGTCTTCTCCGAGCCAGTAATACAGGAAATGGCCGAGGGTGAAAGCGTGTGGCCGGCCGTATGCCGCATGAATGACGTTTTCTTCAAGAGTATGAACCGGTCTGATGCACTCGTTGTTCATACCGACTCCCCGTTCAACTGGAAGCGGCGCACCATCCTTTGTCACCGTTATGGGAACGGAGATCTGAAACGGCTGGGAAGTGGGTTCTGTTATGCATTGGTTGATTGGATCCTGTGATCGAAGGTATGTAGTCGCCGCAGCTGTGGCAAACACGGCTCCTCCGAGAACTGCCGCAAGCACTAGCATCGAATAGAGAACTTTTCTCTTTTTTCCAGGACCTTCAAACGCCACTGCCGAACCTAGAGCGGAAATGCGATAAAATCCTTTTCGTCAGTGCATTGAAAGCAATAAGGGCAGGCTGTCAACGCTCTGCAATCCAATCAGGAGCTTTGGAGTTGCCGTCAGCCATATCAGGATGGCAGGGACAGCTGCACAGACCATGACCGTAAGAATTATCAGCCATACGGCTGTCATCTTTTCGACCATACGTACGATCAAATTTTCGTTGGCTATATAAGTCTTCAAATGCTCGAGAGTGGCAGGCCTATTGTGCGGGTGCAGTCTTTTGCTGGCCGCGGAGATTGTCCAGCTCACTTCGAAGTTCTTCGTTTTCATCTTCGAGAACCTTGAGCGAGGTTATCGCTTCGATGCTCTCTCCTCTTACCTGCTGTAGCTCTCTTTGGAGTTTTTCGCACGATTGCCTCAGGATTTCATTTTCAGCGGTGCTCTTTGGAGCCTGACTTGAGGCGTGGCTGACTGCATGCTGAAGCCTGATGTTTTCTGCTTCTAGCGTTTCAACTGTCTTGAGAGCTGAGGATGCCTGCTCTTTGAGCGCAGCTATTTCACTCACCTGTGCCTGTACTTGCGCGGCAAGTAAGCGGTTTTCTCCAGTCATCTTGTCGCGCTGTGCACCGAGTTCGGCTGCTTGCAGAGCTGCGGCAGTGTCTGCACCCGACCTGCTGACAAGTTCAGCAAGTATTTGAGGGATCAGTTCAGAGTCCAAGTAAGCAGCTGTTCCAAAGTCCATAGATATGGCGTTTTTGGACCTCAGGAAGGATTCTAGAGAAGGATCGAGAGTAAACGAGCTCGCATTGAAAGTGAACACTTTTGATGACATTGGCAAAAGCATATCGACTTGTTTTAAAAAAACAGTTGCGCAAATTAAGTTGACACCAAATGATAACGCGGATCGCTCTAGAGAATCGTAAATACAAGTGCATCTTAGAGACTCCATGGTCGGTCAAAAATTTGCCGTACGGACGTTCAAAGACTCGGTAAAGTTCTATCTGCCACGCGTCGAGGGTTATCTTGAAATAGTCCGCGAAATGGCTTCGCAATACGGAGGTATGTCGTTGATAGAGTTTGACGGGTATTTTGAAGGAAGAATCGAGCCTGTCAAGTACATGAGGGTAGAAATTCACACCAATGATGTGAATGAGAAGCAGATGATGCACAAGGCCAACAAGATAAGAGCTGCACTTGGACAGAAAAGCCTGGCCTTTGAATTCAACAACAAACTGATCCTTATCGGTGAAAAATGAGGCTACTGGAAGTCATGAAGAGGCTTGTCCTTGTGGGCCGCAATTCTTGCCTGCAACGTCTTCTTGTGCTTCTTTAGAATATGGCTATTCGCGCATTCATCGTGCATGATTCCGATGTCGCAGAATTCGCAGCAAGTGACAAAGGTCAGCTCGACAAGGGCCTTCTTACAATAGCTGCACCTTCCGGTACCGATATCGGCGTCGGACAGCGGTTTTATCCACGAGTCGCGCCAGAGGACTATCATGCAGGTTATCACCGTTGGAAGGTATTTCTTTCTTTAGCTCTTTAATGTCTCTACGATTTCATAGAGTCGCTTGTAGGAACTCTGGAGAATCTGCTCCCTGTGAAGGCCCTTGATCTGCCGAATCTGTTTTTCTATGCGCGGAGCACTTCCAGTTGACGCAACCTTTGCTACCGATGTCGCCTCTCGAACGTATTTTTTGATCTGGCTCGCCGCTGATGGGTTGCCAGCTATCAATGCCGAGATAAGGCCGGGCTCGTCTGTGAGTACGCTCTCTGCAAGCATCGACTGTATGCTAAACGTGGTTCCGGAAATCTCTTTTAGCACGTCCATCTTTTTGGCAACGACCTTTGCAAACACGATGTTCATGAAGTATGTGAGACCAAGTATCACCGCAATCGCGTTGTCGTGTTCCTTGGCACCAGGAAGCACATTGATTGATGCCTCTTTGAAAGTTTCGTGCAAAAACTGTAGTTCAATTGCCCTGTTTCTGACAGGAATCATTAACAACTTGAACTGTTTCTTGTCGCTTGCCCCCGGCCCAAACATCGGATGGATGCATAAAGGCGTCAGCTCGCGAGGCACCTTGACAAGAGCTCGGAAGGTTTGATGCTTGACCGAAGATATTTCAGATATCGCCGCACCATGCTTCATGTTTCCCGCGCACTCACGAATGACTTTTGCAGTAAGCTGAACAGGGACACAGACAATGACAAAGTCTGCATCCTTGACGCAATCCGCCAAATTTTCTGCGATAAAGACATTGCCCGGAACGGACCCTATAGATCCTCGCACCGCATCATATGCGGTAACTCGAAAGTTGCGGCGGGCGAAATAGCCCACAAACCAAGAGCCCATCTTGCCGCCTGCGCCGACTACTGCTATTCTCTGCTCCAACTCAATCGCGCTCCTTGATCACAGATCGCATTACGTCAAGGCCTCTGGCCAGTTCTTCAATTGGTTGGCAGGCAGAGATCCGGACGAACTGCTTGTACGATTCGCCAAATCCACTGCCTGGCGCAACCGCCACGCCTTTTGCAAGCATTTTTTCGACGAGGGTCATGTCATCCATGTCCGGAACCCTTGGGTAGGCGTACATGGCCCCATCAGGTTTGACAAAGTCAAGGGACAGTTCCCGCAGTTTGGCCGCGATAAAGTCGAGCCTGCTCTTCATCGTCTTTACATTTGCTAGATGATCATCGGAAAGTGCGGCCAGCGCGGCAAACTGCATTGGCTCGGCGACGCTTGTGATACCTATTGCCTGGATCCTCGTCATTTTCGAAATGATCTCTTTGTTGGAAATCGCGTACCCTACCCTGAACCCCGTCATGGCATATCGCTTTGAGAAGGACGAAATCATGATGCTCTTGTCATAGTCAAATTCCAGCACACCATGAAACTGCCCGCCAAAGGCATAGTCTGCATAGACTTCATCGCTGAGCAGGTATAGGTTGTTGTCCTTGGCCAGCGAGAGGATCCTATCCATCGTCTTGGCATCAAGAATCTTGCCTGTCGGATTATTCGGATAGTTCAGGACGATCATCTTCGTAGTCGGGGTAATCGCTTCTTCAAGCTGCCGAATATCTGGCGACCATTCGTCTTCTATGCGAGTCTTTAGCACCTTGGTCCTCACTCCAGCAAAGTCGGCGCATTCTCTGTACGCGGGCCAGGCCGGCTCTATGATTATCATTTCCTGCCCCGCGCGTAGCAGGGAGACGATGGCACTAAAGACTCCGAAGCGGCCCCCCGGAGTTACGATCACCTGTTCTTCGTTCACCTTTGCCTGCCTTGCAATAGCCTCGCGGAGTTTCGGCGTTCCGCGCGTGTCTGTGTAATGATATTTTCCTTCCGCAAAGGAATCCGAAAGCGAATCGCCAACCGATTTCGGTGGTGGGTAGTCTGGTTCGCCCACTTCCATGTGGATTATCTTTTTGCCAGCCGCCTCCAGTTGCTTGGCTTTCATAAAGATGGCGAGGTGGGTCTGTCTCTGCACCTGCGGCCGTTTCAGGGCCTGAAGTGATTCTGATTCTTCGAGCAGTATGTTCAGGAGACGAAGCGTGAATTCCTGATTCATCCCCATGTCATCTGCCAGCGCAAGCACGCCGTTTCTTACTTCCTGCTCTACTTTTTCGTCCCTGACATCAATTCCGAGCTTGCCCTTGATTTCGCCTATCTGTCTTGCTAGGTCCATGCGTTTGTGTACGTCGCGTACGATCTCTGCGGTGACCAGTCGCACCTTTTCGCGAAGCGCTTCTAATTCCCCATCGTCTTTCATCATTCCATCACTTTAGGACCGGCGGGATTAGTCCTGCCCGGAGGGCATGGTCAGCAAGAACCATCGAGACCATGCACTCGACCACCGGCGGCGCCCTTGGCACGACGCATGGATCGTGACGGCCCGGCACGGCCAGGTTCGTGCTAGTCTTTTTGGAAATATCAAGGGTCTCCTGATTCTTGGCTATCGAAGCGGCCGGCTTGAACCCGACTCTGACAACGAGTGGCATCCCGTTTGACAGCCCTCCCAGAATTCCTCCAGAGTTGTTCGTCCTGGTCACAACTTTATCATCGTCTAGGAAATAGAGATCGTTGTTTTCGGAACCTCGCCTTTTGCTGCCTTCAAAACCTGAGCCGAATTCAACTGCCTTGACGGCGGGTATGCTAAATAGCGCCCTGCTAATGTCAGATTCCAATGAAGAAAATATCGGCTCGCCAAGTCCAACCGGGAGCCCGGAACTTGAACATTCGATCACGCCTCCGAGTGAATCGCCGTCCCTTCTGGCCTCCATTATTGCTTCTTTCATTTTCTCCGCTGCCTTGGGATCGGGGCACCTCACTTCATTTTCGTATCTTTTGGCAATGTTTGCGCTCGTAATGTTTGCTGCCCTGATACCGCCAATTTCCGTTGTGTAGGCAACGGTCTGTATCCCCAGGACTGTCTGGAGCAACTTTTGCGCGACTGCGCCGGCCATTACCATCGTGGCCGTAAGCCTTCCGGAAAACCTCCCGCTGCCCCGGTAATCTGCAAACCCTCCATATTTTACTGCCGCCGGATAGTCAGCATGACCTGGACGCGGAATATCCTTTAGCAATTCATAGGGTCTGGAATCCGAATCCTTGTTCCATATGAGCATGCATATGGGAGCGCCGGTAGTCCGGTTATTAAAAACGCCCGAAAGGATTTCAACCTTGTCCTCTTCCTTTCTCTGCGTCGTAACAACTGACTGGCCGGGCTTTCTGAGGTCGAGCTGCCCCTGGATGTCTGATTCGCTCAGGGGCATCCCTGCCGGGCATCCATCAACGACGATGCCCACGCATCTCCCATGACTCTCTCCAAAGCTCATCGCGACAAAACGTTCGCCTATAGTATTTCCACCTGTCATTGAATGCCTGTCGAGGTTTGTTTTGCCCCGTTCTATATATTGGCTTTTTGGAACACATTCATTCCCTGTCTGGCGCCGGAGACAGTCTGGCCCCCAGCCTTTTCATGTCTGAAACAAAATTCGGGTATGAAACATCGACGGACTCTGCTCCGGCGACTACTGACTTTTCTGTCAGCATTGCTGCGATGGTGAATGCCATGAAGAGCCGATGATCGTTGTATGCCTCAAGCGAGGCGCTCTTCAGGGTTTTTGGTGCAGTTATCCTGAGTCCGTCATGGAACTCTTTTATTCGAGCGCCAAACTTTACCAGCTCTGAAGCGATGTTGGCCACCCTGTCGGTTTCTTTTACCCTTGCGTGCGCGACGCCCGTAATGGTCACGGGCGCCTTTGACTTGAGAGCCAGTACGGAAACGACTGGGAGGAGGTCAGGGGTATCCGCCAGATTAAAGTCGCCGCCTTCAAGTAAATCAGTTCCGTAAACGGTCACTTCGCCCCCGGCCTTGTCTATCCTTACCTTGCATCCCATTTGCTTCAATATCTCTACTATCTGCGAATCTCCTTGGGGCAAATAGAAATCAAGGCCCTTCACCTTCAGTTTGTCCCCGACCAATGCCCCTGCTGCAAGCACCAGGGCGGCAGTAGAAAAGTCGCTAGGGACGTCGAACTTGGCTGCTCTGTATTGGGCGCCTGCCACGCGGTACTCTAGCATGTCCTCTGTGTGATCGACTTTTACCCCAAAATGCTTCATGGTAGCAAGAGTCGCTTCAACGTACGGCTTTGATACAAGGTCCCCTTTGATCTCTATCGTGACTTCTGAATTCGCATATACGCCGGCGATCAGAAGCCCGGAGACGAACTGGCTCGAAACGCTTCCGTCGACCAGCGCGCTTCCACCCGGAATTCCGCCACCTTTCACCACCAACGGAGGAGTACCGTTCATTTGCGTCGAGTATGCCTGAACTCCAAGTTGTGATAGTGCGTCAAGCATTGGCTGCATGGGGCGCCTGCGCAGGCTCTCGTCTCCTGTCAGCACGGTGTAGCCTGACCTGACCAGCGCGGACATGGCAGTCATTATCCTTATCGTCGTGCCAGAATTTTCCGCGTTTACAACATTTTCCGGCGGATCAAATGCCTGTTTGCCCCGTACCTGCACCGTCGTCTTTTCATGGCTTATTTCCGCTCCAAGGGCCTGGCATCCTGCCAGCGTAGCCAGCGTGTCACGAGCGAGCAGAGCATTGGTTATGGTCGATTTCTGCTTTGATGGTGAAAGGGAGGCAATGGCTATGGCCCTGTGGCTGTAGCTCTTGCTTGAGGGGCATCTGACGCTGCCACCAATCCTTGAACGCCTCACCAGGATGCTGACCATGCCGCTCTACGATGCCTCCACGCTTGCCTTCTGGTTATTGATTCGCGAAACAATAATTCTTCCTTCAAATTTCGAGAGCGCCGATTTAATCTCTTCTACTTCGTCTTCGTAGGCCACCGCGGCAACTGATGGCCCGTTGCCTGATATTCCAGCAGAAAGTGCTCCGTGGTCGATTGCAGCCATGATAGGCCGGTAACGCGCTGACAGCGCCGCCGCTGCGAGCACTCCGTTAAGCTTCATCGCTTTCCAGTACTCCCCCGCTTCGGCAAGGTGAAACGCGTCACTAAAGAGGTCCGAGAGCGCGCTCAGCTTGCTCACGTCTCCCCTCGGGATGTTTCGGGGCAGAAAGATGATGGCCCAGATGTTCCCCGGGGCATCCTCTCTTTTGATCAGTTTTCGGGCATAGTTGTCAGTCACAGTGAATCCACCAAAGTAGCATGCGGTTGCATCGTCGTAGGCGCCCGTGATCGACACCTTGGCGTCAAGCGAAGCCCTCACGGCAGCATCAAGAACGGCATAATCATCCACCTCTTCTTTTGCCAGCCTGGCGCACGCAAGGGCCACCGCATTTGAAACGGCGCTGGAGCTCTTTAGTCCGTAGCCGATAGGGATCTCGGACCTGACCCGTACCGATATCATGTTACTGTCAATGATCTCCTTTGGCATGATGTTATGTACGATGTTACTGACGAGCTTGTCATCGCTTTTGCCCGTAAGGAAGCGCACTCCCCGACCAGCTCCTAGTTCTGCCTCTGCGGTGACCCGGAGCGAAATACCAAGTGATGACCCGTTACCTGTGGCTATCGCGTTTACGATCGAGATCGCTCCGTGCATCGTGGCTCGCGTTCTTTTCGCCATCACGCGGGCTCACCAAATGACCCAAGCAGGCTCTTTTTCATCGCATCCCGGGGAGCAGGTATTCCAGTCCATATTTCAAAAGCCCTGGCCCCCTGCTCCACAAGCATTTCGTAGCCGTAAACAACTACCGCCTGGGCGTGCCTGGCGTTTTCCAAAAGATCGGTAGTTATCGGACGATATACGATGTCGTAAACGATGCTCCCCTTCTTGATATGTTCCTGGTCGATGGGGCTGGCCTCACCGTTCATCCCGATTGAAGTCGCGTTAACTATCAAGTCGGATTCTGCCGAAAAACGGGGTGCGTCGTCAAGCGCTATAGGTTCGCAGTTCAAACCCAGATTTGCCGCCATGCTGGAGAGCTCTGTCGCCCTTGCCAAGTCCCGGTTGGCAATGACCAGCTTTTCAACTCGCTCTTCCGCAAGGGCTGCGACAACTGCCCTGGCGGCTCCTCCCGCGCCCAAAAGCAGGACCTGCATTCCGCCCAGGTCTATCGCGCGCCTGTGAAGCGGCTCGATAAAGCCGGCGATGTCTGTGTTGTATCCCTTAAAGATCCCCTCGATGTTGTTAACGGTGTTCACGGCGCCGGCTCTTTTCGCGGTCAAATCCAGCTCGTCCAGGTATTTCATGACCGCTACCTTGTGTGGTACAGTCACGTTAAAGCCAGATATTTTTATCGTACGCAGAGATTCGACGGACTCTTTGAGCTCGCCCGCAGTCACCTTGAAGGCGATGTAGGTGCAGTTCAGGCCCAAAGCCAGAAACGCGGCGTTTTGCATGCTCGGTGACAGAGAATGATCTATCGGGTCGCCTATTATGCAGTACGTCTTTACCGAGCTTTGCATCAGGGGCGATTTGCAGCCATCCTATCATATAACTTTCGCATCTGCGCGACCGTAAGCTGTCCAGGAGCTACGGCACCGTCCAGGCTCGCATAAGTAAACGGCGCGTTCCCAACTATGGTACACAATACTCTGGACACCACACCGGCCTCACCCATCGCAAATATCACTGGATAGAGTCCCAGTGTGTCCTGATAGATGTCAAGCAATCGCAGGGAATCTTCGACCTTCTGCGCCATGGTTACCACCTTTACATAGTTGCCGTAGACCCTCATCTCGGCAAGTACATCGGCAATTTCTTCTATAGGTGGAGTTCTCTGAAAATCGTGCCATGACACGAGGACTGCAGTCTTGCTGTTCTCGAGAAAGTCTGCCAGATCATCATTGTTCTTGAGCGTGTCCAGTTCGACGTCAAGTAGCATCGGCCGCAGTTCTGCCAGCCTGCGGAGCCAGTCTATCCGCTCCTGCTCGCTTCCTGCATAGCTGCCTCCCTGGGAACTGGATCGCAGTGTGAAAATGGCCCTGTCTTTAAACTCGCGCGTCGCCTCTATGGCTGCTAGCATCGCCTCTGGCCTGATTGAATCAAACCTAATCTCGACAAAATCCGCGCCGGCAGAGATTGCCCTGCGCGCATGTTCCTTTAGCAGTTCGGCATCTTTCACAGCAATCGAGGCGCAAATCTTGGCGACCAAAGCGCCAGTCATAATGCGCCGGTCAAATTAATTTTTTATCCAACACCTGCGGGCGGAGAACTGTGCTTTCCGTGTTCCATTCTCTTATGGGCCTCCAGCGATTCTGCAGTATCAAAATCCCTGCCGCAGACGCCGCAGTGGTGTTGTCTTTGCTGTTTGGGTTGTTTGGAACCTGATGCTGCTGACATGCGATTATCCTTATAGGAAGTCACGCCTTATTAAGCGTGACAGGAATCGAATCAGAAGAGTAAAAGAGGACGAGTTCTGTGCTCCGGTCCAGTCCCAGCATACACATCATTCCTTTCATCCCCCTGCCCATAGAGTCGATAAGCGAAGTAGAGTTTCCGGACGACTCGTAAGCGCCACATCTACTGAACGTATCCTGCGAGCATCCAAGCGATGACGCGCAATTGCTCGCATTTGAGACGCTAAAGAAACTCGGTATTATCACGGTAGGGATAAGAGAAGCAAGTCCAATGATGCCAAGCGATACAGCCATCAATACCACAACCTTCTTTTTTTGTGGCTGCATTTTGATTGTCTCTGACAAAATAAAACTGTTAAGATAGTGTATGTCACAATTAACGACACATGCTTACAGATTATTAATCCCATTAGTCCTCTAGAGGCTGACTCATGACTTCGAAGGACGAACATCTTTCGCGATTGCGCACTCTTGGCCTTGATGGTGTCATCCTTGATGCGTTCTCGAAGCAGTGGGATCCCCTTCAACAGGACGGATACGAAATGTATGCGATATATACGGGTGCAAGCGGGTCTATCTTGGAAGACAAAGTCGCGTGCACTATTTGCTCGAAAGGCACAGAAGAACTGCACTGGGAGAAAGTCGTTACACCCAGCCAGGACAGCGCTGCTATCTATCTCGTCTGCGCCACTTGCGACGCCCAGTATGTGGAAGCTGCGATAAGGCAGAAGGCTCTGGGCCGGCTGCTAAAAGAGCGAAACACCAGGCCGACCTAATCAGCCCGGCTTTTGAATAAGAACGGCTACTCGATGTTCTTGCAATGCGAAGGAATTTTTTTCCAGTTTGCTATCAGGGCTTCGTTGCGTATGTGAAGCGGCTCGCGGGCGATTCGAAGTTTGGCCAGTTCTACATATTCCCTTACCAGGTCAATTCCGATGTATCGGCGTCCAAAGTGATGCGCCACCTTGGTTGTCTGCCCGCTTCCGTTGAACGGATCGAGGACAACGTCATCCTCATAGGAATATAGTTTCATTAGCCTGTAAGGGATTTCTTCTGGAAATGGACATGGATGGTCAATGTACCCTGGAGGCACAGGAGCAATGTGCCATACAGAATTGGCAATCTCTTTGGTCCATTCCTCATGCGTCGCCGGAAGTGTTTCCTTGCGCCTGACTCTGCCGGTGTTGACATCACCCTTCCTCAAAATGAGAATAAACTCGTGCATTATGTTTGCCCTGTAGTATTTCGGGTACGGGTTAATTACAAATGAACCGTAGCGATTGGTTCCGCCTGTGACCTTGTGCCAGATTATTTCCTCGTGCAGCTGCCACTTTCCGATGGGCTGCACCAGCCGCGATAGCAGCATGTGCGGAAGAGGCATTATGGTTCCGCTTACCACTTCGTTGGCAATTACTATGCAGCAGTAACCGCCGTCCTTGGTTACCCTGTAGACCCTCTCACTGAAAATGTCCTCCATGTCGTCCAGATAGTCGGCGGTATCGAGATTGAGTTTGCCCCTGTAATACCCTCCTTTTCCTGAAGCATGCATGTCATAGTCGATAGCGTTGCGATAGGGTGGCGAGGTAATGGTGAGCTGTACCGAATTGGCTGGCAATTTTTGAAGGATGTCTCTGCAGTTTCCCACAAAGAGGTGGTTTTTCAGCTCTTGGCGGGCGAGCATTGTTTTCGTGCATGCTCGTTTATTGCGTCCATATCAGAGATACTCTAAAGTAATGAACCAGCTGATAAAGAAAATTTATTTGCCGCTACTTTTCGACGATGTACTCGTCAACTTCCATTCCAAAGTGGCGTCCAGTCGCAGGCTTGGCATATCCCAGCACCTGGTCACCCACCTTGATGTCAGTAACAGATACCAGCTTGCCGCTCCGGTCGATCAGCCTGATTGTCTCGGCGTTTTGCAGTATGACGGTGCCTGCATGTCCTTCGATTTCGGCGCGAATTAACCTGAGCGGGCGGGTTTCAATCTTTGATCTTCCCACGACGGCCCGCCTTGCGAGACCTTCCTTGTTCACTATCCAGACCTCGCTTCCAGATTCTATTTCGGAAAGATATCGGGTATTGCCGTCAGGCGCTATGGTATAGCAATAGACCGCGCCGGCGTTGACCCTGAACGGCCGGGGGGAAGTAAAGGAAGAACCAACAGATTCGTTGTGAACTAGGAGCATAAAGTTTGATCTGCTGCCGACAAGCATGCCTTCTCCCATACTCATCATCGATGCAGTATCCACACATACGCGCTCCCCGGCTCCAACGTCTTTCACCTCTATTATCTTTGCAACCTGAATTGGGAACTTTATGGTCGAAAGGTGCTGGCTGACCTTCTCCACTTCGTCTGCGTTATCGGCTGAAAGGATGACTCCATCCACACCCAGCTCGAGAACAGAGAACATGGTCGTCACCTCACGGGCGCTCTTGGCCGTGGTATAGACTTTGGTCTTTGATTTGTGCAGCTTGGCAATGATATTCTCAAGTGGAATTATCTTCCAGTCAGACGCGTCAACTATGATAAATTCAGCGCCGGCCTGCGAGGCTTTTTCGATCTCGTTAACGTCCGCGTTGCCAAGGACTTTTTTAAAGAAACCGAGGCTCTTTCCGGATGACCGTGATGAGCGCAGCTGGTCCAGGCTCTTGCATATTATCATGTCAGCATCGGGGGATTCGTATAGCGTTCGAACACCTTTTCCCTCGACGGATTTAGGGTCTATATTCAGAGTTGAAATCCCCTGCGCCTTTAGCTTTGAAATGAAACCCGGCAGAGCGGACTTTGGCACTGTAGGCCTGACTATGAGGTCCTTTCCTCTTGCAGGCGGATCAGCCAAGATCCTTCAGAGCCTCTTTCACCGTCTTGCCTTGAATTATTATTTTATTCAGGGCAGAGACCATGGCAGGCGGGTTTTTGTGCTGGAAGATATTACGTCCAAACGTCACTCCTTTCGCGCCTGCAGCCATGGCGCCTGAACACATTTCAAGAATGTCTCTGTCTGTCTCGCCCTTTGGGCCTCCCGCTATGACAATGGGAACCGGACAGCTCTTCACAACTTTTCGAAAAGAATCTGGATCACCTGTATACACTGCCTTGACAATGTCCGCCCCTGCCTCCGCGCCAACCCTGGCGGCATGGGCGACTATCTCCGGATCGTGCGGGTTCTTGATGTTCTCTCCGCGGGGGTACATCATTGCTACGAGCGGGACGCTCCATTCATCGCACTTGTCTGATATCATGCCTAACTTTTGCAGCATCTCTGGCTCTTCCTTTGCGCCGATGTTGATATGAAGCGACACAGCATCTGCCCCGAGCCGGATCGCTTCTTCAACACCGCCCATTAGCATCTTTCTGTTGGGGGCCGGGCCTAGCGAAGTACTGCCCGAAAAGTGAGCGATGAGGCCGATTTCCGGCGGCCTCGGCATGCTCTTGATTATGCCCTTGTTTACAAGCACGCATGTCAGTCCGGCAGGCGCGCACTGGTAGATCATGCCATGCACATCCTCCAGTCCTTTGATAGGGCCGTTGCTGATGCCGTGATCCATCGGAATGCATACCATCTTGCCATCCTTCAGTATCCTGCCAAGCCTTACATCCCTACCAAAGACCATATGTAAGGACAGGTTTTTCCCCTACTTATAACTTAAATGTTAAGACCAACAGTTAGCTGAACTATCTCGTTCTATTTTGACAAGTTTTTGCAAGCTTGTGTTTTCAACCTCGGAAATTCTTGCGATATAAACAGGTCGATGTACTCCGGTTGACATGAAGCCGGACTTGGTCTTGCAAGTTGTCTTGATTAGGACATACCGATATACAAATATTCGAAGTTGTAACGAATTGGAGAGAAATCATTGCCTGTCGCGCTTGTAGTCAATCTCATGGTCGATTTAGGAGATTTTATATTTACATTCCCTGTAGGTGAGCCATGCTGCTGACGGAGCACGAACGAAACCCGTTCTGCTACATTTGCAATCTGTTCTTTGCTCCAGACTATTTGCCGGTCCACCTCAAGGTAGACCATACGAAGGACGAGCTGGCGTCGCACCTCCTTCTGGCCTATTTTGATGACTGGCTAGAGCAGCAAGAAGCTATTGAGGATGCGTTGGAATCGGCGCATCACATAAGATAGAGAATTCAGATTAAAGCTCAGACTAAGCGGACTCTATCACGAGACCATAGGTTTTTTAGAAATGGTTGGAAAGTTCTCACATGTCCTATGGCTCCGACGACTCTTCAGAGCTGGCCAGGATGTCAACGAAAAAGCTGGCCATCCTCTTTGGACTGGCCTTTCTCGGGGCTTTCATGCTTATACAGATGATACAGGGCTTTCCGCTTGCACAACTGATTACTCGAAAGGCGATAACCGAAGAGGTTGTCGTCTCGATAAAGCAGGCGGACATATGCGTCGTAGAACCATCCGATAGGCAGCCAAAAGAGATCAAGCAATGCCCCTATTCGGTAGGCGACGTTCTAATCGTGACATACTATCATAGCTCGACAAAGGTGGAATCCCACGAGCCAAAATAAGCAATTCGTCACTTGACCATTCCGAGGACGATTCGCATGTTCTCTTCATCTCCCCGTCTTGCGTCCATAGGCGTCTCCATTATCTTGGGAAGCTTTCTGACGGCATTGTGGTTGAGAAATGCAGCCAAACCTGTCTTGCCAATCGATCCTAGCCCTATGTGGTCATGCCTGTCCAGCCCGGAGTTCAGGCCGCCTACCGAGTCGTTGAGGTGAATAAACGCAAGTCGGTCGAAACCCACCAAACTGTCAAAGTCGGCGAGTGTTTCGTCTACCGAATGCTTTGTTCGAAGGTCGTGCCCCGAGGCGAACAGGTGACAGGTGTCAAGACAGACCCCATATCGTTCCGAATCTAGCAGGGAGTCAAGTATGAGGCGTAGCTCCGCAAATGTGCTCCCCACCCAGTTTTTTTGGCCCGCGCTGTTTTCTAAAAGTATTCTCACTGGATGAGAGAGTTCGGAGTTTCTGGCCTGATGCCTGGCCCTCTTGATACCCTCAACGATCTGCGAGATTCCGGCGTCTCTCCCTCGTCCCATGTGGCTTCCCAGGTGGATAACGAGATTGGATATTCCCAGAGTGCTGCATCTAGTAATCTCACCAGCCAGAGTTTCTACGGACTTTTCGTAGGACTCACCAGATCCTGAGAGGTTTGGAAGGTATGGCATGTGGACAATAACTGAATCTTGCTGAATCCTGCTATCGGCAAGTTTGTTCTTGAAAGATTCAACGTCCTTTGGATCCAGCGGCTTAGCCGTCCATCCTCGAGGATTTCGACTGAATATCTGAAAAGCAGTGCAGCCAATCTTTGTCGCATTATCTACTGCATTAGAGATTCCTCCTGCTATCGAGACATGGAATCCGACTTTCACCGAGGCCATACCGTAGCGGGGAGTCGGTGTTTGTTTTATAGCTTGTTGGCAGACCTTCCAACTGTATTTTTATTGCAGTGAGAGCTAAGCTAACCACTGTTGTCTTCCATAAAAATGGGTACAGGCGACCTGGCAAAGTATCCATTCCTCAATGAAGCCGGTGAGTATATGCGCAAGTCCGGCTTTGGCTGGGACGAGCTTGGAAGGCCAGACATGAAGGACGTGATAGATAGGGCCGCCCAGCGCATAGAAGTAGGAGTTGCAGGCGACGTTTACGCCGGCCTGGACAAATATGAAGTCGAAATCCTGACCTTCATAGTATCTTTGATAATGGTAAAGGCTATCGCTCTTGAGCCGGTTCTAAAGAAATATGCGCTTGCGGAGGCAAGACGCGCCGAAAAGTTCCTGACTGACGACCTTAGAAAACAGAGTGAGCCCCTAAAGCGCTCACTTTTCACGAAGATGTTCGATGACCTGTTTTCGCTAAAGGTCGAGATGGCAGAAAGTGACACGCGGCTCTTCAAGGTGAAGGTGACAGACTATCTGGCAAGGTCATCGCATTTTCACGAGCAGGAGTGGAAGCTCATCAACAGGCTGGTTAGCAACGGGTTCGTCTATCTCGATGCAGACGAAACGGTGAGGCTTGTGCGAAACGAGCTTTCTATACTGATCCATGAAAAGGTGAGGGCAATGGCCCTGCCCACTCTGCCCAAGGCGATTAGGGACCGTTCAGAGGAGCTGAGAGCAAGATTCGCGCCCCGATACGAATATCGTGTCCTGTCGGCAACTGACCTGCCGCCCTGCGTAAAGCACGCTATCGACGTCATGGACAAAGGTGAAAATTTGCCTCACTCGGCCCGGCTGATGCTGGCCACCTACATGCTCGCAGTAGGCAAGCCGGTTGACGAAATAGTTGCAATGTTTCAGAATGCCCCAGACTTTAACGAGAAGATCACCCGCTATCAGGTCGAGCATCTTGCAGGAATAAAGGGTGGCCGAACAAAGTATTCCGTCCCTTCGTGCGAAAAGCTCCGCAATGAAAACTTGTGCTTTGCAACCCAGGAATGCGCCGGAATTGTCAATCCAATCCAGTTTGGAAGGAAAAGGAAATAGCAGTTGATCGATAACGGAAGCCTGACAAAGACCGCTGCGCTACTGAGAGCGGCTTTTAAGGAATATTACTTCAATTCCGCAGCTCTGGAAGAACCGAAAAGGATTGAGCAGCGCGAATTCGGGTACAGCCATTTTGGCCAGCCAGGCATGGTCCGACATCTTTCATTCCGAAGTACGGCGGAGCTTGTCGCCACTCTTGTCAGGGAGGTTCCTTCAGACGTGTACTGCTCAAACGCGTACTATCGATTTCCAACCAGCCCGATGCAAGATAAGGAGTGGACCGGGGCAGACATGATATTTGATATCGACGGCAAGGACCTTGACCTGCCCTGTGTCCCTTCTCATTCCTATCTCCTTTGCTCAACCTGCGGTACGCCTAGTCCCGGGACAGAGCAGAACGGGCGGTATTGCTGTCAGTCCTGCGGCGGCAGCAAGTATGAATCCATTTCGATTCCTTGCAGCAAGTGTGTTGAGGGTGCGAAAAAAGAAGTAGTGAAACTGGTAGATTTTCTGAGAAATGATCTCGGGATGGGAACTGACAGCATTGGAATATATTTTTCCGGCAACAACGGCTTTCATGTCCACATCAGTGATGAAGATTATGTGCCTCTTGACCCGGCCGCCCGCTCTGACCTGGTTGGCTACGTTCGCGGAACAGGACTGATGGCAGAAAGCCTGGGAGTTAGAAAAGGTGACGGCAGCAGCACGTCCTTCATTAAATTCCCCCGGGGTGGAATTGAATACGGGTGGAGAAGCAGAATGGCCGATGAGCTGGGCATCGGCGGTACCTCGATCATCAAGCTTCGCAACATTGTTGACCATGCGGGCGGCTACTCAGCTTTCAAGTTGGAGCTCGACAGAAAGACGAAGGCAAAGGGAGCGAAAATAGACCCCCAGGTCACTACCGACATCCACAGGATCTTTCGAATGCCGGGTACTCTGAATAGCAAGAGCGGCCTGGCGAAGACAAAATGTTCGGACCTGGCCTCCTTCGATCCATTTGTTGATGCGTGTCTGCTTGGAGACAGCAAGACAATTGTCAGAGTAAAGTCTCCTGTAAAAATCAAACTCAGGGGAAAGGCATACAATATTTCAAAGGAATCTGCAGAATTGCCTGCCTTTGCCGCTGTCTATCTGGTCTGCAAGGGCCTGGCAGAAGCAGCGTAAAGCGCACATAATCCGGAATCAATGAGCGATATCCCGCAAGCATGACGGAAACATAGAAAAACATGCGACCACGAAGCATGTTGGGGGGCACAACTTCGTTTGGAGCGGGGCTCGGAATACTTGGAGACATTCTGCCAGCGAATTCTATCTCTGCATCATACGATCAGGTTTGCTGGAGTAGCTGACTATGCTGGCAAACTACTTGCGTCGTCATACAGGGGCGGACTGGTCCCTCTGATAGACAAGGCCCAGACCGAAAGATACGCTCTTCAGACGGTATTTCGCGCGAGATCGAGGGGAGAGTTCAGGCCACAGGTGGGTGAACACAGGTACGCTATTGCCGTTTATGAAAGATTGATCCGATCGACCATTCCAATAAATCATGCCAACGAAGAGTTTCGTAGTATGTACCTACTGGTATCACTTGATGTCGGAGGGGATTGCATGAAAGTCATTGAAGAAAAGATATTGCCGTTCATCTCAGAATCGAAGGACACGTTTTTCGCCAGCACGCGGGCCATGTCCAACGAATACTCACACCTCTAGCTGCTAACTGCTTTAGAGTCTGATCTAATAAACACATTAAAGGGTCTTTCACCATACTTTGTGCGCTTGTGGGACACGTACAATGAGGACAGGTCACCTCGTGCGGACATTGGCAGAATCGCGCGCATTGCTATCTTTGCCGCGCTCAGTGTGATCATCTTTGCCGTCATAAGCAACCAATCCGTAAACCTTTTGATGAACGTGTCTGAATTTGGCGAAGTTTTCACAAAGCCGCTTTACTATTCGGCGCTCTCTGGGATTATCCTGGCAGCTATTGTCCTCGTTAGGGTCAATTTTGCTTCTAGACACTCTATTACATGGTATGGCATCAAGACGGCCATTAGGTTCCTGAAGCGAAGTGAGTATGATCAGACAAAGATGACAAGATATTCTGACTTTAAAATGAGCGGACTGAGCTTTGCGCTTTGGCAGGCCATGAAGGTCATTTTATTTGCGCCCTTGTTCAGCAATCTGATATTCGGTATGACAGTCGAGCACTTGGCACAGGGAAATGACATTGGCCTTAGGTCGATTGGCAGCATCTTCATCATCCCCTTCGCGGAAGTGCCCATGGATGGAACCTTTGCCCAGGAAACCGTGGTCCCAATGTTTCCAGCTCTGACTCTCCTGATCCCGTCCCTTCTGGCCGCGACTAGCTTGCGACTGCTGCTCTACGTCGGCGCATCTGGAACCGTCAGCATTATTTCTCAGTACATGATTGACGCACGGGAAGCAAAGCCTCGCTTTCTATCATACATTTCTACCATAGAGATCATCGTCGGTGTGACAATTCTCTGGCTGGGATTCAACCTGTTTTTCAGCTTTGCCATAGACTACAACACGCGCTACGCTATCGCAGGAACTATTGCTCTTGGGTCGGCGTTTATCGCGTATGGGTTGCTCGACAGAAGAAGGGCCAAGGTAATAATATATCCAACTAAAAGGCACATGTATTCGCGACTCCTTACTGCCGTGGTGGTCGTGGTTTTAACGGTGTCTGTAATGGCTATCAACAATAGCATAGCCGACGCACAGAAAATTGAATGGCGCGGACCATATACCGCGCAAGAAATAGCCGTCAACCGGTATATGCACGACCTTGAGCGGATCGGAATAGTCAACTACGACATAGTGACACCCTCGGTTACACCGTCAACGGTTCAGGCTATTGTTGACGAAAATAGAGAAACTCTGACAAATATCAGGCTTTGGGATCAAGTTGCCGCTCGCTCAAAACTCACGCCAGAGCTTGGACAGCGCAACGA
The DNA here is from genome assembly GCA_036554645.1 of Nitrososphaera sp. Taxonomy (GTDB): domain Archaea; phylum Thermoproteota; class Nitrososphaeria; order Nitrososphaerales; family Nitrososphaeraceae; genus Nitrososphaera. The sequence continues at coordinate 26,594 of DATBMW010000082.1, forward strand.
TCTGCATTATGTGGATACCGATATCCTGAGATTTGGAGGGACGATGTACTGGACCGGCACTACGACGCCCAATTTACCCCAGAATGTGGCTCAGACAGACAAGTGGTTCAGCGAGCACCTGATCTATACTCACGCCAACCCCGGCATGAAGATGCTAGAAGCCGACACTGGCAACATCGTCGATGAAGCCCAATTCTTTGAGCAGCGAAGGATTTACTACGGCGAAAGCGATGAAACGGGGCTTTTTGACAAGGTCTGGTCTGCATACCCGCTCGGACGAACTGAAAGCAGGGAAGTAGACCAGTTCTTTTACAACGGGACGGGCGGCGTGGATGTCTGGCCACCACTCAGCTGGATGTTTGAGCCCAACTTTATGCTGTCATCCCCAAGCACACCTATCCATGTGATGCGATACAAAGACGTGCACGAACGCATGGAATTGCTCTATCCTTATTTTGTTTATGACTTCGGATTCGGCAGCTCTTCGAATCCCCAGTTCAAGCCCATTGACATCAATCCGGTTACCGACGGCGAAAACACCTACTGGCTCATGCCGCTGGTGGCCGCGCTCGACACTTCACATGTGCCATGGAGCTCTAATTTCATGTTGAAGTTGGTGGGTTATGCCATAATAGACACGTACAATGGCGACACGCGGATAATTGTAACAGGGGATGACTATTTTTCAAAGATCATGCTCGAGCGGTACAGGAGTTTGGGAGCCACCGATCAGGTACCTGAGTGGCTCAGCGAGCAGGTAAAGTACCCGGAGGAGATGTTCATCTGGACCATTTCCAAATTCAATACTTACCACGTGACAGATCCAAAGACGTTCATCGAAGCCAGACAGTTCTATAGCATACCAGAAGATGATACTACAAAGCCGATACCGCCCTACTATATAACAACAAAGCCACCTGGTTTCGACGATCCGGCGTTCGTCGGTTTTCAATCCCTTGAGCTCAGCGGTTCACAGCCAAAGAACCTTGTTGGGTACATGATCGTAAGAAACGACCTAGATGGTCTGGGAGAAATGACCTTCTTTTCGGTGCCTGGCGATTCGCAAGTAAAGCTGCTCGGACCGACAGGCGCAAAGGATTCCCTCGACAGGGACAAGGATTACAAGAGCTTGAAAACCCTGCTGAATAACCCTAGAACGGGCGAGTACATACTCTACAGGATTGGAGATCACGAGGTGTATTTCGTTCCGGTCTACACTTCAAATACCGGGGGCGGAGTAGTTTCACAGACAGGCACGATTGCCGCCGTCGGTGGCGCATCGGTCACAGGCACTTACTACGTAGGGCTCGGGGATAATCCTGTGGACGCCTTTAGAGATTATCTGCTAAAGTTGTCTGGAGTAGTCACAGATGACCAGCCCTCGACTGGAAACCAGACTGGGAGCCTCGACAAAGAGACCCGCATTCAGAAAATCGAAAAGGTCTTTGCAGATTTGGGCCTGACTGTCGTAAAGCCAACTGCGATCTCGGCACCGCTGGCATTTCGAGAGGTGGAAGCGACTTATGAAATCGAATCCGATTATGCCGCAGCCGAAGCCCTTGTTCAAGGCTTTGTCAGAGACTTTGGAGCTGGGCAGCCTATGCGTGTCTTTGAATGGCAGGACGAGACAAGGATCAATTTCGGATTCCTAGTCGAAGTCAACGGCATAGTCGAGAATCATTATATTGCCATAGAGGTCGGATGATAACTCCTGCTTACCGTTCTAGTGGTGGACAATCTTTCACCATATACTCCTGACATAAGGGAATGCCTTGATGGATTGGGCATCGGGCATTTGTATAGAAAGTATTCTGAAGTAGCACAGGAGGACTTGGAGGGCTGTGATAAGGTGATACTCTCAGGCAGGCGAAAGAACAGCAAGGAGATTAACGCGGCTAACTCGCGGATCGTAAGATATTGCCATGAAAATGAAAAACCCCTTTTGGGGATTTGCTACGGGGCCGAGATAATCGCGCTCACCCTGGGCGGTTCGCTGCGAAAAATGCCTTCCCACGTACAGGGTCATTTCACGTTGGCAGTAAGAGAACGAAGCGATCTTACGGGTGAGTCGCGGGAGTTGCGAGTCTACGAAAGTCACCGGTACTGTGTTGCCAGGCTGCCGGCGCATTTCAGGTCGCAGGCCAGCTCCGAGGACTGTGCACATGAGCTTTTTTCCCATGAAAGTAAAAAGATCTTTGGCACTCAGTTCCACCCGGAAAAGAGTGGGCCGGATGGGATTGCCGTGCTCAAGGCTTTTTCAACCCTTTGACGACAAGGATTTTATTTGCTCACTCTGCAAGCAGCCTTGGTTTTGGGATCTCAGGCTCAGGAACATTTCATTACACTTCCTCTGGTAGGAAAGGAGGAGGAGAGCGTGGATCTTCCGCTGGTGATAAACGTGATAGCCAAATATTGGGGAGAGGATATCGCGTCCACCGCGGCAAGAGGTCTTGCGTCGATCCAAAAAGGCACGATTCTAATCGACGGCATAGAACTTGCAGAGAAGCATGGCTTTGTATCGTATGTCTACAAAGGTTCGATAAAGGATCTCAAGAAAAGAATCGACCAAGGCATACCTCCAATAGTAATAATGCCTGGCATTCAGGGCATCGTACAGCACGCTACCGTGGTGTCAGGTTATGACACCGAAGAGCGCAGAATACTCACCTATGTCCCCGAACCTGACACCGTTGGCGCGATTCCCGAAGGCAAGTTTGAAAAGGATTGGTCACAGGATGACATGACCACAATCGTCATCCTGCCAGCCGACATGAAGGACCTGCTGAAGAACGAAACCTTGAATTTCAAGACTTCGAACAGGCTTTGTTTTGAAGCGGAGCGTCATCGGCAGCGTGGCAACATGGAAGCTGCTTTTCAAAAGGCTAGAAGTGCGACTTCTATAGACCCAGATAACGCGCAGGCCTGGTGCCTCCTTGCCGGCTTGTCAAACGAAATAGGATCCGAAGAAACAATTGCCCTGTACCAGAAGGCGATTCAGCTGAATCCAGAGTACTACCTTGCCTATAGGGGGCTGGGAAACCATTATCTGAAAAAGCACAACTTCCCGCTTGCCGAGAGCTACTACAGCAAAGCCATTCAAATCAATTCAACACGTTTTGGACCGATTTACAAGAACAGGGCAATAGCCAGAATGCAGCTTGGCAGCAATCAGGCGGCAAAGGAGGATCTTCAAAGATATCTTGATCAGACTCCTGCCGCAGAAGACAGAAAAAGCATCGAAGATGCCATGCTACAGTTGTAGCGCAAGTCCGTGCTAACCTAAGGCGCTTGGCCGGTAAGGATTCGAACCGCATTGTCGAACTCTTCGCGACTCAGCGGAGGAATGTTTGCAACCTGAAGGTTTTCCTCTACATGCTCCGGTTTTTTCTGTCCAATAAGGGGAGCAATTACAGCGGGGCTTGATCGGATTATCTGAACCAGCTTTGCAACGTTTCCGTCCACTCCATAGTCAGGAATCTGCGCCTGAAGCAATCGCCCCTGAAAAAGAGGGACGCTAGTAAACACTCCGATGCCAAGTTTTGACGCTGCGTCGAGAATCGTAAGATTACCTTCAGAGCCTACGGACTGACTTTTGAGCAAGAGTGCCTCGCTGTACGAAAGGTTGTAGGGCAGCTGGACGAACCTGAACCCATGGTCCTTGCCCCCAACCGTCTGTGCGACCTTCACGCACTTTTCAATTGAGAGATACTCTTTACTATCTTGAGGAACCCTGAAACAAGTCCATGTTGCCATGCCATAGTAACGTATCTTTCCGTCCGACCTGTATTTTTCATACAGTTCAAATGCCCTGGCCAGCATTTCCATAAACTCCTCTCTGGACACATCCCCCTGCCAGCTTTCAAATGCATTATGGATATACATCAGATCAATTGTTGAAAGGTGTAAATTCATCAGCGATTTGTCTATGCACTTGCCGAGGTAGTTCGGGTTCATTACGTTATAGCCCGAGCTGATGTCCTCTGGCTTTATGATGTCGTTCGCAATGAACATCTTTTGCATGTATTCCATCACATCAACGCCAGGAAAGTCACCATCATTTGTGATGTATCCATTTTTTGTTGCAACAAAAACTTCATCGCGTCTCACCGTATTGCCATCTGCGAGCCGCAAAAGTGCACGACCGATGCTCTTCTCTGACTTCATGCTGCGATAGTTGATGGCGGTATCAATGACATTTATCGCCCCGGATGCAATCGACTGGTAGACGGCATTTTCAACCGCGACATCATCTTCCCGGGTCACGTCGCCAAGGTAGGTACCCATCCCGATGCTCGACAGGTGCAGACCGTCAAAAGTCCTAAAATGAGCATCGGGCTTGCCGCCCGAGACTGCTCTGCGCATGTATCTGGAGGTTCCCTCCGGGGTGGCAAAACCCTCGAGCACTTGATACGATGACAACTTGCGGTCAAGAGAGACTCTCGATACGTAATAAACGCATCTGACAGGAACACTCCCTTGAAGGGAGCAACCCTTATCTCTTCGGTGCACGAAATATTTGTACAAAACAATGGCGCTGCTGGACCCGAACATTCTGAATCCGTATGTATTGCTGGATCCAGCGGTAGCTCCTTTTCTTGGAGTCGCTATCACCTCAGTTTCTGTGATGGCGTCGCTCTTGATATCCAAGTATTTCTTCAAGTCCTACTCTTTCTCAGGGTTCGGGTACCTTCTGGGTCTACCCGTAGGGTTTGTGTTCCTAGGCGCCTCGTTCCTGTTCGAAATGGCAAGTGTTCTCTATATTTCCAATCCAGTCCTTCACCCGGCGTTCTTTTGGATTCAAATGTCATTGCAGTCAGAGGCACTGGCTCTAATAGCACTATCATATTACTACAAGAATTCCTCCGACAACCCGGGTCAATTGATGGGAAGAAACATCCTAGTTACCGCTTTGCCGCTCATGATGGTTGCTATTCCGTTCATTGTGCCCACGGCGGCGCTGGTGGCTGAGCCGTACTTCAACTACTCAGGTCTTGCCGATCTCAGCTTTTACATGAGGATATTCAACGTAGCGGTGATAGCGTTCATTTTCAGAACTACGATAGTATCCCTAGTCAGAGCAGCGAATATCAAACTCTTGTACGTACCCGCTGCCTTTGCACTGTTGTGGCTTGAGCAGTACTCGCTAATCATCGCATACTTTGACAATAGCGTGATGGCTTTTGTCGGGTCCGCTGCGGCAAGGTTGGCAGGTCTTGCGCTGTTCGCGTATATCATGCATAGTGTGGCTTCAAGGAGAAAAATGGAGATTGAAGCAAGAAAAGCGGCATAAGCTCCAGCTATTCTACGATATCCTGTGTGCGATAGAAGAGGATGTCATGCACAACGAGGTCGCGAGGCCAACCCATATTCAACATTTCACGAGGCTGTCGTACGACAAGATGATGAACCACTTTGACGAGCTTGAAGTAAAAGGGATGATACACAGAGTGAGCGGCCTAATCGCCATTACTGCCAAGGGCAAAAAGTTCATAGAACAATACGACCAATTGATAAACCTGATCGAAAGCGCAGGATTGTAATCGCCAGAGGCGCGATTTTCTACCAGATTAGGCTGATCGCCAGCACGAATCCAGTTATCCTCGAATACATGACAGCTGAGCCCATTGCAGGCTCGAGGGTGGCGATGTTACTATGACTCTTTCTGAGCAAGCGAATCGCGTTCAGCGCGAATGGCAAAGATGCAAGGCTTGCCAGAGAGTACACTTTTGTAAAACCCAGAAATATGCCCGCGACTATCAATGCGTAGGCGGCCACTATAAGGATAGGAAAGATCCTGGTTCCCGCACTTTTGCCGAGTATTATCACCAGCGTCCGGCGGCCCTTTGACCGATCCGCTTCGTAGTCAGGAAATGAATTGATAAACAGTACTGTCGCCGAAAGGATTCCCACGATCGCGCCGACATATATCGCCGAAGAGTCAATGACTCCTGTTTGAACGTAAAACGTGCCGAGTACTATCATCGCCCCCTTGATTGCTACGAACAGCTCCCCAAGTCCTGCATTTACAATGCTCGTAGAGTAAAAATAGATGGCAATAACTGCAAATCCAAGTATTAGCGCTATGGTAATTCCGCGGACAAAGACGAAATACGTGCCGATCGAGGCCCCCAGGAGCAGAAAGATAATTCCAGCAGCGTATACCGCTCGCGGAGTCAGAACGTTTTCGGGCAGGATGCCGGTTCCTCCGCTGAACTTTGTTCGTGTAGTTGCATTGTCTATCCCTCTCTTGTGATCCCAGTAGTCGTTGAGAAGATCCACGCTTGCATGAAGGCAAACCACGCCGGCATAAGTCAAGGCGGCATAGGCAATGTCAATCTGGCCATGCTTCCAATATGCTACGGCCAGGCCATTGCTTACCGCTATCACCGATGCTAGCAAGAATCGCACTCTTATTGCACGAAGCCAGCTGGATAACACGACTGTCACTCAGAATGTGCTGGGTCTTACTATGTTTTGTGAATCGATCGGCCAGTCCTGGTCAGGGCTCGATAATGCCGGTGGTTTCAAGCGGCTTGCGTCCCGTAAAGCCTTCGTCTTTTGCATGCCAAAACTTTATCTCTGTTTCGCCTGATTTCCAACAAAGCCATACTTCTTCATCGAAGCGCTTTGACGGAAAGTCGAGTAATCCTTCGTCTACGCTCTTTATCACCACGCCTCTTCCTTCAAGTTGTTCTATCGCCTTGTGGAGCTCTGAAACGACGGTGTTGAGTTCCTGCTTTTTCTTCACAAAGGGCTCAAACTTGGCACCTCTCTCTGTGATAAGGGTCAGCTCTTGCTGAAGTGCAACGGCCCTGTTTTTTTGCGCAACAACGTTTGCAAACATCTGCCTGATTTCCGGAAGCACCTTGTTTGCATCCTGTGGCGTGTATAGCATGAACATGACCTGACACGATCGTTCCGATTGGCTGATAATTTATGCCTTTGGCAGTCGGAGGTTTCATCCGGCATGAATGCCAACTAGCTGACGAAACATAAGTCTAAACCGTCGAGACCACAACAGAATACGATCCGCTGGAAATGTCCGGCCTGTTCTTGCCCCTTATTGATGCCATTATTTTGCCGTTGTGAAAGTCTATAGATGTTCGCAGTGTCGTCGCACCTTTTGCAGTGCGAAGCTGCCGCTCAAAGTCAATTGGTGCCGAAGCCCCGTCTTTTAGTGAATCGGGGATCATTGGCTCGATCCGGACGGTGTTATTTATCATGTCCAGTTTCATCCCTAGCATCATTTCACAAAATGCAAAGGCATACATGCCTGCGGACCAGGCCTGGAGTATGCACGAATTGAACGGTTCGGGCCGGTCACCCCTGTATGTTTCAGCAAACATGCCATTTTCTGCAAGAATCCTATCGGCCATTGACTCTAGGTAGTGGAGTGCCTGTTCCCTCCTGCCGTATTTCAACTCACTCAGCGCCGCCCAACCTGTTACAAGAGGCCAGACAGCTCCATCGTGATACAGTGCAGGATGATAGCGCGGGTCTTGTGCACTCAAGGTCCGAAGTCCCCACCCAGTTGTCATGTCTGGCTGCTCAATCCTGTTTAGCACCGACTCTGCCTTGTTCCTGTCCTTGACTACATCTGCCAGCAAGAGGACTAGCGCGTTTGGTCTGATCTTTGGGTCCTTTGAGCCGTCCTTTCTTATCGTATCGTAATAGTATCCCGTCTCCGGATTCCAATATTCCGAGTCGATCTTTTCCTGCAGAGCCGAAGCCTTGTCCTTCCACTTCCTTGCCTTTTCGTTGTCTCCTGCCAAGACTGCGAGCTCTCCTCCGACCATCAGGCTCTCGTAGAAAAGTGCTTGAATGTCGTTGGCGCTCTTTCGCCTATCAATATGATCCATCCAAGTCGAGTCCTGAATTGGCAACTTCTCCGCGACCCCGGTAAAATCGTTTTCTAGCAGGCCATCTCCGTCGAGGTCCTTGAGGAAGCCATATTCGATCAAGTCCACTATCGCGTTCCATCTCTTTTCCAGGTATGCAGTATCCCCTGTTGCCCGCAGGTAGTGAAGTATCGCCCATGGAAAAAGAAAAGTCGAGTCAGCTGATCCGTATGTGGTTGAATGGAGAAATGACTTGCCGCTAATTATCATTGGCAGTTCTCCCTTAAACGCACCATTCCCGGTTTTTCTGGCCTGCCGTTTGATGAAATTATCAATGGTTGATGCTGTGAACTTGTAGTCGCCTATCGCCAGGTATCCTCGCAAGGTCCAACCTGTATCTCTTGCCCAATAGTTCGGAAAGCGTGGCAGGCCCGCGCAGATCCCTTCGCCAAGGCCATCGTACTCTGTTTTCAGGTATCGAAGACAGGTCTTTGTCTTTTCGTAGGCGGCGATTAGTTTTGAAATTGTAGAATGTCTGGGCGCAGATGAGGATCCTATACGCAGTGTCGACGAAGAGAAATCGGCGAAACCCCTTGTTGTGGCTTCAGACAAACTGATGTAGTTATCCCTCATCTCGCAGTACTCCTTCAGGCAGCTTGCCTGGCTTGAAAAACTGCCCGTCGCCACCAGTGCCAACTTGACAGCAGGCTTTCCCAACTCAAGCTCAAAGTCGTATGACAGCTCCATGTCATTGTCGTACGAGTCTGCCAGAACGCGGCTTGGCCTTATAGATTTTGGAGCGACACCTACAGTGCCAAAGTATTGTACTCCTACGCTTTTTTGTCCCGTCGTACTTACCCGTAGGCAATTATTTCTCGCATCGAACTTGGCGCTAGTGTTCTGAGAAACCGCGGCAAGCCCATAACTGGTAATGTTACCATCAATCAAAAAGTGAATGTGAATTTTGCGCTTTTGGATTTCCCTACTTCTTTTGGTCCTGACCATCAGACCTTCTTGTCGCTGGACCAGCGCCAACTCTAGGCTCATGATAAAACCTCTGTTTTCAAACGGCACAGTCAGCCTGCGCCTCACCTCGAGTCCACCCATCTCGTGGCGGGTCTCGAGCATGCCATTTTCATGTCTGGAAGAGATGACGAAATTAGGCAGTCTTTTTCTGACGCCGTCATCCATCGAGACCTCGACGATTATCTTGCCAAAGGCCCTTGCTGGAGGAACGTACAGTCCCCCGTTGTCGTATCGTACGCCCATCCATGTCCAGTTGGCGGAAAGCCCGCCATGGGCCGAACATACGATATATGCCTTTTTGCCCGACAAAACGAGAGGTGTGGTAAAATTCTTAAAGATAGTTGCATTTTCGCCAGGTGAAATCGGTTCTGATTCGAGCGCATGCTCATGTACGAATATGGTGCTCCCCTGACGGCGTATGCGATCCGTGAAAGTAAAAGGTATGATCACTTGTTCGAACCCTTCCATCTTGCTCATGATTGCTATCTTGTGTTTCCTCTTTTCGTCCAGGCCGCCATTGTTAATTGCCAAGAACCTCGCGCTCTGAAACGGTTTGAAGGGAAGCGGCCGGGTGTCCGATAGCGCTGCCGAATTAACCATGTCGTCCTGGGTGGCGATAAAGACTGACTTTTTTTGCATTGGCACGTCGTCAACGTAGATGTCCAGAGAGATGATATTGCCACCAAGCGGCACCGGCGGATTCAACAGTGAGAACATGAACCCTCGTTCTTTTTTTCCGTTCAGAACCGCAGTTACGTTTTGCAGGCTTCCGCTCACGTAGGAGAGCGCGGTATGAATGCTGTCAAGCGTCCTGACTATTTTGCATTCACCTTTTCAAAGACGGTGGAGCAACTTGGTTTTGCTTTCAACGACTTGATTAAATTGTTACTCGTACGGCGTTGCAAGATTTTGTGATCATTGCCAAACTATTTAATATAATCATTCTGGTACTTACTAATGTGAAACTGGATTTTCCCCGGTACACCGAAAGGCTCGGTTCTGTGAGCATTCATGCTGTACAGAGGATCTATGAGCTTGACTCAGGCAAGTCCAAGGGATTCCTTTCTTCCCACCAGACGATAAAGAAATTTGATTATGATGAAATCTCTAACATACTTCACGACCTTGCAATAGTCATTCCGATAAAAAACGAAAAACTAAAGCTCCTCGAAGGCGTCCTTAGCGGAATACCCAATGAATGTCTTGTCATAATAGTCTCAAACAGCGCCAGGACGCCTGTTGACAGGTTCGCCATGGAGACTGAGGCCATAAGGCAACTTGGTCGCTTCATGGACAAGCGAATGATCGTTATTCATCAACAGGATTCTGGCCTGGCCGATGTCCTCAAGAAAATAGGGTATACTTCTATTCTTGATTCACAGGGCAAAATCCGCAGCGGAAAAGCGGAGGGCATGGTAATCGGGCTTCTGATGGCAAAGATGTACAACAAGGATTACGTTGGGTTCATTGACAGTGACAACTATGTGCCAGGAGCTGTAAACGAGTACGTCAAGATTTTTGCCGCGGGATTCGGCATGTCCAACACGCCCTATTGCAACGTGAGGATTTCCTGGGTCTTCAAGCCAAAGGTCAGAAACAATTCCATCCAGTTTTCAAAGTGGGGGCGCGTTTCAGAGATAACGAACAAGAGTCTGAACGCGCTAATAGCCACTATCACCGGCTTTGAATCTGACATAATAAAGACAGGAAATGCTGGCGAGCATGCTTTGTCGATGCCACTGGCCGAATGTCTTAACTACTCAAGTGGATACTCTATCGAGTCCCACGAAGTGATAGACATTTTTGAAAAGTTTGGTGGATTGTTGCCGTCCAGCTATCCACAGGTTATTGACAAAGGAGTAGAGATATTTCAGATTGAAACGAGGAATCCCCATTTTCATGAGGAAAAAGGCATACAGCATCTTAACGAGATGCTGGAGCTCTCCTTGGGAACGATATACAGTAGTGATATTTGCCCAAACGACCTAAAGGCAAGCATTATCGAGCAGCTAAGGCAGGCGACGGGCAAGAAAGTAAGGAAGAATGACTTTAGACGAGGATGTCACATTATGGAACCCATTAACACGGTTGATATGTCCGAATTTGAAAAGGGCCTGAAGGGTGAAGCTGTGACTTTGCTAAAGCATGGCGGCCTGAGATAGCTCCATTGGGAAACCCCATAAGGAATCGTACAGAACTTGCAAGAATTCACGGCAGGCCATCAGGACTTGTGCTTTCTGCGCTTGAGCACGGGCTGCACAGCGTAGATCCGCAAGTCCTGATCAGGCGTGCAGTCAGATTTGGGGACGAACTGACAATACTCGACATCAATGGCAAGAAAACTAGCGTTTCTGGATTCGAGAATGCCTACCTGGTTGGCGCCGGTAAGGCAACCGCCCGCATGGCTGATGCACTCTGCACGATACTCGGCAGGGTGATAGCGGGAGGCTCGATATCCGTTCCTTATGGCGACGCATCAAGAGTAAGCAAAAAGAACAGGTCGCTAATTGCATTGACAGAGGCATCACACCCGATCCCTGACAACTCTGGCCTTCAGGGCACCGAGCGAATCATCAGGGTGCTGAAGGAAGCGAGGAAGAATGACTTGGTATTCGTCCTGTTGTCTGGCGGCGGTTCATCCCTGATGCCGTTTCCCGCCCCCGGCCTGCGCCTCGTGGACAAGCAGAATATCACAAATAAACTACTCCGCTCGGGAGCCGATATTCGGGAAATTAATGTCGTTCGAAAGCACCTTTCCTCCATCAAAGGGGGCCAGATGCTCAGATATCTTGGTAGTTCTTGCCGCGTTATTTCACTCATCCTGTCAGACGTAATCGACGATGATCTGTCAATCATTGCTTCAGGACCGACTTACCCCGACAGTTCGACCTTTAGTGATGCCGTTTCAGTAGTCAGAAAATATGGTGTAGCGAAAGCCAGCGATCCTTGCGTGGACTTTCTTGTACGGGGCTCAGGTGGCAGATTCCCAGACACGCCAAAATTTGGTGATCCACTATTCCGTAATGTTGAAAATTTGCTTATTGGCACCAATTCAGTCGCCTGTAAGAGCGTTGTTAGTTTTCTCCAGCGCAAAGGCCTCAGGGCAGTTTATCTCGGATCTCTCTTTGACGGAGAGGCCAGGGATCTCGGTATTTTTCTAGGCCGCCTGGCCTCGCACATGGCGGACTCTGCACTTCCACCGGTGGCAATGGTTCTTGGAGGTGAAACGACTGTAAAGCTGGGACGTAAGAAAGAAGGCAGGGGAGGCAGAAACCAGGAGGCCGCGCTATCCTGCGCGATGGCAATGAAGGGCGTCCCTGCAGTTGCTGCGTTCATGGGCACAGATGGCATAGATGGCAACTCTGATGCTGCTGGTGCTATTGTATCCCAAAAGACTGCGCGAATTGCTAAAAGCAAGCGTGTAAACCTAGATGCTCATCTGGCAGGTCATGACAGCTATAATGCGCTCAGGAAACTGAGATCACTCATCGTTACTGGCAGGACAGGCACTAATGTCAATGATATTGCCATAGTCTACAAGTACGCTAGTACCTGACTCGTATATCGCCCGATGCTATCTTTACTTCTCTGCTTCCGGATTGAATTATCAGGGACCCATCATCGGCTACGCCGCGAGCAACGCCCTGACAGACCGTTCTTCCGTTCTGCAGTACCTTGACCTGGTGGCCGAGCATGTCGGCGTTAGACTCCCATTCCTTCAAAATGACACGGGCATTCTTGTCATTCAGGTCT
>DATBMW010000013.1:0-5164 GCA_036554645.1 Nitrososphaera sp.
GGACTACAGCACAAGGGAGGCCGCCTACAAGTCCCTCTTTGAAGTCTACATAAAGAACAGAGGGGTCCTAGGCGAGATATACCAGAACGTAGTGATCCAGTGGCGTGATGAAGCGATATCCATGCGGGGCTACAAGTCTCCGATATCTGTCCGAAATATTGCAAACAATCTGGAAGACGCGACTGTGGAAGCACTGCTTGCGGTCTGCAGAAAGAATGCCGGCCTGTTCCAGGAATATTTCAGGATAAAGGCAAAAGTCCTTGGGCTGAAAAAGCTGAGACGCTTTGATCTCTATGCTCCCATGAATTCCAAGGCGTCCGGCGAAAGGCGGTTCACGTACGGAAAAGCAGTAAACACAGTGCTTGAAACGTTTGGTGATTTCGAAGACAAGTTCCGCACGATGGCAGAGCAAGTCTTTAGCGAAAGGCACGTGGATTCAGAGATAAGGAAGGCAAAGCGCGGCGGGGCGTTCTGCTACACCGTGTCTCCAGGAATAACCCCGTACGTACTTCTTAATTTCGATGGCAGAGCCCGTGACGTGTCGACCATTGCCCACGAATTCGGACATGCAATACACAGCATGATGGCTTCAGAAATGCCCATCATGGTCTCACACGCCCCGCTACCGCTTGCAGAAACGGCGTCTGTATTTGCAGAGATGCTGCTCAATGAAAAGCTGGCCGAAAAGTTGTCAGGGAAGGAACGTCTTTTCCTTCTGGCTGAACATATTGACGACCTTTATGCCACGATAATGCGGCAGGCGTTCTTTACGATCTTTGAGGTAGATGCACACAGGATGATAGCGGAGAATAGCGCAACTATAGATGAGGTTGCTAGGCACTATTCTGACAACCTGATGGAGCAGTTTGGAGATTCGGTATCTATTTCTCCGGATTTTCAATGGGAGTGGACTTACATTCCGCACTTTTACCACACGCCTTTCTACACGTATGCTTATTCATTTGGAAACCTGCTGGTCGTGTCGCTATACCGCCAGTACAAGGTCGAGGGGAGGTCGTTCGTGCCCCGTTACCTAAAGATACTTTCAGCAGGAGGCTCCAGAAAGCCAGAGGATCTTTTGATGGAGGCAGGCATAGACATTTCGCGGCAGCGGTTCTGGCAGCAAGGATTTGACTATGTGAGCGAAGCGATACAGCAGCTGAAAACACTTGCATCGGAATAGCGGCGATACGTTCCTGGTAGTTGCGATTGCAGGATCCATGACTGCAGGGGTTGTCTTTCCGGCAGCGGGCCTTGTTGTCGAGCCGTATATCCTGGTATGGCTCGGAGCGCTATTATTTCTGAACCTGATAAGGCTCAACACTTCCGACCTGGTCTCGACGTTTGCGAGGCCGCGGCAACTTGCTCTGCTCTCTTTTGTCAAGCTGCTGGGGCTTCCTGTTGGGATGTACGCGCTCGCGCACATCATCTACGAGCCTCTTGCACTGCCGGTCCTGCTCCTTTCCGGCATTTCGACCGGCCTCGGGGCACCTTTCGTTGTCAACCTGATCGGAGGGCGGCTGCCTCTGGTCGTCGGGATGATAATTGCCACGTCCCTGGTGGTCCCGTTTGTCCTCCCTTCAATAGTCTTTTTCATGGTGGGTTCGGAATTTGAAATACCCATACTGAACATGATATTGCTTCTTTCTGCAGCGCTGTTTACTCCGCTTGCGGCCGGCTGGGTCACAAAAAAGCAATGGCCTGCCGTCGCCAGGTTTGCGGACAAGAATTCGTTCGTGCTGTCGCTGATATTCGTGGTTCTGATCAACTTTGGGATGTTTGCCAAGTTTTCAGGCTACTTTTACGGCGACTGGCAGGTGCTCTTGCAGATAGTGGCGACTGCGTTTCTCTGCTTTGCGGCGTACGCGCTGGTTGGGTATGTTTCCGTTCCTGGAGGCCGGCACGAGAGGGCGGCGGGGCTTATCTCCATGACCTATGTGAACAATGTCCTTGTAGCGGTGTTTGCCTTCCAGTTCTTTGGCTCGCCCGTAGCAGCCCTTGCGGCCCTGTACAATATCCCTTACTATGCGGGAATCCTGGCGGTCAAAAAGATCTTGCAAAAAAATTGATATTTAATTAGTCGGGGGACATCTGGTATGCCAGTAATCCAGACTTATACAAAGTGATGCATGCAGTAATACATAATAGTTAAGTATTACGAGGTTCATGATATTACTAGTAATGGTTGAAAACATAGTTACTGTTACAAAGAAGGGTCAGGCCACGATACCAAAGGTGTTAAGAGACAAGCACAAGATAGGGAAAAAGGCCCTTGCCGTGGACACGGAGGAGGGTGTCCTTCTAAAGCCGGTTCCGGATCCACTGATGGAGAAAGGCTCCCTCAAGGAGCTCTTTAGTGGTAAGACGTCTAGACAGCTGATCGAGGAGGCCCGTACAGAGGAAGTTAAAAGAGAAAAGAGGCTTTTAAGAAAAGGTAGCAAATTAAGTGAGCATAGTACTTGATACTCAGGCCCTGCTTATCCTCTATATGGGCGAGGAAGGGGCCGAAAATGTTGCAGGCCTGCTCAAACAGGTCCTTGATAGGAAGATAAAGGCATACATGAACGTCGTCAACTTGGCCGAATTATACTATGTCCTTAGTAGGAAGAGCAAGAAGGTGGCTGAGGAGAAAGAAAGAAACATCAGGAGCTTTGGCGTCAAGATAGTTCCTGTAAAAGACAACGCATTGTGGAAAGAAGCAGCCATGTTGAAGGCAAACCATTCGCTGTCCTTGGCCGATGCCTTTGCAGCCGCAACAGCAAAAAATCTGAAATCAAAGTTAGTTACCGGCACGGACCCGGAATTCGATAGAATCGGTGACATTCAGATCGAAAGAGTGGGTGTGAAGTAGTAAACTATAGTCATCACAATATGATTGTGTTAAAGGATACCGAGAAACTTGTAAGAAAGGATGTGGCCGAATTTGTCTGGCGATGATAGATGGAAATATGGCAAGGGGACGCTCTATCTTACAAATACGATTGATGTTTGAGACAGAAAATGGCACTGGTACCAAGGCTTCTTACTTTTGACGTTATCCAGTCTGTAGTTCCAATCAAGAAACACTAGTTCACTGTGTCCTACATGAATTATGACGGCACCAAGATATTTACAGACAGGTACAAAATGGGAGATGGGAAGAATTGCGACGATTGGATCAAAGACGGACATGAAATAATCAATTTCTATCAGGGCTGGCTCAATTTTTCTGCTTCCAGAATTGCCTTTGCCTGCTTGTAGTGCACGGCATCTATCATCTTTCCGTCCAGCCTCACGGCTCCCCTGCCGCTCCCCTTTTCCATGGCGTCGCCCAGCGCCTGAACCACTTTTTTCGCCCAGTCTATTTCGTTTCTGCTGGGCCGAAAGATGTTGTGGACAGGCTCTATCTGGCTCGGGTGGATAATGCTCTTGCCAGAATACCCGAGCTTTTTTGCAGCGGTTGCATCACTGACAAGTCCCTGCGTGTCATCAATTTTCTGCCAGATCCCGTCAATCGCATCGACGCCAGCTGCCCTGGCATCCACCGGAATTTTGGCGCGGGCGTAAGAATAGCTGCTCGCGTCGCGTTCATCGTAGTCAAGCTTTATGTCGTACAGAAAGTCAAAGACGCCAAACACAAGGGCGTTTACCCTGTCGTCGGCGCTCGCGATCTGGTATGCATTCACAACCCCTTTGGCGCTCTCTATGGATGGCATGATTGCTAACTCCACGTGCCTTTCCTTCTCCAGCTCGGCCAGCTGCCTTATGATGGTCATGAGGTCACCCGCGTCGTTAACCTTTGGCACCACCACGCCTTCCAGTCCCTTGCGCGCAACTGCACTCAGGTCTGCAGAGACAAGTCCTGACTCGGGCGAATTGGTACGTACGTAGAGCTGGCCCGAATATTCCTGACTGCGCGAAACTGCTTCTGCAACTATCTTCCTTGCTGAATCCTTTTCATTGGCTGGGACCGAATCTTCAAGATCAAGGCAGATGATGTCTGCCTGGAGCGACTTTGCCTTTTCAACAAAGCGCAAATTGTTGCCCGGGACGAAAATGAGGCTACGGAACACGTAAGCCAGATCTAAAAGAGGAGGTAAAAGCTTGTCGCTTTTACAGGGCGTGCGGCGTGGTCAGGATCTTGCCGAACTGCTGGGCGTTTGCCATCATTACATGCCCATCGACCATGTTGGTGAACGGCAGGACCGTGTCAATTACTGGTTTTATCTTGCCCCTGCCCATCCAGTAGACCACCTCTTCGAGCTCGGCCTTTGTCCCCTGGGTGGACCCCAGAAGGTTGGTGCCTCTGAAGAAGAGGTACCTCAGGTCAATGGTCGAATCATAACCAGTGGTAGCCCCTGTTGCCACAAGCGTGCCGCCCATCTTTAAGAGCCCGACTTCTTGCGGGAATGTCGACTTGCCAATGTGTTCAAAGACGACGTCAACTCCCTGCTTTTTTGTGATATCACGCACCTTCTTGTACCAGTCAGCTTCTCTGTGGTTGACCGCATAGTCCGCGCCGAGTTCTATGCACTTGTCCATCTTGTCCTGCTTGCCCGCCGTCGCAATTACCGTGCAGTTGTAGAGCTTTGCGATCTGGATCCCAATCATTCCGACGCCGCTACCGCCGCCCATGATAAGCACAGTCTGGCCCGGCCGTATCTTGGCCCTGCCAACCAGCATGTGCCATGATGTCATGCCCACCATTGAACTTGCTGCGGCATCATGGAAAGACACGTTGTCTGGAATCTTTACCACGTTTACTTCTGGAAGATGGGTGTACTGCGCAAATGCGCCCCACAGCGGACCGGTCTGGAAGCCCCAGATCGTTCTATCATTGCAGTCGTATTCCCTGCCCGAAGTGCACATGTCGCAGACCCTGCAGCTCATATTGGAATGGGAGACAACCCTGTCACCGACCTTGAGTTTCGTAACGTCCGAGCCTACCTCTACTACTGTTCCGGCTGCGTCACTGCCAGAGATATGGGGGAGTGGTGTCTTTACAGGATCGCCCCATATGGCCCAGAGGTCGTTGTAGTTGTACGACGCTGATTCTACTTTTATCATTACTTCTGTTGGTTTTATCTTTGGAACATCGACATCCTCGAGCTTGACAACCTTGGTCGGATCTTTGTTATATTCGTGAAATACTGCTGCCTTCACAAAGCGAGAAACACTTTGCTGA
>DATBMW010000025.1:0-6277 GCA_036554645.1 Nitrososphaera sp.
GCGTCGGTACAACCTGCTTGCCGCAAGGCTGATCGCAGAGCTCGTAACGAACTCGCTTGGCCCCCGCGGGATGGACAAGATGTTCATAGATGTCATGGGCGAAGTCACGGTTACAAAGGATGGCGCGACCTTGCTCCGCAAAATCGACGTCGAGCACCCCGCAGCCAAAGTGATCATTGAAGCGTCAAACGCGGTCGACAATGAAGTGGGTGATGGCACAACTTCGGTGGTCGTCCTTGCCGGCGCGCTGGTTCGAAGGGCCGAGGAACTGCTCGCAATCGGCATCGCGCCGTCAACCATAATCGATGGATACTCCCAGGCACTTGACGTATCTCTCAAGGCGCTAAAGGAAATATCGCAAAAATGTAAAAGCTCTGACAGACTCGTGATGAAAAGACTTGTACGCACGTGCCTTGCTTCAAAGCCACTTTCGTACTCTGGAGACAAGGCAGTTGACATCATTGTACAGGCCGTTTGCAGCGTAACCGACTTTCACAAAGATAATGTGGATGTTGATGATATCAAGATAGAAGAAAAGCAGGGCAATATGACGGACTTGCAGCTCGTGAGCGGCGTATTGATCGACAAGACCATTGACAGCTCCTCCATGCCCAAGGAAGTCGCGCCAGCCAGGATAATTCTAATTGACGACGATCTGGAAGGGAAAAGAACCCGGACTGACGCGGAAATCCGGATCAACTCGCCGGAAATGATAAAGTCGTACTCGGACGGCGAGGAGATGATGATAAGATCAAAGATTCATCATATCATCGATTCTGGAGCAAACGTAGTCGTCTCTAGAAAAGGGATCAACACTTTTGCCCAGAGCATGCTAAGAGAGCACGGCATAATTTCCCTCAGGCGTGTGAAGGAAAATGATCTGGTGTGGCTCTCCAGGGCGACAGGCGCGAGCGTATCAGCAAGACTGGATCACAAACACAGTCATGAGCATAAACATCATCACCATCATGATGATCACCACTACCACCATCACGACATCGAGATCACTCTGGGGCACGCTGAAAAAGTCTGCGAGAAGCCAGTAGGCGATGACAGGATGGTATTCGTTGAAGGCTGCAAGGATCCAAGGTCAGTTACGATTCTTGTTCGCGCAAACTCCAAGAGGATGCTGGACGAACTTCACCGCTCTGCCCTTGATGCCATCAATGTGCTGAGAGATTTCATCAGGAATCCCTCTGTTGTGGCAGGCGGAGGAGCTGCCGAGGCGGCTATAGCGAGAAGGATCAGGATGGAAGCTCGCAACTGCGAAGGCCGCGAACAGCTTGTTATCCTGAAATTTGCCGACGCCCTGGAAGAAATCCCCATTGCTATAGCCAGAAACGCCGGTATGAATTCTATTGACACGCTAGCTGAACTCAGGTCAAGGCACGCGTTGTCCAACGGCAAAGCCCAGACTGTTGGAGTCGATGCCATTGGAAGGAAGGTGGCGGACGTGCTCCCTGACGTCATCGAATCTGCTGTGGTCAAGGAACAGGTGATAAAGACTGCGGTTGAGGCGGTCAACCTTCTTGTCAGAGTGGATGATGTGCTGATGGCGAAACCCAAGATGCACACACATACGCACAATGACGGAACCGAGCACTCGCATGCAGGCGGCGACAAGGATCACAGGCATGACCACTTTGACAGGCTGGGCAAAAAACAGCGCCAGATGCACCATTACTACTAGAAAAAAACCTGTTCTACGAATCCCAGCTCGTATACCAGGCCGATCCCTATCGCAATGGCAACGACTGCGGCGGCGTACTTTAGCACAAGGTCGAGCTTGAAGCGGCTGGCTCTTGCTACTGGCAGCGCGATAAGCGCGCTCATTCCAGCCATGCTTGCAATTGACCCTGCGCCAAAAATTGCAATGTAGGCCAGTCCGAGGGGGACAGAGTCTATCGTTGCAAGCACTGCCAGCATAAGCGCTCCACTGCCGGCCAACCCATGAATCATGCCTACAATAAGCGACTTGTGACCGTGCCTGTGATCCGCATGGTGATCGTGATCGTGCGAATGGATCACTCCGATTTCCCTGTGAGCATGGATGTGAGAGTGTCTCTGGCTTCCAAAAATTCCGCGCAAGAATTTCCCAGTATTAAAGCCTGTCAGCACTGTCGCGCCGAGAAAGACCAGCATTATGCCGACTCCAAATTCCATAATGCCGCTCACCCTTTCCGGGATGCTGACTGCAAGGACAAGCACGATAAGGCCGGCGACAAAAAGCGTCGCAGTGTGCCCGAGCCCCCACAGAGCTCCTAGCAGCGGTGCTCGGGAAAGTTTCCTGTCGCTGGTCGTAACTATTGTTGAAACCGCGGCGACGTGATCAGCTTCCATCGCATGGCGAAGGCCGATTATCAACCCGAGGACAAGGATCCCCGCAGGGCTGACAACATCAACGCTCCCTTCCAGCGGGGCAAACATTGCTTCCACAAGAAGATTGAACTGATCGGCTATCATCCTTCATTTCACGCCAGGGAGTAGCTGCTGGCAGGTATCGGGCCGTCCAGCTCGATCCTTCTAGCTGGCTGCGCATCTATTGTAGCTTCAAATGATATGATTCTCATGGATTGGGGGACCCCGATCATTACGCCGTCCTCGGTAAGGAGCTTCAATGCTCGTTCCTGAATCGTGGTCGCTTTTTCTCCCGACCGTACAGACCTGACGATAAAGGCGCAGTAGGCAACCAGCGCTTCGCTGGCATTTATCCTAATTTTGCGCCGCACCTTTTCTTCAACCATGGAAGCGGAGCCAAAGAATACTTGCTCGTCAGCCGAGCTATAGTTAAAGATCCTTACAGTTGGAGGCAGTTCGGGCTCTCCCTTAATGACCGCCCGAACATGGATCATTTGCGCCTTGGCACCCTGGCTTTGGGCTGGCCGAAGCTGTAGGTGTGGTTCTTGCCCCGGTAGGAGCGAGGCCTTACTGGCTTGCCTTCCGTCTGGCCCTTCTTTGTCAGCGACAGCCCTGCCAGCAGTTCGACTATCAGCCGGTTCGCCAGGCCAGAAGTTATGCCGCCGTTGTATGAATTTCCATCGCTTACGTCATAGTTTGGAGCAACTTCAACAAGGTCGAACGCGAACGTGTCTGGATCAAAGGAAGTTGACAGGAGTCTCATGAGCCGCATCCCCTCTCGTGAAGTCAGGCCGTTTGGTTCGGGCTCCCCGGTTCCCGGCGCATATGCGGGGTCGAACGTGTCGATATCCCAGCTGATATAGACGCCGTCAACGTTGTCATTTGCCCTGTCTGCCGCTTCCTTTGCAATCTGATCTATACCCAGCTCTTCCACGTCAAGCATTGTGAACCACTGAAAATCCTGATCGGCCATCCACTTGTATAGATCAGGCCCGGGCCAGTACCCGCGTGGTCCTATCAGGGTATAGTTCTTGCCCTTCAGGCAGTCCAGCTCCATTATTCTTCTGATGTGGGCCCCGTGGTCGTACTTGAAGCCGCATAGGCCCTGCGGCGCACAGTCGGCGTGAGTGTCGATGTGTATCATGCCAATGTTCTTGTGCTTTTTGGCAAACGCCCTGACGTTTGCGAAAGTAATGGAATGATCGCCTCCGAGCATTACCGGGATGCCGTCAATATCTAGAACTTCCTTCACCTTGTCAGTCATTCTCCTGTGCGATTCTACTACGTCGCCTGGGGAAATGTTTACATCTCCATAGTCAACTGTCCGGAAGACGCCGAAGGGATCCACGCCGGTCTCGATATTGAAATGCTCGTATGGGGGAGAGGGTACTGTAGAAGCTGCCCGAATTGCTCTTGGCCCGTACCTTGCTCCGGGGCGGATGGTCGTGCCAAAGTCAAAAGGCTCGCCTATTATCGCAACGTCCGGCTTTATCTTGTTCAGTTCCTGTTGGCTGCGGATCCACGGCAGCTTTAGAAAAGTCGGTATGCCCACAAAGATCGGTTCATCGTTGCCCTTGTACGAATCGCCGTAAAATTCCATTCCCATAAGAGGTCATGGTAGTGATTTAGTAAGTATTTTTTAAATATTGCTAGGCGAAACGTAGATTACGTCATGGCAAGTCCGGCAGCCAGATCAGGATCGCGCAGCGACGAGCGCGGCGTAGATGAACGGAAGGAGCGTCGTTATTTCTCCGTGTATCGTAGTCTGGCGAGCTTTGGTCGTGACCTTGCCCCAGGAGATTGCCTCTGCTACAAGCGCCCCGCTCAGGCTCCCATCCCATTCCGGCGCCGTTGTGATGTAAACGGCATAGTCCAGCCCGCCCCTGAACTGGTTCCACCACAATGTATGGTGCTTCGAGATGCCGCCTCCGAGCATAAAGGCCCCTGACTTTTTGGCTTCGAAAACGAGATCGGAGAGCTTGCTTTCGTCCTTCAGAATGTCTATCTTGAAGTCCTTGTGCTGCTGGTGGAACAGCCATATCTGGCTCCCCACCGCCCCATCGACTATACCCGGCACGATAACCGGGATCTTGTTCCTGTGGGCCCAGTATAGAAACGAGGATTCGTTAAGCGTGCTTCCAATGTGGTCTGTAATTTCATAGGTCGCCACCTGCCTGCTCCCGTTTCGGTACATATCATTCATGCAGGCCTGGACCTTTTCTTCAATTAGCGGGCCGTAATTATCCATAGGGACTAGCACGTTTCCCAGGCGGTGGATCTTTTTGCCAAGGAGCATGTTATCGTCCATCCGAAAGTCTCCAGCATAGTACTTGTCAAATGTGCGGGCGATGTCGTGATCAAGCGCGCCGCAGGTGGTAATGACCACATCAAACATCTTGTTCTTTAGCATATCACGGACGATTCCTCTTGCGCCGGTGGACATGAGCGCGCCAACAAACGACAGGAACTTTGTGCAGTTCTTCTCACCAGTCATCCGCCGCAGAATGTCGACTCCGTCGGCAAGATTTCTGGATTCAAAGCCGCCCGAAAATGCCATGCTGTCAAATATCGATCTCGCGTCGTCGCTTCTGATCTCATAGTCTCTGACCGCGCCGCGCAAGAGATCATTGCCCTTTTTCCCAGGTTGCTTTTTGCCAGCCATGCAGAGCCGCATTACCGGGCATGAGCTATAAATTGGCTTGTTCTAGAACCGAAGCAGAATGTCTATTGCAAGGATGACGGTTCCTATAGCAACCGTGACTATCATAAAGGGAAATCCTACCCTGAACCACCTGTTGAAGCTGATGGCATGGCCGTTCTTTTCGCTCAGTCCCGCGGCAACCACCCCCGCACTTGATCCAATCAGCGTGCCATTGCCTCCAAAGTCCGCGCCCAGCGCAAGGGCCCACCAGAGGGGGCTGACCTCAAACGCGCCGAAAAGAGAAGCGATGCCGGGGCTCGCGTTCAGGGACTGTATTAGAGGAATCATTGTGGCAGTAAAAGGAATGTTATCGACAAACGCGCTTGCTATTGCCGAGAGCCAGATTATCACGACGAAGGTAAGCCACGGCTCGCCTCCCGTGGCACTCAGTGCGAGGGTGGACAGAATGTCTATCATGCCCGAGTGCGCGGCAACTCCTACTATGATAAAGAGGCCCGTGAAAAAGATGAGAGTCGGCCAGTCGACCAGGTGAAAGACTTTTTCAGGATCTGCCCGTGAGACCACAAACAGGACCGCGGCTCCTCCGAGAGCTATTATCGACACCTCTACGTGGAGAAACCCGTGCGCGACAAATAACGCTATCACCCCAGCCAGAACGGCCAGGGACTTTTTGAGGAGGGTCCGATCCTTCAGGTACGTTTTTTCATCTTCCTGCATTAGCTGTTCCAGGTTCTGAACGTGAGCCTTCAGGTCCTTTCTGAAAAAGAACTTTAGAAGAAATAGCGACGCTACAAACGAAATCGCGACTGTGGGTCCCATGTGGGCGATAAACGTGTTAAAGTCGATGTTGGCGGCAGAACCTATGATGATATTGGGAGGATCTCCTATCAGAGTAGCCGCTCCGCCAATATTTGACGCCAGGGCCTGTGCAAGGATAAACGGTATTGGCGATACCTTGAAGATCCTGAATACGGCGATCGTGACAGGTACCATCAGCAGGACAGTCGTCACGTTGTCTATGAACATCGATACGACTGCGGTGAAAGTGCAGAGGATAAGCATGAGCTTCCACAGATCTCCCTTGCTAGCTTTGGCGGCCTTTATCGCCACGTACTGAAAGACGCCGGACTCGGCCAGGATGGCCACCAGTATCATCATTCCCAGCAGGAGACCTATAGTGTTGAAATCTATTGCGCCGACGACGAATTCAAAGCTCTCGTCGGCTGGAATTGTCTGTAGTAGGGCTGCGGCGGCAAT
>DATBMW010000028.1:0-5709 GCA_036554645.1 Nitrososphaera sp.
ACGAAGACAGGCACCCTGACATGATCGAAAAAGTGATCATGCCCATATAGTTCACATAGTTCCAGGCAGAAGATAATATATTCATGTAGTCCGGTAGCGCACCTGTGGTCAAAGCGGGCTTTCTATCCTGGGTTCGCGCTAATGACAAGGAGATCATTGACAAGCTCGTAATGCAGAGCTCCAACCTGCTGAAGGCAATCGGAGCTCTGGTGGAACTGGTGTCAAAGTTTGACAATATCAAGGAACGAAAGGCCGAAATCAAGGACCTCGAGCATCAGGGCGATGCCATTACCCATGACCTCTACACCTTGCTTGACAAGACTTTTGTCACTCCGCTCGACCGGGAGGACATCTCAAAGCTTACGGGTGCGGTCGATGAGATTCTGGACTATACAGACGGGACTGCAGAAAGGTTCGTGCTTTTCAAGATTCCCAAACCCACCCCTTACATGGTGGAGCTTGCCAAGACTCTTCTTTCAGCTACCCAGGAGGTGCACCTGCTGATGAATCGCCTAAGGCATTTCAAGAGCTCTACAGACCTTATGGAACACTGCCGCAAGATAAGCAAGTATGAACACGAAGGAGACACCATTTATCGAAACGCCATTGCGGAACTGTTTGAAACAAACGATCCAATAGAGATTATCAAGATGAAGGAAATCTACGAGACTCTTGAAGGAGCCCTCGATAGGTGCGCCGATGTCGCGGACGTGTTTGAGGACATTGCTCTGAAATACGGTTGATGGATTGTGGCGCAGGAGGTAATCTTTGTCGTTTATGGCGCAATAGCTGCGGCGCTATTTTTTGATTTCGTCAACGGATTTCACGACGCCGCGAATTCGATAGCCACGGTGGTGGGTACTAGGGTACTGCGGCCGCTCCAGGCAGTGGCGTTGGCCGCCGCGGCAAACTTTGCCGGTCCGTTTGTATTTGGGACGGCAGTTGCAGCGACGGTGGGCAAGGGGATAATCCAGCCCGAGTTCTCGACGGTTCATGTCATCATGGCGGGACTGGTAGGTGCCATAGCATGGGATCTCATTACCTGGTGGTTCGGTCTTCCCTCCTCCAGCAGCCATGCCCTGATCGGAGGGCTTGTAGGCTCTGCGCTTCTGGTGGGTGGGTTACAGGCAGTAGTATTCGATGGCATCCAGAAGGTACTGGTCTTCATGGTGGTTTCTCCCTCAGTAGGATTTGCCATCGCCGCAGGGTTTGCCGTAGCGATCATGTACTTTCTTAGCAGGTCAACTTCTGCAAGGGTGAACCGGATCTTTGGCAGACTACAGATCGCGTCTTCTTCATTTTTTTCTCTGACGCATGGAGCAAATGATGGCCAAAAGACGATGGGTGTAATAACCGCGCTGCTCATCGCGGGCGGCCTGCTCCAGACCGAGGCATTCATTGTTCCAATATGGGTGGTGTTAGGGGCAGCAGCGGCTATCGCGCTTGGAACATTTTTTGGGGGATGGAGGATCGTAAAGACGATGGCTTTCCGCCTGACAAACTTGAAGCCTTATCAAGGTTTTTGTGCCGAAACTGGAGGCGGTGCGATCCTGACCTCGATGGCATGGCTTGGCATTCCCGTTAGCACCACACATGCGATTTCAGGCGCCATAATGGGCGTTGGCTCGACAAAAAGACTTTCAGCAGTCAGGTGGGGCCTCGGCAGGCGTATAGTCTACGCCTGGATCATCACGATACCGGCAAGCGCAGGCCTTGCTGCAGCAAGCATGCTGATAATCAGGGCAATTGCTGGCTAAAAGACTTCACGCACTGATCGCAGCACCGTTTGAGAACATTCACCTTTGTTATTATTCCATCAATAAAGACGTCGTAAGAAGCCATTCCTGTATCGCAAAGGTCACATGAGATCGCCTTGAGGCGTTTTACTTGGTCAGAGATCGGACTTATGCTTACGGCCCGCACATCTGGAGAAACGAACGCTGTTGCCATATGGGTGGCACCAAGTACGACCTTAAGAACTGTTTCTATATAGTCTATATGTACTATGTTGGCAGGATGATCCGACCGGTAAGGACTGAACGAACCGAGGGGGACAGAAAAGGTTAATTGAATCGACAAAATATGCGCCTTTGTGGGCTTGGTCGCTTCGATTCGTAGATGCAGCGATCTTTTCCTGCCTAGGTTGGGATCTGAGGGGATTGGTGCCTAGCTACGTTCTGGGGAACCTTGCAAAGGAAATCAAGCGACTCGAGATACAGGCCGGATTATTTGGACCGTTGAGCAGGGATTCTCTCGTGAAAGCCGGCATAAAGAAAGGAATGAGGTGCATCGACATCGGCTGCGGCTCGGGGTCGGTGACTCGAATGATGTCAGACATCGTCGGGAGGACCGGTAGGGTTGTGGGAGTAGATATAGATGAAAAATACCTGGAATACTGCAGGAGCGTTAGCACCCAATCCAACGTAGAGTTTGTTCGTGACAATATTTCCGATAGCAGTCTTGACAATCTTGGAAGCTTTGACATAGTTTTCTCACGATTTCTCTTCGTCCACCTGCGCGACAAGAGCAGGGCTGTCAGGTCCATGAAGAGACTTCTGAAGCGTGGTGGCGCAATGGTAGTTCAGGAGCTTGACCACGCTGCGGGATCATGGCTCTGTTATCCAGAGGATAGAAACGTAGAAGCTCTGAGGAAGGTCTATGTCACATTGCTGAAAAAATCCGGGGGCGACCCGCTGGCAGGCAGAAAGCTGTACAAGCTTTTGGTCGACGAATCGCTGGATGCCAGCGTGGAATGTTATTCTCCCTGCCTTCTGATGGGACATGAGCCGTACAACAGCCTTGGATGGCGCATAGTGGAGAGCCTGAGACCACAGATCTTGAAGTTGGGATTGTTGGACAAGAGGCAATATTCTGAAATGCACAGGAATCTGAAGCAGCTGGCAAAGAGCAGGGTAGCATATGTCACTTACGCCAGGTTCTTTAGCGCAATTGGCCGCAGGTGAATTTGCCTTGGAATCCCTGAATTCCGGAATATCAGTTCTGACGGCTCGCTCGGAGTTGACCTGACTGGCGGCATATGAAACGGCAAGTGGCAGGATAAACGCTGTTGAAATCCGGGGGACCGGTTCCAGAGGCGATGCTGTTCTTTGCATTCACGGGTTCTGCTGTAGCGCAGCGATTTTTGAATATGCGGGAAAGATTCTGTCTCAGGCCGGATACGACATATACAGCATCGACCTTCCAGGTCATGGTAGGTCCAGCGGTTCCAGAGGCGAGCTGGATTTTAGAGTCTGCCTGCAATCGATCGACCAGATCGTCTCGGAAATAAGAAAGAAATCGACCCGAGTATTCATTCTTGCGCACAGCATGGGCTCTACTTTTGCACTTTGGTATGCACATCTGTTCAGAAAATCTGTCGACGGGCTGATCCTGCTGTCTCCATACATCAGAATTAAGGGTATAAAGAGGTCAGACGCAGAGCCCAGTCCTTTGGCTTTCATCTATCTGCTGGTGGGCCGCCTGTTTTCTCCGGGCAGCCGCGTCGATATCAGAAAAGTTCTCCCCGGCTACGCCCGGATAGGCGGGAGCCAGTATGCTCGCATGACAAGAAGCAGCGAAGTAAATTTCCTGTATTCATTCAGGTACCTAATCGACATCGTGGCGCAGAGAAACAGCGAGCTCATGCAGCTTGCGGATGTTGAAGTTCCCATATTGATCCTATATGGAACTAAGGACAGAAACGTGTATCCACAGGTGTCTGAGGAATTCTTCAAGCTACTGAAAACCGCGAACAAAACCATCAACTCGCTTGACTGTAATCACTGGTTTTACGATGCGATATTCTACACCCAATCAGAGGAGTACAGCGAAGACGATAGGAGACGTTTCATCTCTGCTATCGCCGGCTGGCTGGCAGCTAGGTGATGTTGCGGCATGTTTTTCATAATTCTTGCCTCTTCTATCTAAGAATTGATTGTTCTCACCATAAATGGGTATTTCTTAACAGTTAAATAGCTCAACGGCTACTTCCGTATGGAGATATGCCAGAGACAGCTACTCCAGAGCAGGTTTTTTCTGTTCTGTCCGACCGACACTCACTGGCAATAATGAAAATGGCCTATTCCGGCTTCAAAGCATCCTCAAATGCTACTGGAAAATTGAGCAAGAAACAGTTCTACGCCCGGTTGAAAAAGCTCCGCGACCTAGGTTTCGTTGAAAAGCGCAGCTCTGTCTATCGCACGACGACGTTTGGGTCACTAATCTTCAACGGTCACATCAAAACGATGGAAGAGATACTGGCAAACTATTGGAATCTGAGGGCTGTTGATGTCCTAAAGTCAAGGCACGATTTTCCGCTGCAGCAACGTGAAAAAGTCATCGAGGAAATCATTCAGAACTGCAACTTGAAAAGCATGGTGAACGGCACGCACCTTTCCGGTTTTTCGGTAATCAAGGACTATAACCGACTTGTGGTCGAAGTCACAAAGCTCCTGGAGGGCGCGCAGAAAGAAGTATACCTTGCAACGCGATACCATGATCCGCATTTTTCAAAGCTCTTGTTTGCAAAAGTGGCCAGCGGCGTGACGCTCCACATGCTCGATGGATTGCCGGATCAGATATGCGTGGAAAACCGGTTGAATGCGGTGCTGAGGACTCCGCCAAACAAGGAAACCTTTGACATGGTGAATTCGATCGTGCGTTCGCCGAAATTCGACTTGAGGAGAACCACTCTGGCTGCTAGCTTTATGGTTGTGGATGGTACTGCGGTGTGTTACGAGACAACCAACTATTCAAGCCCTGAGCAGTTCACTCTTGCGATATCGCACTACGATGATCCCTATTTGGCGCAGCGGTTCATTTCGTATTATGACACACTTGCCAAGGCGGCGTCAATTCCCCAGCTTTTAGTCAGTATCCGGGAAAAGTAAGACAATCCGTCAACTAGAACGAATCCTTTTCAAGGCTGCTAGGCGTCAGTCCGACCTCACTCCAGAAAAAAAGTTAACTTTTAATGTAGGTATCTATCTATAATCATTATCGCGTGGCCAGAACTATCCCTGGATATGGCTGACAATGAGTACTCCCCATCATGACAGCATTTTCTTCAATGTTTCCCCAGCGGAGCTACCGTCCCCAAAAAGGGGAGCTTTGAAACGCAATAGCGTAACGCTACCCGTTACTTCACTGGATGCACGAAAAGCGAACGAAAGTACCACTGAAAAGACTCAATGCTCGCTTCTAAAGTCGCAGGCGATCCTATTCAAATCGCGCTGGAAATGGGGAGTGCTATACTCACTTGCGACAGTGGCCGGGCTATTCGCTAGTCCAGGAGTCCTTGGCATACTTGCCGCAGAGTCGGGCACATCATTGCTGTTGCAAAGGATCATTCCTGCGCCCATGATTTCTCTGTTAGTCGCGACAGGCATGTACATACTAAATGATCTTATCGACGCGGATCTGGACAGGGCCAATGGAAAGAAGAGACCAATACCATCTGGCAAGGTTTCAAAGCGACAGGCATGGACATTTGTCCTGTCTACCAATGGTGCTGCAATAATCCTTGCTGCAGCCACCTTCAATTCTGCAACCATGTCGCTCATCGTCCCAATGCTGCTCATCGGAATCATGTATTCGGCTCCGCGTGTCAAGCTCATGAACAGATTTGTTGTCAAGACCCTCGCAGTCGTTTCTTTCTACGTTCTTTGTGCAGTTCTCGGAATGACATCCATCTATGGAATGGATCAGGTT
>DATBMW010000046.1:0-9869 GCA_036554645.1 Nitrososphaera sp.
GTTTTGCAGAATAGCCCATGATAGCAGTGTCAGAAAGACCTTCTCTGTCCAGAGCTCTGCGTATCGCCTGAACCTGGCCGTCCATCATCGCGGATGGAGCTACAATGTCCGCGCCTGCCCTTGCGTGGCTGACTGCTACTCTTGCCAGCGCTTCAACGCTCCTGTCGTTGTCTATTTTCCTATCGACGACAAGTCCGCAGTGTCCGTGGGAGGTATACTGGCATAGGCAGACGTCAGTTATCACTGCAATCTTTTCTCCGAATTTCTCGCGCACCAGCCGGATTGATCTCTGGACTATCCCGTTATCGTCAAACGCCAGGGAGGCGTCTGCATCCTTGTGCGATGGCAGCCCAAATAGTATTATTGCGCGTATGCCAAGACCCAAAATTTCTTTCACTTCGCCGACCAGCTTTGTCAGCGGCAGCCTCTGGACATCAGGCATTGACCTGATACTCGCAGGCCTTTTCGACCCCTCCTGTACAAATATCGGGGCAATTAGGTCCCTGGGAGAAAGGCGCGTTTCCTGCATCAGGTCACGAATTGCGGCAGTGGTTCTCAGACGCCTGAGCCTGACATCGGGAAAAGAATTACCGGCTCTGCTCCGTCTGCCTGTCTTCATACCTGAACAACTTTGCCACTATCTTGATCAGTTCTTCGCTCTTGCCTGTTTCTATCTCCTTCCTTAGATTGTTCATTGGCGCTGCGAGTATGCCCTCAACTATGGCATATGAGAGCTGTTCTACTATCCTTGCCTCATCTGAGCCGAACTCTTTGCCAAGCATCAGGAGGGCCTTCTTTAATTCACGCTCCCTGATCGTGTCGACGGTCTTGAATACCGATACCACTACGGGTTCGCCCTTCATTCTCCTCATCTTCGTGTCCACGGACCTCATTTCGTTCTCTATCAACTTTTCCGCGGAGCGCACCTCCCTAATGCGGGATTTCATGTTCTTACCGACCATCTCTGCTATCTGGTCCATGTTGACTAGCTTTACGCCATGTATGGACGTAACTTTTTCGTCGACCGTTCTTGGGTTGGAGAGGTCAAATATCATCATGCCCCGCTGCCTGCCCTCCATCGCGTTTTCTATCCTTTCATAGGTGATCAGACGATAAGGGGCCTTTGTAGCCGTAAAGACAATATCAACATTTCGCAGCATTTCAAGCGCATCTTCAAATGGAACCGGGCTGCCAGCAACTTTGCTTGCAAAGGACTTTGCCCTGTCAGGGACTCGGCTCGTGACAGAAAAGGCGACTCCTTTTCTCTTGAGGACCTTGGCTACCAGGCTTGCGGCCTCGCCTGTCCCGATGAGCATTACTTTCTTGTCCTTGAGGTCGTCGAAATACTCCTCAGCCAGGGCGACCGACACGGATGCGATCGACACGCTCCCCCTGTTTACTCCGGTGGCCGTTCTTACCCTGCTCCCGACTTTCAGGGCTCTGTCAAATATGACAGAGAGGGCACTGCCGGCGTAGCGGCTTGATTTTGAGAATTCAAAGGCGCGTCTTACCTGACCAAGTATCTGATCCTCCCCAATGACGAGCGAGTCCAGCCCGGCCGCAAGTTTCATGAGGTGCTTTACCGCATCGTCGCCGCCTTCGATCTCTACCGATTGGAAGTCTGATGCAGATATCCCCGCGCATAATGACCATTCCCTGACCAGCTTCTCGCTATCTGGTTCGCTGGAAGCGGCGTAGACTTCAACTCTATTGCACGTCTGCAGAATGACACATTCATCGAACCCCGATTGAAGGAAGCATCTGTGGGCGGCGTCAACGTCTTTGAATGTAAACTTTTCAAGCACATGAATGGGCGCGTTTCGATACGTAACCCGCCCATTGAGTATCTGGAGCGGAATACCTGACGACAACCTTTTCTCTGCCGCAGATTCGCCAGTTACAGCGGTCACTTGGTTTTTCTCTCCCATTTCTGCAACAGCTCCAGGGTTGCGCGTTTAGCATCTTCAATCCTGTCTGCCTTAATAAGGTTCTGAATTCTATCGTCCTTTACGAGCGAATAGAGAAATTCCTTTCGCTCTCCAACGGTGCCTATCCTCGGTCTTGCTGCCTGCCGGGCAAACTCTTGAAGCCTTGCGTTCTCGATGTCTGCCTTTTTGATTACACGGCGCAGGACCCTCTCTGCCCTGATCCGCACTTTGCGCGCCATTATCGGGCTTTTGCCAGAGGTTGAAATGGCAACCTGCATGATGCCTTCCATGTTGATCACTGAGGCATACGAGAAATCGCTGACAGAAGGATCGTCAGCCGCATAGACAAAGGCATTCATTGCCCTGCCCCTCTCGACCAGCTGGCGGTTTAGCTTGCGGTCGCTGGTAGCCGCGAGCACCAGATACACGTCCGGATAGCGGTCAAGGATCTCGGCACCCTTGAGCTTTGCCTTTTCCAGCTTTATCCTGCCAAGGGAGGATTGTTCGAGTAGAAAGCGGTTTGCCCTGTTCGTGATAACGGTGATCTTGCAATCCTGACCCAGGAGGCCCTTCACTTTTCGAACGCCTTCCGTGCCTCCGCCTATGACCAACGCATGCTTGCCTCTCAGGTTAAGGTCTACGATCAATCATAACACCAAAAGATCGAGCATTAGATTTTTGGCGGTCATCTTTATTTAATCGTTGAGTTGGACGCAGAATTCGCCCTAATGCAGTGCTTTTTTCAAGTAGTTTGCGTCAACCGTAACCGGTATCTGGTAGGGCGAGTCCAGCAATACTACAGTCGCTTCCTGCTTCTCATAGTCCACTCTGGTTATCTTGGCCTTCATCGCCTTGAATGGCCCGGCGATTACTTCTACCGTATCGTCGATGTTCAGCTCAGATACTACGGGCTTTTTCACAAGGTATCCTTCAATGTCCTTGAACGGAAGGTCCCCCCTTATCTGACCGCGCACATGCCTGATTCCGGAAAGCGCTTCATAAGCAACATTAGAATCCGGAGCTTCTACAATGATGTAACCTTTGAAGCTGTCCAGCACCATTATTGATCGTATTCCGAGCTTTTTGGCGTTCACTCTTGTCTGGAGCAAGCTTGCTACAACGCGTTCCTGACCGCCCGTAGTGCGGATCGCAAAGAACTTTGAATCGCTAGACGGAAGTTCCTGCTGAATCGCCTGAACAGATGCCGAAGGACTGGCAACTTCAGAAGCCTCTTGATCGACCTTTTCAAGAGACGTACCGTCCTTTTCGGCGATTATTGCATGCTGATTGTCATTTGTTTTATCGTTTTCTATGGGTTCTGAACCCTCATCCTCAAAATTCATATCCTCAAGACCCACGTCTTGCTCCTGGGATTCTTTGGTCTTGTCGCTCATCTTGCCAACCATGCCAAGGTCTCATGCAATTTATAAATTTACTTAGCCACAAAAATGCTAAAATTACAAGCCTTCGAGGGAAAAGTGATTGTTGGGGGACTACATCCTTGTGGCCTCAGGCCGGGATCTCGCGGGGCGCACTATGGTTCGCTGCCTGCAGGATCGAATGGGATTTGAGGCAAGCAGTCACGACGCGGAAGGTAAATTCACCTCTATCAGGTACCCGCACATAAGGCTTCATGTTACTTCAGATGATCTTCTCCATCAGGAGCATCTTGACGACGCATATCCACAAGCTCTCGCATACATTTTTCTGTCGAAACACAAGTCCGACAGCAAGATCCCGACGCTGACGTGCCATTGCACCGGAAACTTTGCGGACAATCCGTACGGAGGCAACCCTCGCGAGGTAGCATTATCATACCCGAGTCTGCAAAAGCGGTACCTGCAAGCACTGGTGGCAGAGAAGGACAAAGTTCCACGTTACGACATCACAATAGAGGCTAGCCACCATGGTCCGACATCACTCAAAAAACCCGTCCTTTTCGCCGAACTTGGTTCGTCGGAATCAGAATGGTCAGACGAGAATGCAGCTTACACTATCTGCAACGCGCTACTTGCTCTACTTGATAAAGGATTTGACCGCTGCGGTAATGTTGGCATTGCACTGGGGGGTACCCACTACCCGACAAAATTCAACAAGTTGTTACTCGAATCAGATTTCGCCCTTGCAGCGGTGGCATCGAAACACAATCTTGAAGCAATAGACCCGGATATGCTGGAACAGATGATATCCAAAAGCATAGAACCTGTTACGAAAATATTTATCGACAGTAAAGGGCTCGGTAACCAGAAAGAGAGGGTGATAAATATGGCTGACAAAACCGGACTTGAAATCGTCAAGCTTTAAAGTATGAGCGTTCCTCTGATACATATGCCAAAAAAACTCAACTCTGCCGATGTTTATGAAATGCTGCTCCGCATTCCTGAAGGAAGGATCTCTACATATGGCGACATTGCTAGAGCGCTGGGTAATCCTGGTGCTTCCCGAGCCATAGGCAAGATACTGAACAAAAACCCAAATCCCGTAACCGTACCTTGCCACAGGGTGGTAATGTCTGATGGAAAGATAGGAGGTTATGCGTTTGGCAAGGACAGAAAGAAACGGCTACTTGGAAAAGAAGGCCTGTCCTTCGACGAAGATGCCATGCAAGATTTCGCGAAGCGCCGTCTGTCTGCCAGAGAACTTAGCGAGTCTTTGCTTCCTTTACCAGGTCGCGAAGGTGTGCAAGTGACCTCACCTGTCCTCCGTTGACCTTCTTGTATAGCTGCCAGTAAGTGTCATTTGTGATGTCTTTTCTGTCTTTCAGGACCTTCAGATGGTACCGCATCGACCTTACCCTGATGACATAGATCTCCTTCTTGCCAACCCTTGCGGTTCTCTTGCCTTTCTTTGAACCCGGTCCCTTGCCATGAACCTTCCAGACCGACCTTTTCTCAGCTGCCCTGCCTCTTGAAGTTCCCCTCGGCTTGGTGGTCCATATGACCCCACTATTAACCAGAGACCGAATGTTTTCCCTTGTGATGGAATCTGCCACATCCTCTAGTCTGTCGGGCTCAAACCGTACTCTGTTGGCGCCGACCCCCAGAATCCTTGCTACCAATTCGCGTTTTTTCTTTATGTTGACTACCATCAAGCAGCCTTTTCCTTTTTCTCGTCCGGCTTTTTGGGTGAGAGCTTGCCGGAATTCAATATCTTTATTCCCCTTTCAGTTGCCTTTGCGATAATTTCAATTCTTTTTCTCTTGCCCACAGTATGTGCCAGCCTAGCCGCGTCTTTTTTGGGATCGAGCCTGGCCAGCTCGTTCACGTTGTAAATAACGTTGTCAGTGTATCCGGAAGGATGAAGCCCTCTGGTTGCTTTGGGCCCTCTGTATCCAATCTTTACAATAGCCGGCATTCCTGACGTTTGCTTGCGCATCTTGTTGTCCTTGCCTTTGGGCTTGCGCCAATTTTCTGCAAGTTTGTCGTACCTCCAGCTCTCCTGACGTATGAAACGCGGCCGCTTCGCAGAGATCTTTTTCCTTGCCGCAAGCAACTCCTCATTAATTACCATAGCAATACGCAAAGCAAAAGACCAGTTTATTACAATAAATACGTTACTGACTTTGTATTTTCATTGAAAAAAGCGTTAGCGTATAACAGGAGTTCCTGTAAACTATATTCGCGGAATCCGAAACCGACCGTGCGTCTTCAACCCTGTTCGAAAAATTCACAGCCTGCTTGACCTGGTCGATTTCATTCGCGTAGAGCCGCCTGGAATAGTCCCACATCCCTGAATGCTTCATGTCTGCGTTCGCCTTCTCCGCTGCAGATAGTACTTCGGACAGCGCCGGCACGGACTCTACTTCCGAAATCATTGCTTTGCTGTCGGCAACTGCGCTTCCGGAACACGCCCTTATTTCAAGCCAGGTGTCTCTGAACTGCAACGCCCCCATTTGAGCACTCGATGCGTGTTATATTGTTAATGGAATCGAGAGCATTCTATCGAGTCAACAAGGAACCTTAGAATATTGATGACAAAGGATACACCATTTCTGCAGCCCCTTGCGTCTTCATCAACACTCTTGCGCTCGTTTTCAAATGCAGTCGCGTCGAGCTAGAGCCGACAGTCTAGAATCAAAGGCATTAAACGTCCCGACAAGATATCTAACGATATGCCTGATATCCACCCTGAAAGCTCGCACGACGCATCCCGATTTCTAGAGGTCTTTAAACAGACCACGAGTAACCTGGTTGCCGAAAGGAGTAGAGGAAGGATTGTGGGTGGGGTAGTGAGCGGTGGCCTTGTGGAAATTCGCGAACTGGACAATCTTGCGATAATTGGCGATCTTCACGGCGATCTAAGGTCACTTGACGAAATACTTCAGGGGATTAGACAGGAGGAATTCCTAGCCAACCCGAGAAACAAGATCATATTCCTGGGTGACTATGTCGACAGGGGAAGCGATTCCTTGGGCGTCTTGTATTCGGTATGCCAGCTAAAGAATGGCCATCCGGACTCTGTTGTTCTGATGTGTGGCAATCATGAAGCCCCATCCGAGTTCCCCTTTTCGTCACACGACCTCCCATACAGGATCGTTGAAAGGTTCGGCCAATCCAAAGGGAAGGAAATCTATGACGCTCTTTTGATCATGTTCAGGGAGCTGACCGTCGCGACGATAGTAACAAATAGGCTGCTGCTCGTGCATGGTGGTCTTCCGACTGAAGATGCCGCTATCCTGAACCACCGGAATGCTTTGGCGACAGCTCGGGAACGCAGGCGGGTTCTAGAAGAACTGCTCTGGAATGATCCTAGGCATCTGGATGATTTTCCTTACTGG
Source organism: Nitrososphaera sp. (assembly GCA_036554645.1). GTDB lineage: Archaea > Thermoproteota > Nitrososphaeria > Nitrososphaerales > Nitrososphaeraceae > Nitrososphaera. The sequence goes on from DATBMW010000046.1 coordinate 6,706, forward strand.
GAAGAGTCCCAAAGGGGACTCGGCCGATACTTTGGCGAACCTGTTACGCGAAAATGGCTCAAGGCTTTTGGTGTTCGCGTTCTATTACGCGGTCATGAGCCATGCCAGGGTTTCAGGATCAACCATGATGGCAAGGTCATGACTCTGTTCTCATGCCAAGAGGCGTATCCGGCATTCAAAGCAGCATATCTTGTGGTGACCAAGGAAAAGCTCGATACAGCGCAGAGCGGCAACGATCTATTGACATGCATCAAATTCGTGGGAAACCATGATATCGAAGATAGCGCAAATGAATAGAAAATCCGACGCAGTCCATTGTTTCATTTCGGGAATCCCATCTAGTCGGGATAGGGTATTTCCACTGCCTTTAGATCTTCAGCTGCTTCAACGTTGCCATGCACGGAGGCAGCTTCGTTAACAAGAACCGCTGTCTCATTGTACCTCGCGCTAAAGTGAGTCAGAAACAGTTTTTTCGCGCCTGCATTCTTTGCAAGAACGGCGGCCTCTGTTGCAGTTGAATGCCAATTTTCTATGGCCTTTTGTTGCTTATCGCGGCTATAAGTCGATTCAAAAATTAGAACGTCGCAGTTCTGGAAGAACCGTTCCAGCTCGGCATTTGGTCTAGTATCTCCAGAGATTCCCACTTTTCTGCCTTTCCGGGGCGGTCCGACTACTTGGGATGACTTGACAAGTGTATCACCATGACGAATGTCTTGGCCATGCTGCAGCCTGCTGTAGAGCTCGCCTTCGGGGATGCCTAGTCTCTTTACCTCGCCGACATCAAAGACACCAGGCCTGTCAAATTCTTCGACGCAATAAGCGTATGACGGTACGGAGTGATTTGCGCTGCAGCAGCGAACTTCATAGTCGTTTTCTCGAACCACCACTCCATCTTTTTCAATGGTGTGGATATCTATGTCAAATGTGAGAATGAAATTGACTATCCTCATGTTCTCGCGAAGGAATTCCCGAACCCGTGGCTCTCCGTATATGTCCAGACTCCTTTCTCTGCCTTGCAATGCCATAGTCTGCAGGAGGCCAAGCAGACCCACGCAGTGGTCGGAATGCATGTGAGAAATGAATATCTTCATCTTTCTGTTCATCCCTAGGCCAGCCTTGATGAAGTTGCGCTGCATTCCCTCTCCTGCATCAAAAAGCAACAGCTCACTTCCCCTGGCTATGGCCACCGAGGAAAGCCCGCGCTCTGCTGTAGGTACGGCCGAAGAGGTCCCAAGGAAAACAATCTGCATGTTCGCCACGTTACTACCTGCCATCCATGCCAAATTTATGCTGATCATGAACTGTAGCGTGAGACAAGTGCATTGGAGATGCCCTCGGTCAGGTCCACCTTGGCATACTCGTTAGGAATAGAATTGGTCGCAACCACATCGCTTATTCCGGCCGCCCTTATCTTTTGAGCTGCGTCTCCGAGCATCAAAGCATGGACACACATCGCAACAACTCTTTTTGCGCCATTTTTCCGCAAAACCTCTGCAGCTCTAACTATGCTCATGCCACTGCTTATCATGTCATCCACTAGGACGGCATCTCTGCCAGAGACGTTGACTCCAAGCTCGGTCCGCACAGTTACTTCTCCCGTGGTTCTATTCCTAGTCTTTTCCAGAGCGATTACATCCCAGCCCAGGCAGCTGGCAAAAGCCTTTGCCCTTTGAGCTCCTCCGGCATCGGGAGAAACTGCAAGAGGTTTCTCGAGATTCATGGATGCTGCAAATTCGGCCAGCAGCGGGATCGATGAAACATTCTGGATGCCGATTGAAGTAAAGAATGACATTGCTAGGGGGCTATGGATGTCTACAGTTATCAGATGCTTTGCTCCAGAGGCTTCAAGCAATCTGGCCAAAAGAGCGATGCTTACAGATTCGCCTTCAAGAAATGGTCTATCCTGCCGGGCATATGCAAGATACGGAATTACCGCGCATACATCTCTCGCACCGTCATCGGCACACTTTTTCGCCAGCATTAATGCCTGCAGGAGATGCGTGTCGGCCGGGGGATAGGTGGACTGGACTATTACGCAGTTAGGGGCAGTCTTGCCAATTCTTACCTTGCTCTCTCCATCGGCAAATATCTTTAGCTCTGAAACAACTAGCTGCGCATCAAGCCGGGCCGCAATTCTTGCTGCAAGGTCGTGGGATGCCGGGCCGGCTATGATTGACACCTCTTGCAATGTTTCTGTGAGGTAGGGTACGTCATCCTAATATCTATAGCGATTAGAAAGGAATCAGGAATTCCGACCTGTCCTTAAGAGGGATCGTTGTGGTGGTCTCTTGTGGGCAGACATATGATGGCCAAGTCGGATTTCCTGATTTTGTCTGGTCTGACGCTTTGTACTTATTCCTGGATGAAAATAAAGAACCTTGCATGTAAAGCGCCAAACACTACCGATCGCGCCGAGTTTTTGTCGCATGGTGCGTCCACTGCGTCCACTGGGATTTCAGCTCTGAAGTTAACTCTGCATGCAAACCCCAAGAAACTTTGGGTCCCCAGCGAGTATAATCCGTTTAAATAACCTGTTCCATCCACAACGTGTGATTGCAATACGTATTGCTTGTGGTAGCAATCGCCTTTTTCACCGGGTTTGCAGGGGCTATTCCCGCTTTGGCAGAAGGAGAGCTTACGTTTCACCGTCAGTCGTCTTTTCTCGACGAAACCAGAATTCTTCACCTGCTTGGAGAAGTAAAGAACGAAACTGATTTTCCCATGAAAGACGTTATTCTTACCGCCTCGTTCCGCGACGGTGACGGGACTTTTCTGGCCAACTATAGCAGGTCAACTGAACTAAGGATTATCAATCCTGGTGAATCTTCGCCTTTTGAAATCCTCTTTTTGGATCAAACGGCGTCCGGCGACGTGGCGAACTTTATCCTTTCCGCAACTTACCAGGTGGCACCTGCCCCAAAGGAAAAACAACTTACAATCGTGTCATCTAACTCTAGGCTAGACCTGCTGGGGACTTTTTACATTAATGCCCTGGTTCGCAACGAAGGTGGGGAGGCCGCCACCAATTCGATCATGATTGCGACGCTCTATGACAGAAACGACAACGTGCTCGCGGTAGGCAAGGCGCTTGCAGAGGCAATTCCTGGCAGTTCTGACATACGTTCGGGCTCCCAAGCACCATTTGGAATCGCGATCACGGAAAA
>DATBMW010000042.1:0-11515 GCA_036554645.1 Nitrososphaera sp.
TTTCTGCGATGCCAATTCTGGTGGCAACGAGAGAATTGCCGGATTTTATGACATTCATCAGAGGTCTGAAATTACCTTCTGCGATCTTGTCTCCGGGGATCACATACCTTCTTTTCACGTCGTGCATGCTTCAACGGTTCACCGCCGGGCCATAACGCCCTTCTAGAAACACACCAACATCAATGTTCAATTTTCACTTGTCTCCTGTATATTGCTGGTCAGTAGTAACAGGTGACTTATATAATAACCTAAATAAACAGCCATTGAAGGCAATTCTATTCACAGCAACCACGCAGGCAAGAAAAATGTTGTCGGTGCACAGTGTCGTTCAAAGTTTTTCTTGTGCGGAAGTTGAAATAGCCAAGGGTTTAATGTGATTTATTGAGCTCGACTGAGAACCTTTTGCAGGAACATCACATAGTAAGGAGGATAGGAAGCATTGCTCAGAAATGTTCGGACAGGCTGTACCTTAATCAAAACATCCCCATGGAAGACATTCAGATTATTTCGGTGGTAATTGAAACGTTCGTTGATGCGTTCCATCATGGGAAGGAGGAGAAGGCATACTTTCCCATGACCAAAGGAAAGGATGGCTTTTCTGAAGACATTCGCAAGTTCCTCATCGAGCACGAGCTCGGACGAAGAATCGCGATAATGCTGCGACGGGAGTTGGATGCCATCACCGAAGGCAAAGGCGCATTGAAATGGGAAAATAAAGACAAAGAGCCGATTGCAAGATTTCTAAAGTCTTATGCAGTCTTCGTGTCTGACCACACAGCAAAGGAGGACATGTTCTTCACCAAGATACAGCATAAGGGGAGCCTGTCTGAGAAGGAGGATCAGCAGCTTGCAAGACATTACGAATCATGTAGAAATGAAGCTGGAGGGCGGGCCAGAATTGAGGAGATGGTGAGACTCATAGGCTACTTGGAAGACAGAGACTGGATGAAATAGTGTTCACGGGATGCAACTTAGAATGAAATGTCGATCCAACCATAGTCACAAATGTTTCCGATGCGTCGAGAATCTCGGTCTTTGCTACGTCTGACCGCATCGAGCATCAGTCGTGGATCGAAGGGAGTCAGATTGTCTATTCAATTTTGCGGGCCGTTGCTAGATGAAAGGCCGCACCCAAATTATGGAATTTTATTTTCTTGAAACCCGCTAGCATCAGAAGAGTGGTTATTTGACTTTTCGTCATGAATTCGTGACCTTGAAGAACAAAGTCCAGTTGCATTGTCATGACCATCTTGCCTTCTTTTGAGGTTACGCATCCGTCCTTCTCTGACAGTAGACCTTCCAGAATCGCAATCGTGCCTCCTTTTCTTAAGGCCCGGTAGCAATTTCGAATTGCATGTTGCTTGTCTTCCATCAAATAGAGAGACTCGCCGAGGTAAACGAGATCAAACTCATCCTTGAATTGCATAGTTTCACCACTTGAACGCATGATTTTCATCCTGCTGTCAATTGCCTTAATTATTTCATCAGCGTAAAGATCTATTCCGGTGGTTTCGGAAAGAGGATAAACAGCGCAGAGTCTCTGCATGAATCTCCCCGCGCCGCACCCAACGTCAAGAATTTTACATCCTCGTAGCAACTGCTCGTGAAGTCGTTTATTGCCAGTCTTGACTGCATTGAGGAAAGCACGATGATCCCACGATGTCACTTCCTCAAACGCCTTAATCGTATTTTCAGACGATGGAGGCTTAGATTTGCCGAGAGTGAATAGTTCGTCAAACGAGTCGTACTCTAAGCTCCTGAGGGCAGAATATGTGAGTTGTCCAGCCACGTAATTGGGGCTTTTCTCATCTAGAACCAGCTCCTTTATTGCGTTAGGAATTACTAGCTTTCCATCTTTGTCGTCCAGGTATCCCAAACAAACTGCAGCCGAACACCATGCCTTGACAGCGGGATGGAACAGTCCAGTGTTCTCAGCAAGGGCCGAAGATGATATCGGTCCGTCATGCGAAGCCATTGCTTCGAAAAGGCCGTGTCTTTTGCCAAGGTGCATCACCCATACAGCATTGAATCCAATCGCATAGTCCAACGACCTGAGAAATAGCGATCTTGCCTTCCTCTTTCGGCCCGAATTACGCATGATTATGAATTGGTTTCCAATTGCTATTTAGCCATTCTGTTTCAACCGGCCAAGTCATCCTTCCTTTACCTGGGCGGAGCCTTTCGTAACGGAGCCCAGCCTGTCAAGAAACTGGCCTTTCATGCCCGCATTCATTTCTACAATTGCTCTCAGGGAGCCGTCAGACAGCCATTCTTCACCCTTAAAGTCGCCCGTTGACTTTAGTATGCTATACGACTGTGCAGCGAACTGTGGAGGGACTGTCACCGTAAGTCGCACGGTTTCTGATCTCAGCGGGAGTATTTTTCTAAGCGAGTCAACCACTCCCTTTGCCTGGTCCTCCGATTTCTTGAACGGATCTATCGAGACACGAGCCTCTTCCAGAGCCGCTTCAATCCTCACTATCGGGTGCGGCAGGTGGGTCTTGGGGTCAACAAAGCTCTTGTTTATTATTTGCACTATTTGCTTGCGCTTTTCTTCGACCATTTTCCTGCGCTGGTCCGTCGTAAGGTTCAGATCCCCGCGCGCTAGGATCTGCTTTGCGACCTCTATAGAGTCGGTGGTGCGAAAGTGCTTTGTCATTTTTTCGCTGGATGCTCTTGAAGCCTTGTTGGCATCAGAATAAATTTCGTCAGAAACAAGCACGCTTGAAATGTCTGTGCGCTTGCCCAGCTTGTATTCGAGCGCCGGGTCTGGCTTGACCAAAAGTTCGAACTTGTCACCCTCTACCGTGAGCCGAACTATGGTGAACTTTGCGTCGGTCATCTGCAACTATCGGATCATTTCGATGGAGTATTTATGCGTGTCAAAGTTCTCTCCAAATTCTCGCAACTTTCGGTAGATTTTTAAGGATGATTTGGCCTGCTTTGCCAGTAGTGGCTTCTCCTTCAGTTGAGGTTGTCGAAAAATCCAGCGAGCGAATAGTTGTAAAGTTTACCAACATGCCAAGGCAGTATGTCAACTCGCTGCGGAGGCTTGCCATAAGCGAAGTTCCCACTCTTGCTATTGACGACGTGGTGATGCTTGAAAATTCTTCTGTAATGCATGATGAAGCCGTAGCGCACCGACTTGGTCTTATTCCGCTCAGGACGGATCCAGGCAGATTCGTAATGCCGCACGAATGCGATTGCAAAAGTGCTCTGGGCTGTAGCAAATGCCGAGTCCTTCTTGTGCTGGACTCTGAGGCGAACGAAAAGACCAAAGTTGTTTCTTCTGGCGAGCTCGTGTCTGAAGACGAGCTGGTAAAGCCGGTCAGCAAGGACATACCTATTGTGGTCCTTGCGCCGAACCAAAAGTTAAAGTTCGAAGCGTATGCCAGACTTGGGACTGGCAAGGACCATGCCAAATGGCAGCCAACATCGGCGGCGGTTGTAAAGGACGGCAAGGACGAAGACGAGATAATACTTTCCCTGGAATCCAATGGCGCACTGACCGCGGAGGAAATCCTGCTTTCCGCGGCTGAGAAACTTGCTGCAAAAGTAAAGGCATTCAAGCAGGCTGCCTCTTCGCTGAAAATTCCAAAGAACGCCTAGGTACATTTATTTGGGGAGCTTTTGATACGAGTGGACATAACGAACGGAAATGTTTGCCAACTCGATGCTTGACAACACTATCTGGACTCTTCGCCTAGCGTTCAAAAAGAACAAGGCGCCGATCTGGCGCGCACTGGAGGAGGAGCTTGCGGGGCCGAGAGCAAACAGAAGAGAGGTCAATGTCGGCAGGCTCTCAGAAATAACAAAGGCGGGAGAAGTGTTGGTCGTCCCGGGAAAGGTTCTGGGCACTGGAAGTCTGGGTCACAAAGTCACGCTCTGCGCCTATTCGGTTTCAGAAAACGCCGCAAGGAAGGTAATTGATGCGGGTGGTAAGGTAGTGACATTTGACGAGCTGATAAAGAAACATCCGGACGGAAAAGGGGTGCGAATTATTGGCTAAGCAAAAGACAGCAGGCAGGCAGCAGATCGTCGTGGATGCTGCCAACTGTGTTGCCGGGCGTATGTGCTCACACGTTTCAAAACTACTTCTCCAGGGAAACAGGGTTGCAATTGTAAATGCAGAGAAGGCGATGCTCTCTGGGGACCGATACAAGACGATTCAACTCTACAAAGAGCATCTCGAAATAAACTCTGTTACAAACCCGATCCACGGCCCGTTCCATCCAAGGCGGCCTGATACGATTCTTTCAAAGATGGTAAGGGGGATGGTTCCCAAGAGAAAGACAAGCGGAGTTGAGGCTCACCAGCGGCTCCGGGTATTTATCGGAGTTCCAGAGGAAATGAAGAAGGCAAAGATAGAGTCCTTTGAGGATTCAAAGATAACAAAGCCCGAATCATACTACATCACGATGGGAGAAGTTGCGAAACAGATAGGCTGGAAGGGATTGTAGAAATGACAAACAAGGTAGAACTCTATCCAGGTCAGAGAAAATCAAGCAGGGCCGTGGCAACCATCGCCAAAGGAAGCGGCAGAGTCAGGGTGAACAACACGCCGGCCGAGCTTATTGCGCCGGACGTCGCCAAGGAACTTGTTCTGACCCCGCTTACGCTTGTTGGCGAGTTGCGGAATCGGGTCGACATCAACGTCCAAGTCAGCGGAGGAGGCTTCATGGGACAGGCCTTTGCAACCGCAGTAGCAATCTCTCGGGCGATGACAGGTCAGGAAAAGGGCGGCAAGGACCCCAGAGAACACCCGTTTACAAAGAGCGTTCGAGAGGAAATCAGGAGAAAGATAACAGAATATGACAGGCACCTTCTTTCTGGTGACAGCCGCCAGACGGAGTCGAAAAAGTTCGGCGGTCCCGGAGCAAGACGCAGAAAACAGAAATCGTACCGTTAATTCTAATTCTTTGGCCGCAGCGAGCAGAACTGGAACGCTATATCTTGCTGTCCTGCAGCGTATATACCCGATAAAGTTTGCCAGTTTCCCGGTCGGTATATTTCCATTCGTCAGGGCTGAATTTTGCCTCTTTGTATTTCGCCCTTATGTTTGGGTGCAGCATCTTGTAGACATCCTCGCCTATCGAGATCCTGTTAGGGCTTGTCAGTGAAGTTATCTTTGCGGCGATGCTCATGCAGTAACCCAGAACGTCAATCTGCGAGCTCTTGTCTTCGCCGTACTGAACTATTACGTTCTCTCCTTCGTCAATTCCGATCTTTACGTTCAGCTCAGGATAGTCGTACTGGTTGAGAATTGGATTGATCCCGTTCTTGATTACTGTTATCATTGACCTTGCGCACTGGACTGCTTTGTCGCATGCAAGCAACTTGTTATAGCTAGCGGGAAAGAACGCTATTATGGCATCTCCCACGTACTTTAGGACATAGCCTTCATGGCTGTAAACGACAGAAGACATTTCGTAAGTGAATGAACGGATTATCGTCACGAGCTTGTCTATCGGAAGAGTCATGCTCATATTGGTAGAGCCTACAAGGTCGGCGTAAAGTATCACAAGCGGAATCTTTGAGCTCACGTGATTTAGCAGATATTCCTGACCTGGTCTTAAAGAAGAATCATACTGGAATCGTCGTTTAAGAGCATGCCATAACCTATCCTGAGTCCGCGAAACCAGCGTTTCAGAATCGATCGCAGTTGTCTGCTCCCCCTTTTCACCGCTCATCATCATGTCAAAGAGGGCCTCTTTGGTTCTATCCTGACCCGCTTCTTCCCCCTTTGCACTATCTTGGCTTTGCCGGTCTGCCTTGGGGACCAAGTTACAATCTAACGGACTGCATTTGTGCCATTTAAATGTCGTTGAGAGTATATTAGGCAGCCTTCATCACCTGAATGTCGAATAAAAAAGATGAGGCTGCCGTTCAAAGGCAATGACTATTTCTGCAGTAAAATCAATCCGGCTTCTGAAAGTTTGCAGAATGCCTACCTCGAAGCCATCGGTCCTTCGATTAGCATGCGAGAGGTGAGTGCCATGCTTGGAGACGGCACGGTTACCCAAGTTAACACGTTTGATCCAAAAAAGGTGCAAGTATTCTATCAGCAGCTTGCCAATTCTCTCAAAAAGCGAGGCTGGGCCTCTTCAGAGATTTCCGGGTCACAGACTGAAGACCTGCACAGGTTGTTCTTCCAGACAACCAAGGAGGTGGGCAAGTACCACATGTCTGGGTACTTTGGCATTCAATTTCACGCTTTACCCTACTACAGGGTAGACAAGCGAGTAATAGAAATACAAAAAGAACTTGCAGCGATCGCAAATCAAGCGGGGTCAGTATTCGCAGAAATGTCGGGAGCTGCGGATCGAGCGCTATTTTCCGAGCTGAAGAAGCGAGGATATGCGGATCTGGAATTTCAGGAACTGTTTACAAAGATGTTCGATGACGAAACGCTTGTTGAGCAGCTGGACAGCAAAGCAACAGAAGTTGAGCAGCGGTTTCCCCAGTTTGAAGAAATGCGGAAAAAGAAAAGTGCCCTCTTTGGGGAGCTGAACGACCTCCTCATGGAGCTGTATCAGACCTCCGCAGTATCGATAGACCACAATAGGATGATGCAGGGAGAGGAAGGCGTTACCGTATATGTGGACATAGAGGTCGTCAAGAACCAAAAAACAAAGAAAAGAGAAGCATTCGTTGATACAATATCTGTTCCGGAGGAATGGGCCAACAGGCTTTCCGCCGAACTGTTGTTTGTAGCCAAGACTCTAGGAGATAGGCCTGGCCATTAGAGTTCTGTAAGGTTCCCAGGCAATCCTGTCAGATATCAGCCATCCTGTTGTGTGTATTCCTGCAGGCTCAGCTTTTCCTTCACTTCGGCTTCAGGCTCAGTACCAGCAGGCTTTCTGGCGGTGCCGGCTTTTTTTCTGTCGGCACCCATGTAGATGACTCTCTGGGGAAAAGGCATCTCTATGCGATTGTTGTCAAGTTCTTGTTTTATTTGCTTCACGAGCAGCTTTTTCATATCAAACCATACAGAGAAGGGCACCCAGCACCAGACGTTGATATTGACGGTGGAATCACCCAGATTGGAAACATAGACGTCGGGCTGCGGCTCTACAAGTACGAGCGAGTTCGCCTCCAGGTGTTTCCTGATAATCCCAATGACCTTATCCAGATCCTCCTTGTATGCGACACCGACGGTAATTTCAATCCGGCGGGCGCCTGCACCTGAATAGTTCCGGATCTCTGACAGGAATACGTCAGAGTTCGGCAGCCTGACATAGGTCCCATCAAACATCCTCAATCTCGAAGAAAGGGTCGTGATCTCGACGACAATGCCCGCGACATCTGGCAATTTGCCCGTGATAAGAACGGGATCCCCTATCCTCATTGGCTTGTCTATTTGCAAAAACACTCCTGAAATCAGGTTGGAAAAAAGCGATTGTGTTGCAAAACCAATCACAATTCCAGCTATACCCCCAGCCAGAAATATTCCCGAAAAATCCAGCCCTGAAATCCCGAGGGCGGAAAGCAGTGCTATTGCTATTATGGCATAGTAAACAAGTTTGCTCGTCGTTTTTCGCGTTTTAGCGGGCAAGTGCGCCCCGAGGTATTTCGTAGTAAGCAGCCTTACGAAATGCGCGATGAGAATTCCGCCGACGACTATCGCAATCGCAATGATCATAGTCAGCAGCGATATCTCGGTCCCCAGTACATTGATTCTGTCAGGGATCCCTAACCATGTGGAGGTGGCATTCAAAGCCCCGTCTGCCAATATCATACCGGTTATGTCTAGCTCGTATATTGGTTTTGGTAGATACGTTTACAAATGATGTTTTAGAGAAATCATTCTATTGACTGATATTTTCGGTACGCATCGCATCGCCGCGAATACCAGAGACTATCAGCTTGCCGTGGGCGACCACAAGATGATCTTTGATAGCTCTCCGCATTCGCTTTCGTACAAGCGCTTCAAGGGCGAGGACCTAAAGTCAGAGTGCGTGATAATGTCTGAAAAGGACCCGACGATAATGGGAATTTTTCCCAATCCTCCTCTGTTTACCCCACAGCAACTTTCAAAGAACGTGTACGTAAAGTTCAGAGTGCCAGTGATAGTAGATCAGAATAGCGAGGTTGTAATTTATGCCAAGATCCCGATAGAGATCGGGGTTTACAGGCAGTCGGATGATGAGGAGATGTTGATCGATTCATTTGCCCTGACACAGCAGCGGTACGCTCTGTACGGTCCCCCAGAAAGTGGCGTGGTCTGCAGGTATATCGAAACCGACACCAGCACAGACTCGGAAGGAGTCAAGCCATCAAAGTACCAGGAGGCTCACGCAAGGATCAAGATAACGAACGGGATTGACAACGTCGTCCGTGTAAGTAAGGTGATAATACCGATGGAGAGCGTGATAATAGATCATGCGCACGACGACGCATGGTTGACTGGGAGCGTTGAAATGACTATTGACTCGTCCTTTGGCAGGGATGTCGTCATCGTGCACCTGACGGGAACCAGGGTAAAGCCGGCTGACAAGACCAGCATGCTAAAGAAGGAAGAAACCAAGGTGTTCATGATGGATTCCGGCTACTAGATTTCTTTTATCAACTCTGCTACATTTCTCTTGGGTTTTGGCTGAAGCATCTTGAACGGATATCCAAGGCACAAGATCGACGACGGTACCAGGTCAGTTCCAAGGGCCTGCATGGCCTTCGCCTCGTCTATCATTCCTATCCATATGGAGCTGAGTCCCAGGGCATGTGCAGCGAGCTGCGCATATGCAGCGGCAAGGGTCGCGTCCTGGACTGAAAATTTCTTTATGATATCTGGTGGGAAATTCAGCTTTACTCTTGAAGGATTCATGCAGAAAACAAGCACGACCGGCGCATCTACATAGGGCTGCTTGTTCGCGGCTTCGACTAGCTTTAATTTTATATCGTGGTTTTTTACGTTGAAAATCTCGAAGCCCTGGAATCCGCCGGCGGTTGGCGCGGTATCTGCTGCGGCAAACACCATTTCGAGCTTCCAGTCCTCGACTCCTCGATCTTCAAATTTGCGCTGTGACCTTCGGTTCAGCATGACGTTGAAAATATTGGTCTGCAGAACGTCATCGATTTCTGAAGGGGCCTCTTCCTGTTTAGGGTAGATGAGGTTCGAATCCTTTTGCTCGCCTCCGTACATTCGTGAGAAAATGTCTGACGGATACATCGCTGAACTATTGGTATCCATACAGAAAAGACTTTCCCTTTGAGGTGCAAGACTGAAATAGTGTTACCAAGCACCTTAAGGCGATTAGGACGTATGGTTCAGACAAAAAAGATGTTGCTTGAACTCGAGATAGAGATTGACGTTCCCGTAGACATCGTCCAGGATAGCCGCAGGATCAAGGCAGTAGAAGACGGTCTGGGCCGGAGCGTCTCAAAGGGACTATACGACCAAGGGGTTTCTTTCCAGATAAAAAAGATAAGCTCCAAGATAAAATGACTTCGAATCGGATAACCTACCGGCGGAGAAATGACCTTACTTCGCTCGGGCTCTACGTTCCGAGAGGATGACCCTCTGACGACGCGTTATCTGCCGAATTTCAAGGGTATGGCGAGTGTAAGTTTCACATTCTACGAACGAAGAGTGGGGAAATAGAATAAATATGATTTAGCCCGAACTTTTGCCGTATGGAATGCGCGGTCTATGATACATATGTAACGAAGAAAGATGGAAAGACGATGCACTTTGATGTCGTGGTGGAAGCAAGCACACCCCACGAAAAGGCCATCGAATATGGCAAGCAATATCTCGGTGCCTCAGGTCAGGCCGGACAAAAGATGACACAGGAAGAATGTCAGTTCTGTCACATTCAGGCAGCTCCACCTTTCGTGGAGAACGCAATAAAGCAGAACGGCTACTGGATTCAAAAGATGGAAGGCTGCCCGCAGTAGAACCTTCCTTTTTTATTGTTCAAAGATAATATGTTCCACCATACCCATACTGGTATCGCATCGAAAGATCTGCGGGCACTACGCCCGGCCCTTCTATCCATCTCTCGGTTCCGGCTATTTCGTCTATCTTGTTTTCAAGCTGGATGAGGTTTTCAGGGCCAAACCCGTACCGATATACACTCTTTTTGATTCCTGTTATCGCAATCGATGTGGTAGTCGATGGCAGATCTGTAGACGGGTCTTCGTATCGGTCCTGCAATGAAAAATAGTCTATCCTGTAGAACTCTTGGACAAGATCGCGTATTTTTTCTTCATTGATCTGGTCGGTGCGCACGCCGGTCACGGCTACAAACGCAAATCCTTCGTACCTCACCGTTCCGTTGCCGTGGATTATTAGAGAGTATGAGGGGCAAGTGCCGAAACAAGGGGTTCGTTCCATGGTTATCAGTACGCTGCTCGTGTCGGACACACCGCCGGGGATCCGCAATACCGAGAACAGGATGATCATAGCTATTCCAACCGCAAGTCCTACCACAACTGGTGCTGCCGTCACAGCTTTGTGTCTATCGCGGCTGCTTTTGAGTTTTTGCCAGCGAACTAGCACAAATTATAATTAAGGCATCTTGCCGCTGTTGGAATGCAGCATCCGATGAATGGCGACAGCGTCTGGAACCCTGAAAAGAGGCAGAGACCCCCCAGCGTTGAAGACATTTTCAAGGCCAGAGAGCTGCTGGCCGGTGTAGTGAGAAAAACCCCTCTTCAGCGTTCCAGCACTTTTTCAAGGCTTTCTGGTACAAACATTTTCCTAAAGCTCGAATGCTTGCAGCTGACAGGGTCTTTCAAAGTTCGCGGCGCTTCCGTGAAGGTTGGAAAACTTTCTCAAAAACAGTCAGGGTCTGGTGTCATCGCGGCATCTGCCGGCAACCATGCGCAGGGCGTAGCTTTTGCAGCGGCACGCAAGAAAATACCGTGCACCATCGTCATGCCACAGAACGCCTCGCCGGCGAAAGTGGCCGCCACACGATCATACGGAGCAAAGGTGGTACTAAAGGGCGCTAATTATGATGAAGCCTGGACTGCCACTCAGGATATTGCCAGAGCAGAAGGCAAGACAATAATCCATGCCTTTGACGACCCAGATGTCATTTCCGGCCAGGGGACCGTTGGCCTTGAACTGCTTGAAGACTTGGCAGATGCAGACAGGATCTATCTCCCGGTAGGAGGCGGGGGGCTGGCAGCAGGCGTAGCGATGGTAGTAAAGTCGCGCAGACCCAACATCAAGGTAATCGGGGTGGAGTCAAAAGCGTTTCCGGCGATGAAGGAATCTTTGGCCAAAGGGTCGGTTCAGTCTATGAACAAGGGCTACACCATAGCGGACGGCATAGCAGTAAAACGGCCCGGAAGGCTGACGTACGATATGGTAAGCAAGTACGTCGACGACATTGTACTGGTCGAAGATGCGTCCATTGTGAAGACCATGTTTCTGCTCATGGAGCGTGCGAAACTGGTGGTAGAACCGGCCGGTGCAGCCAGTCTTGCATATCTTTTGTCAAATGGCGGACGCACAGACAAGAAGGAAAAGGTGATCTCGGTTTTGTCTGGGGGCAACGTCGACATG
>DATBMW010000004.1:0-5254 GCA_036554645.1 Nitrososphaera sp.
AAAAGTGCCGCCATCATGCCTATGACCATGAAGGTTGGCTTGTTCATACTACCTACCTGTCCGAAATCTAATATATAACTTTTTATGAAAATGCGTCCTGTATGCGGTGTTCTGGATGCAGAACGCAGCTCGTTTCCATAAGGACCGCGAATTGAAAGGCCAGTGCTTGCCTATTCCCTCCGTCTGATAAATCGAGAAGATGGAGTAAGGCTTTTTTTATCTGAGCCGCCAGGGTTTCTCCTGTTTAGACAAAAAGAAAATGCTGGTACACTACCAAGCTCAGATGATACCTTGTTTTCAGACGTACCTGGCCACCACCGAAGCACCAACTTGTCCCCAAGTAAACATTTAAGACACGTACTTGCGAGCTGTTACGAGTATGGCACGCATTCATGTTCATACCCATGGCAAGTCTCATTCAACCCGTCCGACTTCAAAGACAGCGCCGTCCTGGATCAAGCAAAGTCCTGAACAGGTATCTGCTTTGGTGGTAAAGCTTTCAAAGGACGGCCTGAGCCCAAGCGAGATCGGGCTGAACTTGCGTGACCAGCATGCCATACCACTTGTGAAGCCAATAGTAGGCAAGAGCCTCACAGAGGTTCTGGCCGAGAATAACGTAAAGCCAGAGATGCCCGAAGATCTGGAGGTTCTTGTGAAAAAGGCCCTCGGACTACAGAAACATCTTAAGGTACACAACAGCGACCACAGAAATGTCAGGTCACTAGAGCTCGTTGAAGCCAAGATTCATCGCCTGTCAAAATACTACAAGAGAATGGGCAAGTTGTCGGCTACTTGGAAATACGCAGCTGTAATAGCCCAGCTGGAATGAGTAACCCTCCAAAGATCGAAGATGCCCTAAAGCCGTTCTGCGAGAGGTTGAGGACCAAAATTGAGAATGGTTCCGAAATCTCTATCATCACGCACATAGATGCCGACGGAATAACGTCAGGCAGCATTATTGCCACCGCATTTGACCGCCTGGGTGCAAGGTACAAGCTCAGAGCGGTATCTGACATGAGCAACCCCACTATAGAAAGAATGAAGGCCGATAACAGCGATTTCTATGTCGTTACAGACCTTGGCGGAGGCTGGGCCTCCCAGCTGAGAAAAGCTCTGGGGGACAAGTGGGTGGTAATAGATCACCATCAGATCCCGAACGAAGAAATCCTGACAGACGACGACTCGCAGATACTGAACGCGTGGAAATATGGAATCGACGGAGGAAAAGAAGTCTCTGCGGGTGGAATGGCCTACATGGTTGCAAGCACATTGGATAAAACCAACAGGGACCTGTCATGGGTTGCCATAGTATCAGGCGTTGGTGACAGGCAGGACCAGGGCGCCAAAAAGTCGTTTGTCGGCTTGAACCGCCAGATACTCGATACAGCCCAGTCGCTCAGGCTCGTAAACGTGGACCTTGACATCATGCTAACGGCAAGAGAAACAAGGCCTTTGCACGAAGCCCTGGCCTATACGTCATTTCCCTATATCGATGGCCTTACCTGGAACAGGGAGGCATGCCATGCCCTCCTAAAGAACGCGGGCATTAGACTCAAAGACAACGGTCGATGGCGGGTCCTGGCCGAGTTTACTCAGGAAGAAAAAAGCGCTATCCTGGACACGATAGCAAAGTTTGTCGTGACCTCTGGCAAGGGAGGGACGAGCATCATTGACGACCTGGTGGGATACGTGTATACCCTGAACAACGAGGATTCAAGAAGTCAGCTACGAGATGCACGGGAATTTTCAACAATGCTAAATGCCTGCGGCAGAATTGGTAAGGCAGGCGTCGGCATCGCGGTCTGCATGGGAGACAGAAACGATATGCTGAGCGCGGCGGAGGAAATAATGAAGTCCTATCGGACTACGCTAAGGAATTACCTGTCTACAATTTTTGCCGACAAGTGGAGGGTAACGGACGACGGCAGGAGCGTGTTTGTGAATGGTGACGGTCTGGTGGCGGAGGACATGCTCGGGGCGGTGTCTTCACTTTTGAGCGGCTCGCCTTCGGTCGGAGACAGGCTCGTGTTCGTGAGGACACTTGCCAGCGACGGCACATACAAATTTTCTTCAAGGAAATCAATCGGGGTAAAATCCCAGGCCAACCTCGGTCTCATAATGCGCCATTGCGCGGAAGCACTCGGCGGGGCAGGAGGGGGACACGCGGCGGCCGCGGGATGCAGAATTCCATCAGCTGTGCTTGAAGATTTTCTAGCGAATGTAAAGATGGCTGCCATTGATCCAAAGTTTGCGACCTCCTGATATTTCCGTTTCAATAGAGATCCAGTTCCCGCGTCAATCGCAAGCTGAGGCTGCTCTGAACGCATTAATACCAGATAATGTTAACTTTCCAAAAGGGTTGTCGGTAAAGATGTCTGCTAAAAATGCCATCCTTAGTGTACAAGCCCACGGCAAGAAGGTCCCTGTTGCAACGATGGTCAGCACCCTGGACGAGATACTGGAGCACATCTCTGTGGCCAAAAAAGTGATGCCGGAGTAATGATTGATCCGCGGTTATTGAAGGACAATCCAAAGCTAGTTCAGCAAATGCTTGAAAGACGAAACATGACCGAGTTTCAACTGGACAGGCTCATCGATTCTGACAAGCGCAGGCGAGAGCTGATCATAGAGACGCAGGCCCTGCGGCAGAAAAAGAACACTCTATCAGAGGCAATAGCGGCAAAAAAGAAAACGAAACAAGAGGTTTCCTCAGAGCTGACTGCCATGAAGGAAGTCAGCAGCAGTCTGGCTCTGGCAGAACAGGAAATGATCCAGGTAGAGCAGGAATTCAATCAGCTATTCGCTACACTGCCAAATCTGCTTCATGATTCTGTGCCTACAGGCAGGGATGAGAGCGACAACGTCGTCATTCGCGAGGCGGGAAAAGCGCGATCCTTTGATTTCCAGGCCAAAGATCACGTGGACATCGCGCTGGGTCTCGATCTTGTGGATATTGAGCGTGCGGCAAAAATCTCGGGCGCGCGATTCTACTTTCTAAAGAACGAACTTGTCCGCATGAACCAGGCTCTCGTTCAATTCGGCCTTGACTTTCTAGTCGATAATGGATACACGCCCGTTCAGCCGCCTTATATGATACGAAAAGCCCCCATGGCCGGGGCAGTGATCCTTGGGGATTTTCAGGACGTCATATACAAGATTGACGGTGAAGATCTCTACCTCATTGGTACATCGGAACACGCCATTGCCAGCATGCACATGAACGAAATTCTCGAAGGCAAGAAACTCCCGATAAAGTACGCTGGATTCAGTCCCTGCTTCCGCAAAGAGGCCGGAGCTCATGGCAAGGACATGAAAGGCATCTTCCGGGTTCATCAATTTGAAAAGGTAGAGCAGTTTGTTTACTGCAGGCCTGAGGATTCGTGGAAGATGCACGAACAGATGCTTGCGCTTACAGAGGATTTTCTTGGCAGGCTGGACATCCCGTTCAGGGTGGTCCTGCTTTCTTCCGGGGATACCGGCAAGATATCTGCCAAGACATATGACATCGAGGCTTGGATGGCCGGACAGAACGCGTTCCGCGAAGTAATCTCTTGCTCTAACTGCACTGATTATCAGGCGCGCCGGCTGGCAATCCGATACAGAGACAAGACGAACGAAGATACGCGACTAGTCCATACTTTGAACGGCACTCTTGTCGCGACCGAAAGAATGCTGGTGGCTATCCTTGAGCATTACCAGAACAGGGCTGGTAGCGTCAGAATCCCTGATGTTTTGCAGAAATACATGAATGACGCCAAGGAAATACGCCTTCGCAGTTGACTTGCTCACATCGACTTTTGGACTTGTGTCGATTGAAAAGAGCAGTACCTGCGCGATAGCTTTTTAGTTCGAGTTTTTAACATAATACCTCCAAATGCAGGAACAGCCGAGATTCTCTGCAGCCGAGGTAGACCTGGTCCTTCATGCCACTGAGGCAGCCGACAGGGTTTTAAGATCAATATCGGATTCGCTGCAGATACTTCCAGAAAGGTTTTCGCGAACGCCGGCAGAAGGCCATTTCAAGAACAAAATTCTGCTTCTCAAGGCCAATCTCTCGAGCCAAGAGGCGGCAGCACTTGCTTCCCGGCTAACATCGCTGCTAAACAGCTCAGACAGGGACGAGCTTTCAACCAACCTTGTCAGGTACCTCGATGAAAAAGGAAGCCTTTATCTTCGCATTGACAAACAGAGACTCTGCCAAGGTAAGGTGAGCTTGTCTGAAAGCGACTCGATTCGAATACGATTCAGGCCCGTCAAGAGATACAGGCCCGCAGGCAGCTTTGACAGCTACAGGGGGCTTTTGTCTTCAATCGAGTAGACCTGTGCGTGGCCGGCCTGCCATATGGCAAGCTGGCGGCAGTACGAAATATGCTCGGGTTCAGCAGGATTGGCACTGCTTTTACCGGAACAATTGATGAAGGCGTGATATACCGACTGCCAAATCAACCGCGTTCAATGCCGAAATATCGCTACGTGACGGTTTCGGACAGTATGGACGATTCGCGCGCTGACATCATCACACTGGGCAGTCTGCGCGGCGCAAAAGACAGACTGAAAAGAAAGCCAAAACGCGGCATCGGGCTAGAAGTCCTGATATCACCGGTCCGCAAGTTAGATGGACCGAGCACCGCAAGGTGGTTTCAGGACCTCTGGGAGATGTATGCATTTTGTCAGTCATCGGGCCAGCAACTGATTCTTTCGAGCGGGGCAGAGTCTGTTCAGGAAATGGTTGCCGGGCCATGCATGGACGCAATCCTTGAATCGTGCGGTATCAATGCCAATCGGCACTGGCACGACCTTAACGTGTGGCTTGACCAAAAGCTGATGGCTAGGGTGGCGGCTCTCTAGTGCTCAAGCGAAGGCCAAAACGGAGGTACATTGCGGTCATGCACGGATCAGGCGATTCCGAAGTTCTGAATGCTCTGGTGAAGCGATATTCCGAGCTTTTTGGACATTTGTCCGTCGAAAAGGCCTCGATAAGGCTGGTCAGGCCTTCAGAGAATAACGTGATGGTCATCAAGTGCAACCTTGCCCAGCTCGGCATGGTTCTGGCATCTATCGCTCTGACCCATCCTCCAATGATGTCAGTTGCCATTTCAGGCAGCCTGAAGAGGCTTGGACCCACCGGAAAAGCGTGATAAATAGCCAGGGTCGGGTTTGTGCTCTGGCGCTTTGCCAAAATATAAGAGGAACAGCGTTCATTGATGGGTGGGGATGAGGTAAGTTTCGCTGCTCCAGACTGAGGAAAACCAAT
>DATBMW010000059.1:0-23816 GCA_036554645.1 Nitrososphaera sp.
GTCGATATTACAAGGGCCGGCGTCTTTAACCAGATCACGGATTTTGTCAACATCGAAGTCGGCGTGATCGCCGCAGCCACCGCGGCGACATTCTTTCTTGCCACGCTGTCCATGCTGCGAATGAAGATCTAGGTCTTACCGTTGCCTATGACCGTGAGAAATACCTCCTCAAGCGTTGGAGGGTTGACCGACACGCTTTCTATCTGGACCGCATTTTTGGAAAGTGACTCGATTACCTTTACCAGCAGCTCCTGCGCATCGGTCGAGCTGATCCGCACAGTATCTTCGGCGCGGGTTTCGATGGCCGATCCCTCAGGGACAAGTGGCCTCACAAGGTGCATTACCGATTGCGCTGTCACGTCTTTCAGCCTTATCTCCACTGCCTTGACGCCGCCGTACTTTTGCTTGAGCCCCGCGGGGGTGTCGGTCGCGATTATCTTGCCCCGATTGATAATGGCGATTTCGTCGCAAAGGTATTCCGCCTCCTCCATTATGTGGGTGGTAAAGAATACCGTAAGTCCGCCTTGCACGTGCTTTTTTACATAGTCAAGTAATGTCCTTCTGGCGGCAGGGTCGAGCCCAACGGTCGGCTCGTCCAGGAACAGCAGGTCCATGTCGTGCATGAACTCCCTTGCTACCTGCACGCGCCGCCGCTGCCCTATCGAAAGCTCGTCATTTTTCATGTTCTTGAATGATGTGAGGTCGAATTTCTCGACGAGCTCCCTTGTCCTGTCGCGTCGCTTCTCGCCGGGCATCCTCCACATCAGGCCGTAGAGCTCTAGGGCGCGCTCTACCGTCAGGTTTGCTTCAAAGCTGGGTTCCTGCAGGACAACCCCTATCCTCTTCCTTATTTCCTTGGAGTGCTTCACGATGTCCTTTCCGAATATCCTGACCGCGCCAGCGGTCGGATGGACAAGCGTAGTCAGCACCCTGATAGTGGTGGTTTTGCCTGCCCCGTTTGGCCCAAGAAACCCAAAGACTCCTCCGTACTGCACTTCGAAAGAAATCCCGTCCACCGCATGGATTTTCTGGTAGCTCTTGCGGAGGTCAGAGACGCTTATGCAGCTTTCCATCTGGGTCACCTGTATGGATTTGCAGCGCTAATTTCTACATTTACCGGTGAACAAGTCAGTTCTTTTCATCTCTGAACTTTATTGAAAGATGCGTTCCATCGCAAAAGGGCTTGTTGTTGGAGGCGCCACACCTGCATAATGCAAAGTGTTCCTTCGAGGCCCCCTGCCCCCAGTTTTCAACACCTGCCAGCTCTATTCCTCCGGTGACATAATACGGGCCGTCCTTGCCGACGGTGACCATGGGCTGCCTGTTCTGGTCTCTGTTCTCCTCCCCATCAATAGAGTAGCTCAGCGCACCAGACGGGCATTTCTTCACCGTCTCAATGATCGCGTCAAGGTCCGCCCCATCGGAATTTATCCACGGTCTTTCGCGAAGGCGAAAAACCGGAGGCAGGTTTCGGATGCATTCCGCGGCATGGGAACAGACTGCCCTGTTGTCGTGAACGGTAATGTGCTTGCCAACATAGTTCTTCCGCCTGTCCTCTGGCCCTTTTCTTGTTGGGTCGTTCTGGCTTGAAAAACCGATTCGGCTATGGGAACCGTCGCAGAAAGGCTTGTTGTTTGAAGCGCCGCATCGACACAGGCTTACTCCCCTGACTGTCATGGCAGGTTCTCCTTTAGAGTTCTGCAGGTGTTCCAGCTGCTCCGGTGTCTGATTGCTGATTAGAGAGAGTGGGCCGTTAGGAAGGGGCACAATCCTGGGCCTTGTCATTACTCCCATCCATGACTCCACTACTTCAAGTACATTTCGTCCACGTAGCACCACTTCCAGCTCTCTCCGGGTTCGTATGAGCGCATGACCGGATGATTGGTTGTCTGAAAGTGTTTTGTCCCATGCTTGTTGACAGAGGAGTCGCAGCAGCCTACATGGCCGCAAGTTAGACAAAGGCGCAGATGTACCCACCTCGAACCCATTTTTTCGCATTCCTCGCATCCCTTTGTATTGCCACGGATCTCTTGATTTACTCCACGAAGATGCACACAGGTTGCCTTTTCCTTTTTCGTCATGGATTCAATAATGCTTTAAGGGAATTAAAGATTATCGTGAAGGAAAGCCGAAGTGAGCCCCGAGCAATCGCCGCTGTTACAATGAAGTCGCTGCCCGGGAAACAACTTCAGACAGAGCCGGGTGGATGTGCACCGTCCTGCTGATCGCATCGACAGGCAGCCCTGCCCTCATTGCCACCAGCACTTCGTGAATAAGCACCGACGCGTGGCTTCCGATTATGTGGCAGCCAAGGATCTTGCCTCCTTCTTTTGCAACCAATAGCTTCACAAACCCCTCCCTGTCTTCTATCGCTTCGCCCATCGCGGTCTTGATGTAATCATAGGTCGCCTTTTCGTACGCTATTTTTTCCTTCTTTAGCTCCTGCTCGGTATAGCCCGCACCGGCCACCTGGGGCGAGCTAAAGACGGCGTGGGGCATAGCGGTATAGTCCACCGCAATTTTCTTGCCATGACCGACGATATTATTGAATGCATATTGCGCCTCAAGGTTTGCGCTGTGCTTGAACTGGTAGCGCCCGACCGCGTCGCCGAGGGCAAATATTCCGCTGACGTTTGTCTCCAGGTACTGGTCTACCTTTATGAATCCCCGTTCGTCTACTTTTACGCCCGTCTTTGAAAGCTCGAGGCTGTCAGAGTTCGGCGTTCGGCCAGTTGCAACCAAAAGCTGGTCTGATTCCAGCTGTAACTTGCGCCCCGAAGCGTTCCTGGCTCTCACAATAAAGGTTCCATCTTTCTTGGCTACCGACTCGGTGTCATAGCCCAGGTATACCTGGTATTTCCTTGAGAATATTTCCGTGAACTTTGCGGCAACCTCCTCGTCCTCGCCTGGGAGCAGCAGGGGTCTTCGCTGGACTATGTTTATTCTGGTGCCCAGCGCTCCAAAGAAATGCGCAAGCTCTGCCGCAATGTACCCTCCGCCAAGTATCGTAAGGGTCTTTGGTTGTTTCTTTAGTCTCAATGCCTCATCGCTTGTCAAAAAGCCGGTCCCTTCCAGGCCCTTTATGCTGGGGATTTCAGGTCGAGTTCCTGACGCTATCAATATCTTTTCGGCCCTGACGGTTTGACTGCCCACCGCGATAACTTTTGGCTCAATAAACCTGCATTCATGAGGAAACAACATCGGGTTGTCTATCCTGGAAAACGCGCTTCTTATCCCGTCCGAGTCAGTGTCTACGATCCGGTTCGACCTGCTTACGATGCCTTCAAAATCAACCGAAAATCCTTCGACCTTTATTCCAAATGTGCCAGCTGTCCTTATGGTTTCTGCGACATCGGCACTATGAATGAGCAGTTTTGACGGTATGCATCCCCTGTTCAGGCAGGTCCCGCCCATCCTGCTCTTTTCAATGATCGCAACTTTCATGCCGTGCTGAGCAGCTGCGTTTGCGACGTCAAGCCCCGAGCCGCTGCCTATGACGATCAGGTCAAAGTCACTCATGTCAGGCCTTCCTGATTTGTCTTTTCTAGACATCGTGCTGTACTGGAAGTCGATGCATATAACTCTCCGAGAAGGCAACAACGTCTTGTTAAATCCGGTAGTTTTTTCTATGGCCTAAAAACGTAAGCTTATTTATTCCCGGTAAGCCTGTGTGTCTGCGTGATCCCACAGGTCTATTCCAGTGTCGATTCTCTATTGTCTGAATTTTTCAAGGTACGCAAGACTACCATGGAATTGTTTTCACCGCTCGACGTTGAAGACGCGGTAATCCAGTCTGATGCTTTTGGCAGCCCGCCTAACTGGCATATTGCGCATGTCACTTGGTTCTTCCAAAAAGTCCTGGAAAAGTACGGCTACAACCCGCAGGCCGGCTCAGGGGTAAAGTACCTGAATTCCTATTATCAAAAATACGGCGACATCCTGCCGAAGTCAGAGCGGGGCAAATATCCCCGGCCGACTGTAAAGCAGACGCTTTTGTACAGGACTGACATGGAGAAAATGGTGGAATCATTTCTCAAAGAGTTTGGAAGTCGCCAGGAACCTGTGCCCGAAAGCGTACACTATGACATCACGCTTGGCATCCAGCATGAAATGCAGCACCAGGAATTAATGATATATGACTTGCAGCATTATTTCCAGCGCTTCTCCGACCCACTGGACACCTACGGACCCCAGACGGTGCGGGAACCGCCGTCCCAGATAGAAAAGCCGACAGGAATGGTCGAGATCGCAGGCGGCCTCTACCAGCTGGGATTTCATGGAGAGGGGTTCTGCTATGACAACGAAATGCCCGAGCACCCGGTATACCTGCAACCATTCAGGATCGACGTAGCACCGGTATCGAATGGAGATTTCGTGAAGTTCATCGAAGAGGGCGGGTATCAGGACTACAAGTACTGGCTTGCAGACGGCTGGGACCTGGTGCAGGGTCAGGGGTGGAAGGCCCCGCTGTACTGGGAACAAAAAGACGGAAAATGGATGAAAAAGGACTTTCGCGGGACAAGCGAAATATCCTCAGACGAGCCGGTGGTAAACGTAAGCTACTTCGAGGCCGATGCATATGCTCGGTGGGTCCACAAGCGCCTGCCCACGGAGGCAGAGTGGGAAAAGGCTGCCAGCTGGAACCCAGATCTTCAACAAAAAACCATGTACCCATGGGGCAACGAACCTCCAACATCAGATCATGCCAACCTGCTCGAATCCTGGATCTGGGGGCCGACTAAGATAGGATCATATCCAAAGGGCAAGAGCCACTATGGCTGCCACCAGATGTTAGGCGACGCGTGGGAGTGGACATCATCCGAGTATACGCTTTACCCGGGATTCATGTCCAAGTTCCCCGAGTACACCGACAAGTGGGCTGTAAACCAGAAGGTCTCAAGAGGCGGATGCTTTGCAACACCTTTCAATCAGATAAGGAACAGCTATCGCAATTATTTCAAGCCGCACGAGCGGATTCTGTTTGCAGGCTTTAGGTGCGCGCAGGACGCTTGAACACAGCGAGGCCAGAGAATTAGGTTGAATAACAAATGCGAACATGCTGCAGGGACAGATGATCAAGTAAAGCCCAACACCGCAGAATGCGAGGAATGCGAACGATCGCAGAGGAGGGACTGGGTGGCCCTCCGGCTCTGTCTGACGTGCGGTCATGTTGGTTGCTGCGACTCATCGCCAGGAATGCATGCCACGAACCACTTTCGGCAGACCAACCACCCTGTCATGATCGCCCTGCCAAACAGGCAGTGGAGATGGTGCTACGTCCATGAGGCATACCTATGACTGCCCAGAGAACAAGGAATCAGGAAGATCTCGATGCACGGGAATTCGAGCTCGATGTGCTTGCAGGTCTTGCAAGCGCTGAAAAGTTCCTCCACTTCAAGTACTTCTACGACGACCTGGGCTCAGACCTGTTTGATCAGATCTGCCGGCAGCCCGAATATTATCCGACCCGGACCGAAGCTGCCATCCTGCGCCAGTTCGCCCCAAGAATTGCCGAACTGACGGAAGCAGACGAAGTCTCTATCGTGGAGCTAGGCAGCGGCAGCGGCGCCAAAACAAAAATCCTGATCCGAGAAATGGTCGCAAGTAAGGACAGGGTGTACTACTTTCCTATAGATATCTCGCAGAAATCCCTGAGCGAAAACTCGGCAATGCTGCGATCCGAGTTTCCAGAAATAGAAGTGGTGGAAATCGCCAGGGACTATGTTCATGGAATCCGGGAGGTAAACACCATCATTTCCGCCAACGAGGAGGCAACACCTCAGGCAAAGCTTTTCCTGTTCTTGGGATCTAGCATTGGCAATTTTGAACCCAGGCAGGTAGTGTCATTCTTGCGAACGGTAAGAGAGAACATGCAGCCTGGTGACCTGTTTCTCGTGGGATTCGACCTTCACAAGGAAAAAAGGATTCTTGACGCAGCCTATAACGACAAAAACGGCATTACGGCAAGGTTCAACCTCAACCTTCTAGAAAGGATAAATGCAGAGCTGCAGGGGCAGTTTGATCTTTCAAAGTTCACGCATATTGCATACTACAACGAGCCGATGCGCAGGATAGAAATGCATCTCCTTTCAAAGGAAGATCAGCAGGTATACGTCGGAGCACTTGGCCGGCACTTTAGATTCAGGAAAGGCGAGTCCATCCACACGGAAAATTCCTACAAGTTCGAACCGGACCAGATCAAAGAACTAGCCAATGAAAGCGGCTTTTCAGTAAAGGAATACTTTACCGACTCGGAAAAGTGGTTCGGTCTGGCGCTCCTCTCCCCGCATTCCTAGAAGCCGTCTCTAAAATTTATAGCCAAGTTCGCAACTACCTTTTCAGAACGGGGGTTTCGTGGAAAGCTTGTCTCAGGATTTCAAGGGAATGATGGAGCTCCTCATGAGCCAAAAGCCCGAGCTGAAGGCAGACCAGATAAAGGACCTGATAGACGAAAAGAAACGCAAGGTCGGCGCTGGCTATTTGACAGACCAAGGGGCCTTGTTCCTTGTCGCGGCAGACCTCGGGATTTCTTTTGACAGCATACCCAAAGCTCAGTCCGGCCTGAAGGACATTTACGTCGGCGCAAAGGACGTGACAGTCGTTGGCCGGATCATGAATATCTACCCTGTGTACAAGTTTACAAGGCGCGATAGTGCCGAGCAGACGGCGACGCGCACTGTCGTAATCTATGACAAAGATGCCAGGGTGAAGGTAAAGCTGTGGGACAAGCATGTGGGTGTGCCCGACGAGCTGGGCCTGCAGTCCGGAGACGTGGTAAGGATTTCCAGGGCTTATGTGAGGGCCGGCCTTGACGGCAATCCGATTATCAACCTTGGAAGCTACAGCGCAATAGAAAGCATGCGCGACGACTCTGCCATACCCGATATCGAATCGCTTGTCATTTCGATAGACGATGTCCGCGAGACAGTAGAGAGCGCTGCCATCTCGGGCGTCGTCAATGCCAATCCGAGGGTCACTGATTTCATCAACGCAAGGGGCGAGGCAAGCAAGCTGCTTCAACTTCAGTTGTCAAACGAGGCAGGGTCAAGAACCCTGAGGGCCGTGATATGGAACGTGGACGAATCAAAACTGCCCAAGGTATTTGGCACAGGTGCAAAGGTTCGGCTTATAGGGGTGAAGGTAAAGCAGGGCAATCCGCAATATGGAAGCGGCGATTTTGAGATCCACGGGGACGAGGGCACGATCCTGAAATTCTCTGAAGCGGTGCATGACATCGAAGTAATGCCTCTGAGGATAATCTCTGTCGGCGAGGAAACAGGCAGGGGCAGCTTTGTCTGCCTTGCAGCGGACAGGGCCGGCAGGGCACTTGTCCTAACGATCGATAATTCCCTGGCCAGCTCTGGTCAGCTAGCGTCCGGTTCCATGATAGAATGTGTCCCGTCCAGGATCTTCGGCAACTCTGTAACACTTGCAAAGGAAGACTCGTACATCAGAACAATAGACGAGGACAGCACATTTCCGGCACTGTCAAAATTCGAATCAAAGATAAGAGATGTCGAGGTCTCGCAGGACCACCCCTACATAATAGAGGCCATAGTCCTGCAGGCGCCGGAGACAATTGAAGTAAACACAAAGGCGGGCGAAACCGTCCCGCTGGCGTCGACTCTGCTAGGCGACGACACGGCTGAGATAAGGCTTGTCGGGTGGCGCAACCAGAGCCCGCTGATAAACAGGTTAAGCGTCGGGGACAGGATAAAGGCGGTAGGCGTAACAGCCGGCGCAGGACGCGAAGGCAGGACAGAGCTAACACTTAGGTCGTATTCTTCGATATCAAGACTGAGCTAATCCGCCCAGAATCCGCGGGTAATTACATACTGCCTTTCAGCTTCGTAGATGCTACGGTACATCTGCTCGTCATCGACGTAATTCCTTAGCACCCTTGCGGCAGTGTCCGCGCCAATTCCATGTCCTGCTATCACAATCAGGGCTTTTTTGCCAAAGTTATTGACAAGCGAAGCGACCTTCCATGCGCGCTCGAACCTGTGGTTCTGTTCTGGTGTCAGCTTGCCACCTGCGAGCCTGACGCGGATTATCCTTGCAATCTCGTCATCTGACCAAAAGGTGGCTGTTACCAGGCGCGACTTGCAAGTCGGGCACGCTATCTCGTCGGGCACCTGTCTGGTTTCCATTACCCGCTCCCATTTGCCGCACCGGATGCAGACCAGCCTGTGCTTTGTCTTTTCCAGCCGCTCCTTCACGAGCTCGATGACTCCTTTCTCGATGCTGAGCGGCGTTGCTCCGGCCGCCTTACCAGAATGTTCTATGATGGGCATTGCAAGGTCTGAAAATTCAATCACTTCAAGCCAGTGTATCGCTATCTTGCCCGACTTTATGTCCTCCAGCACCTTTCGAGTCTGCTCGATGTCGTACTTGTCGTGCACAAGTTCGCGTATGGACTCGGCGCTCACCGGGGTCTTTGAGTACCTTTCGTATATCATGCGCGCGACTTTTCTGTCGTACACCGCCTCCCTGCTTACCATTCCAAACCTCTTGGCCACCATCCACACCTTCCAGTTGACGTTGTGAGTTCCGCCAAGCGCTGCTATTATCACCGGCTCCAGGTCATAGACATCTTTAAGCGCCGCTTCAAGCCGTCCCTGAGTAATTCTTGCGCTTGAAGTGAGCATTATCCTGTAAGCATCGGATCTTGATTCCACCACATAGCCGAGCTGGGATGACAGAATGGTAGACATCAGAGCCGCCAGGGTATTGTTCACCTTTGAGCCAAATGCGCTGTGCACTACTAGCATGTTCCTTGAACCCAGGCTTTCTACCACTACCCTGCTGGAATCCGGGACTGTCTTTAATGCGGCAAGAGTGTCCTTGACCAGCTCAGTCGACAACTTTAAGCGTCCGCCTGCGGCCTGGTATCGGATGTTTCCAACCTCTTCAGCAGTTTTGAAATCCACCGGGATCATTTCCCCGACCCAGTATGGAATGTTTATCGCTGCTCCGCGCAGAGGCTCGACGTTTACCACCAGTCTTTTCTCGTCGACCGCCAGCACGCGCCACTGCGATCCCTTGAGCACAAAGACGTTGCCCCGCTCGCCATAGTCTCCTACAAACTGCTGGTCAAGGGTTCCTATCCTTCGCTTGCTAAGGGAGTCAATGACTTCGAACTTTAGGACGTGAGGTATCATTGAAAGATTCTCGAAGTAGTACTTGTACGCCTTTATCCTGCGCACATACGCGCGGTTTTCCCGGTCATACTTGATCACGTTGTGGCTGGACAGGAGGTCGAGGCAGCTTTCGACGTCTGATATCGTGATATTGCGGAACGGATGAGCTGCAGTCACAAGGTCGTGCGCATGGTCCACCTTTACAGGGTCGCGTGTCTGCATTGCAAGGCCGACCAGATGGTGGGCCATGACGTCAAGTGGACCTTCGTGCATTTTCTGTTCCTCTATGGATCCCTTTTTCATCCTCCTGATGATTGCTAGTGCCTCGATCTCGTCGTCGGGGTTGTTTGTAACTATCAGGCCCTTGGCAAAGCTCTTCTGGCTGTGCCTGCTCCTTCCAATCCTCTGCATCAACTTTGATACCTGCCGCGGAGAGCCGTAGTGGATCACCAGGTCGACAGAGCCAATGTCCAGCCCAAGTTCCAGCGAGCTTGTGCACACTACGATGCCGGCAGAACCCGCCCGAAGCGTGTGCTCTGTCTCTTCCCTCATTTCTTTTGAAAGCGAGCCGTGATGGACATCCACCTTGATATCGTTCTGGTTCTTTAGTATGGTTCCAAGGTATTCTGCCTCGTCTCTTGTATTGGTAAAAAGGAGTATGGACCCTTCGATCTTGTTGGTCTTTACATAGTCAGTTACAAAATGCGCGACATTGTTAAGCGAGCCCTTGACAAACCTGACGTCGATATCGTATCCCCTGCTCGCGGTGTCAACCAAGACGGCGTGCTTTCTGTCAGTGCCTGAAACAAACCTTGCCGCCTCTTTGAGGTTGCCGACGGTTGCAGAGAGCCCGATTCTTGTAACATTTCTCGTCGAGGCAGCCTGGAGGCGTTCGAGTCCTATTGACAGGTGGGCGCCCCGCTCGTTTGAAACCAGCTCGTGGACTTCATCGACTATCGCCCACTGAAGTTCCTTAAGTGCTGCCAGCATCTTTTCACTTGTAAGAACAACGGCAAGCGACTCGGGCGTGGTGATCAAGATGTCTGGCGGATCATCCACTATTTTTTTTCTGGCCGAAACCGTGGTGTCACCATGGCGGATGAGGACGCGTAGGCCTTCCGATTCGGCATACTTTATCACGCGCCTAAATACGTCATTATTCAGTGCCCTCAGAGGAGTGATGTAGATGGCGCGTATCTTGCCCGCACTGCGAGGCTGGTGGGCGAGCATCGTAAAGACGGGCAGAACCGCAGCCTCTGTCTTGCCCGAGCCTGTGGGCGCGACGAGAATGCAGTTCACCCTTCTCGCAATAACTGGGAGAGCTTTTCGCTGTATGGGTGTTAGTGAATCAAAGCCTTCTTTTCTGAATTTTTCAATAATCCGTTTTTCTTCGGCCGGATCACTTTTCAGCGTCTGTTGCAGCGGATCCAGTTTGCTGCTGTGGCTGCCGCTTTGTCTTTGAGCTTTCTCTTTCATATATCATTACCGCGAACAGGCCCGCAACAAAGAGCCCGACGGCGAACCATGCATAGACGTCAAAGTTTGCAATCGCTTCTGCTGCCATCCGTAGCTGGTCATCTTGGCGCCAATAAATATATTTGCAACGTATAAGACAGATCGAATTTCAGAGCCGTTTCTCACAAGACAGACTTGCCGCTAAGATAGACGCTTCACAGATTTAAGTATTGAGCAAGAAAGTTCTGCTGTGACAGCGAAAGATTGGAGGCTAGCGCGAAACCGTTGATGATTTCATTGCATCAGAGCCGTTTCCAATGGCCCGACCGCTATCAATATCTATCAAATACCAATATTCCCTGCTCCCCCCATTGACATTTGATGTTGTAACCTCAGCATACCAAGCATACTCTTCCTCGTATTTCTCAAACCCCGCGTCTTTTCTAAAAGCCCACGTATCAGCCAACGTATTTTCATCTACGAGGAATGACCATCCATCTTTGCCTATGTGAATCAATGTCGCTTTAGCGATTGCATGGGGCAGAATTTGCGCTTCCCTGTTGGGTTCCAAACTAACTTGGTTGAGAGCAATTCTAACTGCCTCTTCTTGCGATATTGCGTAGGGTTTTGATGCAATTGTAAATTGCTGGAAAATGGCGGCTGATGCAATCAATCCACCTAGGGCAAAGAATGCGATAGTGAGCATTCTGATCGAAATCAATGCTTCAGACCTTGCGATCTAAGTGTCGAAGGCGACACATTGACTGTTATGCATTTTCAGGCTTAATTAGTTTCCTTTGAGGAAAGCTATCGTATAAGGCGCCTTCGCGACCAGCTAAAAGTTTTCACAGTCGGAAGTCTTTGTGTCTCCCTGCGAGGAATTAAAGTCGCTTATCGTGTCGGTTCCAGGCCCGCAAATAAATCGATCCTTGCCTGCATCGCCAGATAGCATGTCGTTGCCCGCGCCACCATTCAGACTGTCGTTGCCCGCGCCGCCGCGGATTTCGTCGTTTCCGGAATAGCCAAGGATCTTGTCATTGCCTTCATTGCCAACAATCGTGTCATCTCCTCCACCACCACACAGGAAATCACTCGCCTTGCCTCCTGTCAGGTCGTCCTTTCCGAGCAGACCGTATATCACGTTTGGCACACTCTTGCCAGTCAAGCTGTCATCTTTGTCAGTGCCAAAGATGATCGGCTGCTTGTTGAAGCAATTCACGCTAATGTTGTTCTTGATGAACGAGAGCGTCCAAAAGCCACCCTTTTTCGTCGCGCCGTTTATGCTATACAAGTAGACTGTGCCTTCAGTCGGGTCCAGAACAGCAGCCAGTCCGGTCCTGAGTGGCGGCAGTACCAGGTCAATGTCCTGGACAGTGGACCACCTATCGTCGTCAAAATCATAGATCCAGGTATCCTTTCCATAGTCGCTGGCCGTCTCGAGCATTCCGCTAAACATTATCATCCTGTTGGTCTGATGATCATAGACAACGTCTGTCCTTCGCTCCTTTGGGTAGTGGGTGTAATCTGTCTGGTTACCGTGTACCAATGTCCACTTGTTGGCGACAGAGTCGTACTTCCAGAGGTCGTTAAAATGGGTCTCCCGAGAGTCGATGTCAGCGTCGCACGGGCTCCCCTTCACAGAGCCCAGCTCGCTCTTGCCGCCAAAGATATAGAACTTTGACTCCTGTGTGTTAAATACAAGGTCGGACTGTCTGGGCGCCGGCAGGCCAACGGTCGGGTCGCCGGACGGGTTGAGCTTTGTCCACTTTGGCGTTCCTGAAATGTCGAGCTTCCACAGATCGCCGTACATGATGTCGCCCGGGCATGCAGCGTTGTTAAAGTGCCCGCCAAAAAGATAGCTCATGTTGTCTACTGGGTTGTACTCTAGCGATCCCCAGTGTCTGGGACCGGGCAATGCCTGATTACCAAAACTCAGTTTTTGCCAGGTGTTGGTCTTTAGGTCGTACGTCCATGTCTCGTTGGTTTCAAAGGAATGGCCCGAAACAAGGTATCCTCCAAAAACGACAAACTTTTTGTTGTGATCGTCATAGACCATAGAATGCACTGCCCTTCCAGCAGGACAGGAAGGATTGCATTTCCATCCAGTTTTTTCTGTCCACTGGCCGGTGTTCGGATTGTATATCCAGAGCTCGTTGACAAACGTGCTGTCAGGAGCTCTGCCGCCATACATGACTATTCTGTCATCTTCCGGAGAATATGCCATGGCAGCGCTCCTTATCGCCCCGGGCACCGCGGGAAGCGACTCCCAGTTGCCGCTGGAATAGACATGCCCCGTGTCAGATTCCGTCATACTGGCTATGCCGACCGTGGACAACACAATAGATGCGAGGACAGCCGCGGTGAGAGCTCTCAAGGGGCTGTTCGTGAAGCGGCGCTCGCCTGCTTATATTGATTCAGTATCAAGAGGTAGGTTCTTACGGTTTCAATGATTCATAACCTAGCCAAGGTCTGGCTCTTTGCCCTTGAAATGCCGATAGACGGGCTCGACAATCTTGTTGACATAGGTTGCCGTTGCGCCCTTTAGGTCCATAGGGTGTATCTTTTTCGCGACATAGTCGTCTTCAACCTCCTTGTAACTGGAATAAGTTACGCTGCCGCCGTACTTGACAGGCCGTTCAATCACAAACTCGGAAAACTGGTGAAAGACCACATAGCGAACTAGTTCCAAAATGGGGTTTCCTTCTGCGATGCCTTCTGGGCAGAAAGCCTTGCCTATTTTTTCTCGTATCGTCTTTTCGTCGTCATGGATCAAGACACCCGAGCCGGGCTTGCTCTTGCTCATCTTGCTTGCAAGTTTCGCGTCCTCTTCTTGGCCCATCTTTGCAGGTTCTGCAAGTCCAGCCAATATGTGGTGGTGGATAAGGACAGGCACTTTCCATTTTAGTTTTGGAAAAATTTCCCTGACAAGCATGTGTATCTTGCGCTGGTCCATGCCCGCGTGCACGATATCCAGGTCCAGTGCCTTGATATCGACTGACTGCATGGGAGGATAAAGCAACTGTGATAGATCCAGGTTCTTGTCGGTTTCACTCCTTCCCATTATGGTCAGCGATCGCATCGTCCTTGCTAGGGTCATCTGCTTGCAGAACCGCACAAAATCTTCCCAATAACCCTCACCATGCTGCTTGTAAAGGTCGCTGCCAAGAACAATGTTGACGCCGGGGCAGAACAGCTTGAAAGCTTCTGCATAATACTCGGAAACTTTTTTTATCCTTCCCCAGTCGCCTCCGAGCTTGTCGTTGATGTAGGTGTGCCAGTCGGCCAGAAACACCGTAGTATCGATTCCAGCTTTGATAAAGTCGTTAATCTTGAACCCCGTTAGCACAAGGCTTCCAAGGTGAAGCATGCCGGAAATTTCAAGGCCGATGTAGTGCCTTGGCCGGGCTTTTGTCTGGAAAAGCGCGCGCAGTTCGTCGGCTGTTATCACCTCTTCTGTCGGCTCTCTTGTCACGAGCGCGAGCCGGTCTTCAACATCCATCCTAGGAATCCGCATGATACGATTCTATAAACCTTGTACTATCATGCCATGTCTGTCACTTTACGGGATCGCGCTTGATTTTGCGAGTGCTATTCTATCCCTATTACCGGCGCATAGCTGGACAGCCATTCCCTGTGGCGCTCGTACTCTGGATCTGCATTGCGGACAAGTTCCCAGAATCGGCGGGAATGGCCAAGCTCTATGAGGTGCATGAGTTCGTGTATTATCACATAGTCAATGACTTTGATCGGTGCAGCAGCAAGAAGCAGGTTAAAGTTCAGGTTACCCTTCCTGGAGCAGCTGGCCCACCGGGACTTTTGGCTCTTTATCGACACTTTGTTGTAGCGCAGTCCCAGGCTGCCTGCAAGCACCGGCAACCGCTCGTCGATGATCCGCGCCGTCTGGTGGCGATACCACTCCTGCTGCTGATACTTGGATTTCCTCACGTCATCGACGTGAAACGTGATGATTTTAAGGGCATCAGAAACTGTGACAGCAGGCTGCCTGTCCTTGACCATCTTGATCTTGTACCTGCTGCCAAGGTAGTAGATCGTTCCGGGCTCATGCCCGCCGCAGCGCTCCCTCAGTCTCTCATAGTATCTGGAAGTTTTCAAAAGCCAGTCGCGTTTGCTCGCAACGAAGTCAGAGAGTGCTTGTGCGCTAAAGTCGCCGGGCACAACCGCCTCGACTCCGGCAATGCCAGACACAAGGCGCAGCCGCCGAGCCCTGGGGCTCGTCCGAATCGCTATTTGCAGCGTCTTGCCATTGGCGAGCTGCGTTGACAGTGCCAAGCTGGAATTCACTCCAGGCAACCTCTTAAAGAACCTTATTGCAAAAGAGAACTACAAGTCTTCATTGGAATACTTGAAAGATAGGCAAATCCTGCAGTTCCGGACCTATATTACGCCGGCCTCACGCAGCTTGCGCGGCAGGTAGACTTCGGCCAGATACTTGAAGCCGTGCTTGAAGAAGGCGTCCAGCTCACACTTTTCTTTGCGTTTCAGGAACAGGTCCAGCTCTTTCTGCCACTTTTTGTCCTGAAACCACGGCTTTTTCTTCATGTCACTGGCCCTGTTCAAATCTTCGTCCGTGGCAGCAAGCCTCGCAACCTCGGGGATGTTGTACTCGTAAATGTCAGAGAACATCATGCCAAGCACCTTTGCGTCTGGGGCCACGAGCCTGTCGCTGTCGTAGCTGAGCGATTCGCTTCCTATCTTGTAGCGCAGCGCAATTCCGAGCCCCCATGGGTCAGCGTCGGCAAACACAACCACTGGCTTTTTCCATTCTTCATTGAGTTTTTTGACCATCATTCTTGTCGCCCTGTCGGGCTCACCAGATCCGGTGAGGAGGATCGCGTTGTATTTCTTTATGAACCCTGACTTGCGGATGTTGTTGAGCACGGTATCCTTCTCTACGACCATGACAAAGTCTGCCTTGACCTTTACAATTTCCACGTCTCGGATGTTGGTCGGAATCAGCTGCGAAGTTGCCCTGCTTCCAAGGTTGCAGTCGATAATATCGCCTCCCACGCGCAGGGTGATGGGGCCAGAGATCATGCCCTTTGGCTTTGAAGTGACCGAAAATTCCTCTCGCGGGACTTCCGTCAGCAGTTCAATGGCCTTGATTGCGTCGTCAGAGTCTTCCTGGCCGCTCCAGAATTTCTGCTTGTTCTTGTCATCCCCGACAGTGCTCAGAGTGGCGTAATACATGCCCCTGATGGTGCTTTCCATCTCTTCGTCCAATAGCTTGCGTATGGCATTTGCCATCACCAGGTACTGGGCAAAGGTGGGGATCTTTTTCGTGCTATCAGGGCTTATCCCGACCTTCTTCTCGCCTATGGTCAGCATCCTCTTTTGATCAGACCAGACAGTGTTGTCATAGCCGACCTTTGGCACGTTTAGTACCGGCATGGTTTTTTTCTCCATCAGGTCATCGCTGACGTCCTTCATTATCAGACTGATCTTTTTCATGACCTGCTGGTGTCGCTTGTCTTTTGTCGGCACTACTTTTTCCTCCCTTTAGCAGGGCGGATCACTTCGTCAAGAGTGCTCTGTTTCTTTGGTCGTTCCATTCCCTTTGATCTGGCAGAGTCAATTACGTCCTGTTCTTTTGTCGGCTTTACCTTTCCAGAGTCCTTTGCCTCCTCCTCAAGTCGCTCGCCGGTTATCTCGTCATTCTTTTCAGGGACAACAGAACCGGTAATCTCGCCCTTCACATGTTTTTCAGCCAGCTCGGTAAAGGCGCTCGTGAGCTTACCGGAATCAACCTTGATTGATTCGGATATGGCAGATACTATTAGCGGTATGTAGTGCTTGTACAGGTTGAGCCTGCTCTGGGCATCTTTCATGCGCAGCTCCTTTCTGATCTGGGCGCTCACCTTCCTATAGAGGTCCGAAAGGCAGAACTTCATGTACTTTTTCAAGTCGCCTTCCGAAGCAATGCTCTCCTTCCCTGCAGTCTTGTATGGAATCTTGGTCGAGCAGAGGTGGAAGAAAATGTGGAGCGGCAAGAGTTCGACTGCCCTGTCGGACCGGGCTTCTGGATTCGCGAACTGTTCCCTTGCCTCCTTTTTCGTGATTCCCATCTTGTTTATCTCGACCTCAGATACTACCTCCTTTGCGACATCGGAACCTTCATCGTAAAGAAGCGGGATCTTGTTTGCGTACCTGTAGAGTTTGAACGATGGGATGTCCCCTCCGTATGCGATGCCGCACTCTACAATGGTCGGCCTGTTGTTGATGACACAGGTTCTTGAAGAGTATGCAGTTAGCGCCGGTTTTAGGACCTTCACCGATATCTGCGGCCGCTGTGGTTGATCCGAGGGAGCGCCTTCGCCGTTGCTCGGTGCTTCTGATTTTGAAGTGATTATCATGTATTCGGAGGTCATTCCCGCCGTCAGGATCTCTTCGCCTATGGGGCTGAGATGGTCGGTGTTTGCCTGCTGAAAGTTGGTCTGCTTGCAGACGTTTACGACCTTGAAGAGCTCGTTCTCGTCATACTTGTCGGCGAGCTTGTTTTCGAGGCCCGCCGCCGCGATAATGGACTTGGCCTTCTCACTAGACATCTTTTGGAAAGAGCTGGCAAGCATGCCCTGGAGCGTGGTCTTTTGGTTCATGAAATTCATAATAGCCTTTTTCAGAGTCTTTAGATCCATGTCTGCCGGATGCGGCAGCACCTCCTTTGCAGGCTGGGGCATTGCCCTGGTCCTCCGATCAAATCTTACCTTGCCTTCGTCTGTTTCGTATTCGATTACAGCATAAGGGTTTACAACACTTGTCTGGCTGATGTAGTCGTTTATCTTGCTCTTTGCGTTGATCCTCGTGATCTGTGAAAGCTTTGAACGAAGCACGGCCTCAACCCTAAAGCCCGACGCTCCTGCGATCTTGGATTCCTCACCCTTGACAGTCCTCTCAGCGAGGACGATGGGCTTGTTCGTGTTTATGTCCGTTCGCAGCTCGAAATAGTGCTCTGAATTTTCCTCCACCGATTTAGACCAGACTTTTAGCGGATGAACCGTGTCCTTTGTGGAAAAAGCGGCAATCATCTTTAGTCCCACGCCAAATAGGCCTCGCTGCTGCTTTTCGACATACTTGCCGGACATCAGGAAGGAGCAGACCGCAAGCGGGACCTTGTCTGAAGGTACTCCGATTCCGTTGTCTTCACAGGTAATCATCCAGAGGTCGTTTGCAGGATCAATTGTCTTTAGCGAAAGTGATATTGTGGGGAGAATGTGGCCGGTCTCGCAGGAATCCAGCGCGTTTTCGATAAGCTCCCTTACTGCCATGTAAAGGATGCGCTCTGTGGTAAAGCCCGCGAGTGCCGAGTTGTCGACAAAGAACTCGGATTCTGCCTTCCTGTCATATCTGACTTTTCCTTTCGGAGTGGCAGGAGGAGGCTTTGGCTGCGCGGTAGCAACCTCTATAGTAGCCTTTTGTTTCAAACGTTGAGAATATTCTGTAATCTCAATTTAAGTGATTGCTCAAACTTTAGAATCCACAAAGTGAAGAAAAGTTGTTGTCATATGGCGTTACAGGCTAATCTATTTGAGAGCCATACGGAGTCGTAGCATTTTTCAGCTCCTTTATCTGAAAGCTCGGAAATTCCAGTAGCAGACGTTTCTTGCCCTTCTTCACAACGACATAGTCAGAGCCTGAACCAACGACGGTCCCATCGACCAGATCTCGCAGTTGCGTCATCATGATCCAGATGCGCGGTTGTAATATAATTTGTTACACATGCCTTAATACGATCATGGCAGATCGTCTTGCGTGATGCTGATCCTGCTAAGGCAGATTCTGGCTCCTGACATGCTCGTTTCAATGGTGGGTGTGCTGGCAGCAGTCCTTACCACTTCGAGCTTTTTGCCGCAGATGATAAAGGCGTACAGAACAAAGAGCATGCACGATGTATCACGGTACCTCATGAGCATGTTTGCGACAGGTACCGTTCTCTGGATGGTGTACGGGATATACAAGTCTGACCTTGTGATAGTGGGAGCAAACGCAATAGCTACGGTTTTCAACGTCGTCCTGCTTTTGATGAAATTCTCGTACGGTAGGTCCGCAAAGCCGGCCTAGGCATCATCGGCTGTGGAAAACTGGAACGGGTTAGTGCGTGCGCTCTGGTTGACCAGGGCAACCGTATTTCTTACCAGCTGGTACATCCCATCGTGGCAGGGGCAGGTGCACATCTTGGTATTGGTGGAAAAATCATCAACATCTTCTTTTGTGAACCCCTTGCACAGTCCGTGGGCCTCATTCATACAGTCATCCGATTTCCACACGAGATCATTTCTAGACAGAACATTATTTATCTTGATTGAATTGGCGGCATTTTCTTGCAGGTAAATATACCACCGGATAGGAGTACAAGGTCAGTTTGGCACACCCAGAACTCACCACAAGTGAAACCGGCGCATCAATCCATTTTGCAGCAAAGCTCATGTCAATCGGATTACAGGATGGCAAAATCGGTCTCCACCTTACAAATGAGTACGGCAACTCGGTCACATACGAAATCTCGAAATCACATGAATTTGAAATCCTTTTTGCGAACCTCTGGCAGTTCGTAAAGGACAGCCAGCATTAATGATATATAGGAAGGTTCACGAATAGCGGCGGTTGAGACCAAGGCTGAAGGAGTCATCCGCGATTGCAGCTCGTAGACACTTTTAAGGCAAGCCTGGACCCTTCAGTATTCAAGCTCTACAGAAGATATCTCTATTCAAGGTATAAGGCAACTGATGAGCTTGCTCAGCCGGAAGTAGTGCACGAAAAAGCCAAGGAAAGGCTGTTGAAGATGGCCGAAAAGTTCCGGCAGAACGCGCACTACTTTGAGCCAGGCGAGCAACTGGCCGTCAATGTCAAAGGACACAGACTAGCTGGACCGGTGGGAGTGGCCGCCGGATTTGACAAGAACTGCGACGTCCTCGAGCCAATGTCGTATGTATTCGGATTCCTTAATCCGGGCAGCGTTCTGAAGGACGCGCGGGCAGGCAATTCCCAGCGGCCAAAGAGCCAGACAGTCCGCATAGCAGTGGACGATGAACGCGAGGCGATAGTGAATGCTCAGGGATATCCACACAAGGGTCTTGGATATGCCGTGCGCAAGCTTGAAAAGTTCCGGCAAGGCCCGAAAGGAAACGCCAGGATCCTGTTGAACTTTTCTGGGATTACTGAATCCTATACGGAGGACGCGGTGCTCGATTCGTGCGATGAGATCATTAGAAAAACATTGCCATACGTTGACTTTGGCTTTGAAGAAAACAGGACCTCTCCCAATACAGATTTCAACAAGGTGCTGCAAACTCCCGCGTTCACAAAAAAAATAATCGATCTCATGAATTCGCTCGTACCACGCGATATGATCAAGGCTTCAAAAATATCCCCCTACAACGGCCTGGTGCCCTTGGACGAAGAAAGACAAAGCAAGCTCGAGTCGATACGGATCTTTTGCGAGAATGGGGGCGATGCCGTTGTCATCGGTAATACGAGGCCGGTAGACAGGAGCTCTGTTGTCGGTGCGAAAAAATTCTCAAGAGGAATAGCTGGGGAAAGTGGCCGTCCCCTCTTCCCGTACATGCTAAAGTTGGTGGAGGATGTCCACAAGGCTTTCCCGGATCTCCCCATAATCGCTTGCGGCGGTATTTTCAGCGGGGAAGACGCTTGGAAGGCATACGAGAAAGGCGCTACTCTCGTTTCGCTCTATACGGCGCTTACCTTCTATGGATTCGGAGTGGTCAGAGAAATCCATGAAGTACTGAAGAAGAAGCTGGGCGACCAGACGCTGCAAGATTTTCTTGACAAAAGGGACGGCCACCACCACTGAAAAAAAGTCGTACTTACTACTTGATAGAGTACAACAGGGTGTTTTTTCCCTTCGGTTTTAAATACATCGTTATTGGCACTAGGCGCAATGCCGCTGAAGAAAATATTATCGGTCTTTTCATACTCTCTCTTGCTTGTCCTGCCCGTGGTGCAGACCGGTATTTCTGCGGCAGACGCGCAGACCTGGGCAAGGAGCTATGGAGGATCAGGCGATGAGTTCGTTTTTCGGGGAATCGTGCCAGGATCAGACGGAGGATACCTGATCGCAGGCCTGACGAACTCTTCAGGCGCGGGCAAGAATGACGTATGGATAATCAAGCTGGACGATGACGGCAGCATCGCCTGGCAAAAGACCTTTGGCGGCATCCGCAATGAAGAACCCCGGTCGCTTCAGCCAACATCCGATGGCGGCTATGTAGTCGCCGGGCCCACGAACTCTTTTGGAGCTGGGGCCAATGACATGTGGGTGCTAAAGCTCGATTCAGGTGGTGATATCCAGTGGGAAAAGACGTACGGTGGACCCAGGGCCGACGTTGCCCATGCAATTCAGCAGACCTCTGACGGGGGTTATGTTGTGGCTGGATTTACGATGTCGTTTGGCGCCGGTTCCAGGGACTTTTTTGTGGTAAAGCTGGATTCAGAAGGTGGCATAGAGTGGCAGAGAAGCTATGGAGGAGCCAAAGACGATGTGATTCGCTTCGTCAAAGAAGTATCTGATGGGGGATACCTTGTTGCCGGATTTACACACTCTTTTGGCACAAGCGGCGACATCATGCTGATAAAACTTGATTCGCTGGGCGATGTGGAGTGGCAAAAGCGGTACGGAGGCGCAAAATTTGAAGAACCCTCGACAATTCTGGAAGTGCCCGGAGGCTATGTCATCATGGAGCAGTCAGGCTCTTTCTCAAAGTCAACCAATGGCTGGGTCTTCAAGATAGATACAGACGGCAATATCGTGTGGCAAAAGACTGTTGGAGGAGGGAATTTTGACGAGCTGTCATCCGCCCAGCTCACAGCAGACGGTGGGTTTATCGCAGCCGGGGAGACCAGATCCTTTGGGATAAGAAATGAAGACTATTGGACCGTGAAGTTCAACTCGACGGGTGGCGTGGAGTGGCAGATGCGGTACGGCGGCACATTGGTAGACGAAGCAGAGTCGATAGCACTGACAGAAGATGGAGGCTCTATCGTAGTGGGACACACAAGATCTTTTGGCGCCGGCATTCGCGATATCTGGTCGATAAAGCTCGATTCGACCGGCGGTCTCGCTGGCTGCTCGTCCGATGTCAGCGTTCAGCCTACAACAGCGCCGGTAAAGAGCAGCAGCGCCGTTCCGGTGGACGTACAGGTAGCAGAAAGCGATACAGGCGCCACGTCAAGCAACAGCGCCGCGACTGTTCTCGATACCCTTGCCACGGTAGAGACCCAGTGTCCCCCAGCATGAGATAGCTATTGTAATACTAATACAAACCACGCCAATTTATTGGAAACCTTTTAATGCACCTGTTATCATTTTCCTTTGAACAGGGATTCAAGGCATTGGGTAGGTATCCTAAGGTCGTTCTTACGGCGGATCGAACATTAATGTCCCCCTACAGGGGTATTTCACTTGCCTCGTTCTTTGGCTGCGCGCCGGCCCTTGATTTCAACAGGGACCACGGCTCGTTCTGGTACCAGATCCTTCGCAACCAGGTCACGCCAAAAGTCCTCTTTGATTTTATCTGCAATCCCATAGAGCACAATAACGGCTACGCAAGTTTTGCCCCGTACGGGCTTAGAAAGGTGGAATCTGCGCTCTTGCGCGACGGCTACAGCCGGGAGGATGTGGTAGTTGCCCACCCTGATCACATCGAAAAATTCATTGGGCCGGAGACAGAGGTCGTCGGCACTTATGAAATGGACCCGCTTGGAATGGGGCCAGTCACCATGACGTTTACCTACGGCCGCAAGCACATGTCATACGACGAATTCTACAATCGCGACCTCCACCAGAGGATAAACGCCGCCAAGCAGAGGACCGGCAGCAAAGCCAAGGTAATCGCCGGGGCTTCGGGCACATGGCAGTACAATTACGACCCTGCAAAGATTGAAGAATACGGGCTTTATGGCATCGTGGAGGGCGAGCTGGGTGGCATCGGTCCAGAGATCGATGGCGCTGCCGGTGCTTTCTTTGATTCACTTATTTCAGGCGAGTTCGATACCGCAAACCCCTTCAAGAAGAGCCAGTTCAAAGTAGAGATCAAGGAATTCGTACGAAACGAAAAGACTCTCCATGGCAGGTTCATCCACTATTGGAACGAGCCTTCGATAGACGAGATACCAAACATCGTCAACCCGAGCATGCATGGCATGATTGAAGTAATGCGAGGCTGCGGCCGGGGATGCAAGTTCTGCGACGTGACGCTCAGACCATTGAGGTATTACCCTGTAGAAAAAGTGCAGAAGGAAATAGAGGTCAACATGAAGTACGGCGGCCTAAAGAATGCCTGGGTCCACAGCGACGACATTTTCGTCTACGGACTGAACCCGAGGACTACAAAGAACATGCAGCCAAACAGAGAGGCTATAGAGGAGCTCTTTACGGGGATCATGGCGACGGGGATCGAACACGCCAACCCGACGCACGGAACGCTTGCCGGGGCAATAGCAGACGAGCGGCTCATTCCCAATGTTTCAAAGATAATAAAATCGGGGCCGGACAACCACATCGGCATTCAGTGTGGTTTTGAAACGGGCAGCATTAGGCTCATTGGCAAGTACGCTGACCGCAAGCTCTCCCCGTACAAGCCGGACGAATGGCACTGGGTGGTAAAGAACGGCATCAAGGTGCTCAACCAGAACTACTGGGTGCCCGCCTTTACTCTGATAATGGGCCTTGATAACGACGAGACTCCCGAAGACAGCTGGGAAACGATAAGGCTGATTCACGAAATAGAAACGGAACAGCCTGATTCAAAATTCACGGCTACTCCGCTTACTTTTGTCCCGATTGGCCTTCTTGAAAAATCAGACTTTTACGACATTGGAAACACTATGGACCCGGCAAAGCTCGGAGTGATGTACAAGACGTGGCAGCACAACTTCAAGTACGGAATCCAGAAATTCATGGGCAAGGTAGGCAGGGACAACCCGATAAAGAACTGGTTCTTCACAACGCTGGCATCTACTCTCGGAGGCGTGCCGCTTTCTGCGATGGAAGGCTACGCCAGAAGGAAGGGCCCGGACCACGAGCGCGTCATTGAGAAGATAAAATCAAACTACTGGTAGCTTTATTACGTCTCTGGATATTTCAGTAACTGATGCAGGTCGGCATTCTTGGCTCTGGAGACGTTGGCCTAAAGCTCGGGGACGGCTTTGTCGAAACCGGGAACATCGTAAGGATAGGCAC
Organism: Nitrososphaera sp.; assembly: GCA_036554645.1. Classification (GTDB taxonomy): domain Archaea; phylum Thermoproteota; class Nitrososphaeria; order Nitrososphaerales; family Nitrososphaeraceae; genus Nitrososphaera. The sequence continues at coordinate 23,809 of DATBMW010000059.1, forward strand.
AAGGAGCC
>DATBMW010000053.1:0-22675 GCA_036554645.1 Nitrososphaera sp.
TACTCTGCAGAGGACATCGAGAGCAAGAGCCGGATGGGAATGCCACTCTCACTGGCAGTTCATGATGTTGGACTTTCCACAACTATAGCGAATGTGAATGTCGATGCAAACGGCGTATCTATCAACTCTGAACAAAGGAAACAAATAGACCGGCTAAGACATTGGAACAGAATCTCCGGTAATAGTAAAAGCTTCCATAGAAACCTAAAGAGTGCTTTTGCGATCCTTGGCGTCATAAAAGACAAGCTTGCCCTCAGTGATTCAATTGTGGAAAACGCTGCTTACAATTATCGAAAGGCAGTCAAAGGCAGCATTATCAAAGGGAGGTCAATTAGGGCGTTAGTTGTGGCATCGGTTTACGCGGCATGCAGGGAATCAGACATTCCAAGAACTCTTGACGAGATTGCAGGGGCCGCAAATACAGATCCGATATTTGCGGGCAAGTGTTACCGTTTGCTTGTCAAGCACCTCGGTCTTCGGTTGCCCATGATAGACTCTAGCAAGTACCTTAGAAGAATCGCAAATAACGCCAAACTAAGCGAAAGAACGTTCAGGCGTGCCCTTCAAATGATGACGCTGGCAAGGGAGAGTCACGTATCCCAAGGCAAGGACCCTGTGGCATTCTCTGCTGCGGTGCTTTATGCGGCGTGCAATAGCGAAGGCGAGAAAGTAAATCAAGCCAGGATCGCCCTGGCTGCAGACGTCAGTATTGTGACTCTGAGGAAGAGGCATCGTGATGTCGAAGAAATTCTGCCCACTAATCTATGCACAGTATCAGTGAGTAACGCGTAATGAAGAGCAGCATGAAGACTGGTTTTAGAAGCAAAAGACGAAAAGTGCGAAAGGCCAGGTCGCCTTCAAAAGCCCGCAACAAGAGCAATATGGGAGGTGGCCGAAGTAAAGCAGCAAGGCCGCGTAACATCCTGATCGTGAGGAGCAGCGGAAGAAAGGAAAAATTCGATGCCGACAGAATGGCCCAAACGATCAGTCGATCTGGCACTCCATTCATGATGGCACGAGATATCGCCAAGAAAGTGTCGCGCAAGGTAAGGGCCACCAGCTCTTCGGTGAATACCAAAAAGGGGCGCAAGGGAGCCGCAGAAGTGGAGGGAGAGAAAGTGAGAAGGCTTGTTGCGCAGGAGCTACGGGCACGCAATCGTCCTGACATTGCATCTTCATACACCGGTGAAAAACCAGAAAACACTCGGCAAGGGAGACATTCATTGATGAATGAAAACGAACCTATACTCGACAACGTTGCCGCAAACAGATCGAAACTGCTATACGATGGCACCAGCTACTTTGCCAAAAGCACAAGATCTCGATCAAAGTAAGCGACCGACAAAAGCGAGCTAACTCGGCAAATGAGCTCGATCTACATCATGATGTTCAGCGCATGGCGGGCGACTTTGAACGTCGCAGGGAGAATGCCAATTGTCTCACCGTCAACTGTTACCGTCACATCTCTTTCAGTGGATTTTAGCGACGCCTTTCTAGATTGCCTATAAATGACATTGCTGTCCTTGTCGTATTCGCCACTCTTCATACTGAAAAGCTCGCCAAGCATCTTTAGACTGCCCGCGTCTTTCACGATAACAACATCCAGAAGGCCGTCTGACATCTCTGCATTCGATGCAGTCTTGAAACCACCCGCCAGAAATTTGCCATTTGCAACAATTGCCATAGTCATCTTTATCTTTTCGCGGTGCCCATCAAGCAATACTTCGCATTCATTACTCTGGTAAGACGGCAAAGTGGCAAGGATACCCGTCGCTGTCGAGACGATCCTATTGCTCAGCACCTTTCTAACTTTCCTTGACCTCTCAGCAATCTCAGCCCCAAGTCCGATTTCTGCGGCATTGAGATAGATTCTGGAAACGGACGAGTGATCGTTTGGATTCTTGACGGTAGCCCTGACAACATCTATTTTTCTTGGTTTACCCGAGGCAAAATTGCGACAACATTTTACGACGGTTTCTGGCAAACCCAGAGATTTGGAGAGGACATTTCTTGTTCCGCAGGGAACTATTCCCATGACCGCGTCAGGATTTATCGGTTTCAATGGTCCTGACGCTTTTCCGTAAATGCCTGCAGGCTCCTCGAAAAAGCCATTTGCTACCTCATTTATCGTCCCGTCACCGCCAATTGCAATTACTTTTCTGAATCCTCTCTTAAGGAATGTCCTAGCCAAGACAGATCCGTCACCCTGTTTCTTGCTAAACACTACCTGCAAGTTCTCACGTAGCACTCTCCGTATGCTAGTCTCAAGGGACTCCCAATTCTTGCCTGTCAGTCCGCTACGCGAGTTCGGATTAACTATCAATACCGTGTATATAGGCGCCGTTAGTTTCCTTGTCTTTCGCACTGGTCTTTTGTCAACGATACTGAAAGGTCTTCCCCTGTTGTGCGCCATGGAGCTAGCCACAAGCTCATTGGAACCCATCTGTATATATTGCAGAGCCTGACAAGGGGCCTGATCCTCCGGAAAGATTAATTATTAATGTCACACTTCAGAGGTGCGATTAAACTTGGTTGCCAGCCTGAACGACTTGGAAAAAGCATCAAAGAAATATGCCGAGATCAAGCAGGCTGGCAAGAGTGCCGAATCAGCAGATCTTGTGGCAAAGATTATCGATTCGATATCTTCTCCCGACTTTACCTTCAAGGTAAGAGACGAAGCACTAGTCAGCGATGACGCAACTTCGTATGTCTACGAAAATAGCGCGACGTATCCGTTCCTGTTTGATTTTATTGCAGAAATCCTGCATGTAAAGATCCCGATTGTGGTCGAGGACGCAAAGTTTGGGTCAGGCGAGATACTTGTGATGCATGGGCTTAAAGAGACAGCGGATGCCCGACTTGCCTCTGCTATCAAAGAGCTACAAAAGCTTGTGCGAGGCAAGCGGGAGCAAGCATTGTCAAAGTTCGCCGATGATCCCGCCTGATATTCGACCTTGATCTCCGGTCGCTTCTTTACCGTTGTTTTGTCAAGTACATGTCGCAGGTTTGTTAGCATGAGGCTCATGAATTGGCTGCAGGTGTTCTTTTCACGAATCTCGATCTAGAAATACCTGCTCGGATGCCTGGCAAGAATGTTAAGAAATCTTGTGAACCATCCAAGTGTCATGTGGTGGCAAAGCTTCCTCATGAGCTGGGGCTGCGTTCCAGAGCTTTCGAAGGATTGTCAGGACATGACTAACGCTTCAAGCGCATACCTTGGTGTCGTGGTTGGCGCGATAATTGGTGGACTGATAAGCTGGCTCATATACAATCGACAAAAGCACACTTCAAACAAACAAGACCAAACATTGAAGAACATTGAGAGCATAAATGAATTTCAGGATAGCACGCTAGAAACAATAAAAGAGATTAACAAAGATCAGGATGAGATGCTGAAAAGGTTAGATGCCTCAGACAAGCGCCACGACAAGATGCTGGAAACCATAATGGCCCTGGGCAAGAGAATTGAATACATAGTTGAGGGCCAGGAAAACTTGCGTGTATCCCTAAGAAAAGACAAAGATACAGCTCTATAGGGCGCAAACTTGCCTGGATTCAATCGGATAGTCCGCCATGCTAGAGCATTCGGGTCATGATCAGTGGACATCTTCGGTGTGAGAATGGATGTTTCTCAATGTTTCGTGTACTTTGTTTCGAAAAAGTGTCAATCCAATCCTTGTGGCGTTGGGTTGTCCTTTCGTTAGCGATTCCGCCAAGTTGGAAATAAAGTCCAAAGCTACTTTCGGCGGCATCGGAGGCTCAAACGGGTCAACATAAGCTTCTATTATTGTTGGCTTGTCCTTGGCAGACATTGCCTGAGAGATAACCGAATCAACCTCAGATGGCTCTCTTATCGTGTATCCCGCTCCACCGCAAGCTTGCGCGAACTTTGTGAAATCAATCGGCGAGAATTCTACGCCGTATTCTGGATTTCCCAGAAACGCCATCTGTTCCCAGCGAATCATGCCCAAGGTATCGTTCTTGATGATAATCACCTTTATCGGAAGCTTGTATTGCACTGCGGCGGCAAACTCTGCCATCAGCATACTGAATCCGCCATCTCCAACGAAAGCCACGCACTGCCTATCTGGGAACGCCAACTGGGCCGCTATTGCGTATGGCAGTGCGCATCCCATGCTGGCCAGAGTACCCGACAATGAAAACTTCATTCCCTTCCTGAGCTGAATATACTGAGCCGCCCAGGCAGTGTTGGTACCACTGTCCACCGAAATTATGGCGTTCTCTTCAAGCGCATTTGACACGGCTGCTGCGATCACTTGTGGTTTGATAGGCTTGTCAGTGCGAGTGCTCCGTTCTTTGAGCAGGCCCGCCCAGTCCTTCATGGCATCTTGTTTTGACTTCAAAAATGGGGTGTCATGCCTTTGTTGCAGCAAAGGTAGCAGGGCTGATAAAGTCAGCCTTGAATCACCAACCAGACCTATTTCCACTGGAAAACGCAATCCAATCTTTTCGTGCCTGATATCTATTTGGATCCCCCTTGCCTGCCCTGGCTTTGGAAGGTAATCAATGTACGGAAATGATGTCCCGATCATGAGAAGGGTGTCACACTCATTCATGGCGTCAGTGGCGGGCTCGGTTCCAAGGAGCCCGATCCCCCCAATACAGTGCTTGTCGTCGTCGGGAATTACCGCTTTTCCCAAGAGCGCCTTGACAACTGGCGCACCGAGTCTTTCCGCTGTCGCAAGCACTTCGTCTCCAGCTCCCAGCGCCCCTTGCCCAACAAGCAGGACAATTTTGCTTCCGGCATTCAATATTTCTGCTGCACTTGTCAACTGCTCCTGATCGGGAACGATGGCGGATGTGAAAACATCCGAAGTATGACCCGGTACCTTGTGGCGCGAATACCTTCCATTCAGTTTTCTTTCCTGAACATCGATAGGAATTGTCAGGTGGCTGACAGCTCTATGTGAAAGTGCAGTCCTGCATGCAATATCCACAGCCATTTCTGCATGCTCTGGGCTGTTGATCATGGTATTGTAGTCCGCAACGTCCGAGAATAACTGCAACAAGTTCACGTCCTGCTGGTACGCTGAATTCATCAAGTCGGAATAGGTGCTGCCCGTTATTGCAAGTACCGGGGTATTGTCCATCTTGGCGTCGTACAGACCATTCAAAAGATGGATTGCGCCGGGCCCCGAAGTAGCAACGCATACGCCCAGCTTTCCCGTGTATTTCGCGTACCCGCAGGCCATAAAGGCGGCGGACTCCTCGTGTCTGACTAGAACGAATCTTATTCTATCTTGAGTGCGCCTGAGAGCCTCGATAAAGCCATTGATTCCGTCGCCAGGAAGCCCGAAAATCATGTCAACCTGCCAGTGCATCAAAGCCTCCGCAACAATATCGGCAGTGCGCATGTTTTCGTACTGTTCCATGCTGTAATGATGCCTTCGTACGTTAAGAAGGTATCAGTTACTAGAATTGTTTGCGAATTATCGGGACAAAGGGTGTAATCGCAAATAGATTGGATACTTTATAGAATGAGAACGAGCACAGGGAATAGGCGACTGTCCTATCTTGCGAGTCACTATAGTGATAGATCTGCCATCTCCAGCGCTTCTGGAACTCGAGCATTGAAGTAATGTTTCATGCAGGTGTAGATAATACATGGCTAATTCGACTTACCAGGTCGCTTATCATCACTGGCTTTTTGAAAAAGCATTTGACATCAATGGTTGGAAATACCTTCTGAAATTCTTCATCGGAGATCTCAAAAGCGGTCATGAATGCTACTCTCACCTTTTCATCCGATTTTCTCAATTCCCTGTAAACGTCAAAACCGTTCATCTTGGGCATTCTGATGTCCAAGATTAACATATCATATCTGCCCGGCACAAACGCCCTAACCGCCTCTTCAGAATCATTGAACACATCGACCGAAAATCCGTTTGCTTCTAGCCCCCTCCTCATGACCGTAGTTATGTCGGCCTCGTCATCCAACACCATGACTCTTCTCTTGTCGCCCAGTCCTGATACTGTCAATAGGTCGTAATACAAAGTTCCTGTATTAAAGTGGATTGTTCTCTGGTTCTATTATCAGCATTTATCTATCTCAAGTCAGCAAATGGACTACGAGGACTGCGATTAAGGCGTCTGAGTTCCGCTGACAGGATACACTCCTGCATCAAGTAAAGCTTCGGAGGTCAAATGCATTTGTCTGTGAAAAATCTAGAGGCCCTGGCTAGCGTCAGAGCTCTTCCCACCCTTGTTTGACTGACCCCCAGTGTCAACCCGCACCGGCTCATTCGGATCACGTCTTTCTACTGGTTCCGGCTGTTCAATGTTATTCTCGGCAACCTTTCTTGAACCCTTGTTTCTTTCATCTGGATCGTTGCTCATCACACACCAGTGTGCGACAAAGTTTAAGAGACTTGAAACTAACAGCATAACATGTATCGCCACACAGAGTCAGGGAACAATCATGTGGCTCCATGAAAAAGTTGGAAATCTCTATATTGAGCTGCATAAGGCGCAAAGCTCGGACGAAAAAAACAATAGCTAGAATCGTAGGACTCGACATTTTAGTCCTGTCCCCGTTGGTGACGGATTTGATCCTACAGGGACATCTTTAAACGATGCGAAGTCGCAGGATGTTTTTCTCGTCGCGCGAATATTGCACAAGGGCAGCAGAAGGACTTTATGCACTTGAATTAGCTACGAATATAATTGCGCGCATGTAGTTGAACTGATTAGAGAACGCGTCTTTGATTTCCTTTACAATGTTGCGGGATATTCTCTCGTTATGCGATTGTTGTTAATGTCTGCCAAGCCGGCATACAGGGTTGCCAAAGCGTCGTCATAATGCCATATTGATCGCGCTGGGTCTACCGAAAATTCGCTACACAAAAAAAGCGGTGTGCGTCCTTGCACGGCATGATAATTCCTACCCCGAAGGGGGCTGTTCTCCCTGCGTGCTCTTGTAGTCCTGAAGCTCCGGTTTTTCTTCGCTTACCTGCGGAGCCATGTCTTCCTTTGATTTCTCTGTGGCCTGCTCTTGTTGTCCTGAACTTACTACCTCTGCAGTCGCAAACCTCGCACCCACATTCGTGATTCTTATCTTGACTTTTTGTCCTACTCTGCCTCCAACTACAAAGATCACGAAACCCTGTATTCTTGCGATGCCATCGCCCTTCCTGCTTGTTTCACTGATTTGCACATCGTACTCCTTGCCTATTTCCACCGGCTTTGGGCCGCCAAAGCCCCCCCGATTGTCGCCGTACCTTCCGCCGCCGTATCCTCCACCATAGCCTCCTCTTCCTCCGTATGACATTTTACTATGGGTATGATTAGAACTACCCAATATAAACAAATGAGGAGTCCGGTTAAGGCCCATGAGACATGATTTGTTGCCCGCAGGATTCTTACGTAATATCATTCGGCTATACTTTTATGCTATGTTCCACGATAAAGTAAGCATGAGATATAGAAGCAGAACTGACATCGTGTCTCAGATGCTGGAAGCTGCAAACGGCGGTGCGACAAAGACAAGAATAATGTACAGCGCGTTCCTGTCCTACGAACAGCTGAAGGAGTACCTTTCAATGTTAAGCGGGAACGGCCTACTGGAACACGATGAAGAGAGCAGGATGTACAAGACCACGCCCAAGGGCAACGAATTCCTGGAAATATACAGCAAAATCGGAAGCAGCATCCAGCCGGCAACAGTTCGTACTTCGGTTACAAGCTGATTAGCCTTCGTAGGCTCCGTTGCAGTTTAAAAGGATGCCGCAAATACTATCATTTTTTCGCCGATCTGTTCTTGAGGCCGTCATTTGCTGGTCCATATCCTGAGACAATTTCTGAAACTGAAGTGGCACTGGATCTGCATACCAAGACGAACGGGTTTTGCCCGCAGTTCTGTTCTCCCAGCCTTCGTCATCAAGGATTTCACTGGGCAGATCACCTTGTAGCACACATCTATGCAAGTTGCTAGCCTTAATAGCGTTATAGAGATTTCTTATGTCGCGCCGATTCCGTTTGATCAATGTACTGAATCGCACTGTTCTGCATCAAAGTTCTACAACCCTTATTTGGATTGTCGCATTCCATAGATCGCTATGATATGGACAATCGTGTCAGTAGTTCTGGGAATAATAGTCCTGGTAATACTTCTCAGAATACTGTTTGGCCTGATTTAGAACCCGAATGTGATCCCCATGCTCGAGAATTTTACCAACAAGCTATTCGAAAACGTTGTTTCGGCTTACAGCTCTAAAGTAGCAGACATGGCGCAAACAAGAGGGGCCGAACTTGCTATCGTGAAATCAAAGATAAGGATCCATCCAGAAGAAGTAGAAGCGTGGTTTGACCGAGAGATTGACAAAGTAAATGGAATAGACATCAATGCCATCTTGCGCAATGGGAGACTGTGATAACTATCTTGTATGTCGAGACTGCCGCCTTGTGTATCACTAGAAATTACGGGGCGAACAGCTCACCAACTCCTCGGTAGGTAACAATGTCAGCCGGGCATGAGGAGGGACATTCTGGAGACAAGCTCGTAGAAGATTATGGTACAGTTCTTCGCGAAAGCGCTGTATTGACCACATTTGCAGGTATTCTTTTTGGCTTCCTTTTCAATGTATCAATAGACATTCCTGAACGATTTTCCCTTACAGATAGGACTGCCTTGTTGGTGGCGTTCTTCTCGATTACGGTGGCAATATCGCTCTTTGTAATGCCTGTTATCTACCATCATGTTCAGTATCCATACCATGATATCGAGAAATTCAAGAAAAGGAGTCACCGGTTCGTCATCTTTGGCCTCATCCCTGCAGGTATTACACTTTATCTTGGATTAGCGATAGCTATGTCATCGGTGATGCAGGCCCCTTTCGCTTTTGCGGTTAGCGCCGCACCATTCGTACTAGTATATGTATTTTTTAGGCTAAGAAAATAGCCCAACATGAGTTCAGTAATGCCTTAGGCATCGAGAAAGAGGTTCAAAAGGATCCTCCCTTTATCGGTAATTCTGAATCCTTCAAACGGCCGCGAAACGCCTTCGATCATGTCCCACTTTTGTAGGAGCCCAACATAGTGGGTTATCTGGTAGTAGTTCATGCGTGTTCTGTAGAGTAAGTGAGTTTTCTTTACCGGCTCGGTAGTTTCTCGCAGAAGGTCGAGGAGCAGGCCGAGCTGATCCCGCCTTTCTGGTTTTTGAATCTCAGACTGTAATTGCTGTAAATGTGGTTCTGACACACCATCCATTGGGATTCAGTAGTTATTATGCGAAACTGATTCATGAACTATCAATTTCTTATAGAGCAAGATTGCTCTCGCGGCAAATACGCTCTGGGTCAAAATGGATCACGCCATGCAAGGCAGCGCGCAGTCACTCAGCTCTGCCTGGCGACTGCGGGCGCAGGCCCAGAATAATGGTGAATGTGACTTGTTCTCAAAATTCTTTTATCCTGCAGCCATGTCTTGGATAGCAATGGAAAAGCATGAGATACCCTCTGACCTTCTAAAGCTAGTGGACTCTAATGAAAAAGTCCTGTCATACATGAAACAGAAAAAGTATCACCCAGCCATTAACATCGAATCAGTCGCCATTACGGATAAACGCATTATCTTTAGAAAACCCTCCATGCTCAGAATCAAGAAGAGTTACACTGACTATAGCTATGCAGACATCCTGAACGTGACAATTGATAAAGGTCCGCTTAGGTCAACGCTAAAATTGAATCTAAAGATGGATGGCAGTGATTTGCTAGTAGAAGACATCCCTAATGACGAAGCTCAGGAAGCGTTCAAGATCATCCGACAGGGCATAGATCAGGCAAGAAGTAAATTCATGACCTGAGTCCGCTCGGTGAAAAACCTAGCGCACACCTGTGGGCCTCTTATTTTTCATATGTTCTAGTTCCCAGTGCTTTTCCTTTTCAGCTTCGCTCAGAAAGGCAAGTCCGCAAATTTGGCAGAGAATCTTGTGCGCCGCATGCTCATTGCTTTTCGGCCCTCCAGCTTGCATATGATATCTATGATCCTCATAAGATAAATATGGTTGTTAATTCGAAAATTTTAGACATCTGGATGGAATTCATGCGTGTTTCTCAGATGCTGCCCCATTTCATCGTGAATGGAATCCTTTCTTCTATAGGATTCTTTGATTATCGTTAAGTGCATTGCAGCCATAGCAGAAGCATGGTGGACGAACAAGAACGAGAATACGAAGAGGGTGCGCAGGGCACCGAGATAGGACGCAAGGACAATCCGCTAAAGGAATACCGAGAAAGTGAGCCAATGACTCCAGCCAAGTTAAAGGAGCATGAGCCAACCGCCGTAAGAAGGGACCCTTCTGACCAGAAAATTGTTGAGAAAACTGAAGTTGGATCCGATCCTGAGAAAGCAAGAGAAATAGCTAGGAGGAGTGGCATGGCGAAAGGCACGGCAGGTGCAGCTCCAACCGGAGACCAATACGAACAAGGCGCGGCTGGAACAAACGAGTAACACCGCCTTTTTTTCTTTCTTAATTTTTCAGCATATCCATAATATGAAATGCTGGACTTTTACGAACTACTTGCCCCCGTGTTTCAATACATTAAGTAGGCGACAGTACAAACAAGAAAGGCGGGGGTGAGATCTACGCAGATTTCCGGGACTGCTCGCCACGCTTGAACTTTGTATTATCTCTAACGTTTTCTTCAGGACGATTCTGCGAATAGTTCGTGTTCTCGGCGTTTCGGTTATCTTGATTTTGTGGGTTGTCGTCTCCCATGTTCTGACGATTTTGGGCGATGTTGTTCTGATCGTCGCGATTTCTTTTGAGTCATTATCGCAAGGTAGTACAACAGACTATATCTGCAGAATCCAACAAAGTACACTAGACTAGTTCCGGCGCATTGGCACGACATGCACTGCTTTGACTTTAGGAACAGAATAATGGAACACTCGTAGGGGTCCTGATTCCACATATGATAAATAAAATGCATCATCCTTGTTGCTGATGAATATCTCAAAAACAACGCTAGTCTTGCTAGCCTCCTTGGCTTCAGCTATCGGCATCGGCGCAATAATAGCACAGCCAATATCTTCAGCGGTGGCAGCGAGCTACAACAACGAAAATGCAATGAATGAACAAGAGTCGTCCACGTCTGAAAATAGTGAAACGATAATGGCTGCGACAAACAACACCGACGGTGTGACAAGTAAAGCAGTCGCAATGCAGGGGACGCTTGCATCACCCGGTGAAGAAGGTGGTCCGTTCCAGGTCATTGACATCTTGCCGCCAAGGGAGGATGGTAGAATATACGTCGGATGGATGTCCTTTACGGCAACCAAACCTATTCTTGTTGCCCCCCTGCAGACATTCGGCGTTGGGAACGAAACACTGGATCCTGCTTTTGGCGATCTCTTTGTGTTTCCGGGTGGGCCCAATGGCACGCTGATTGCACCGGCGATAATGACTCCACAGTATTCCGACCCGGTTGAATCGCAGATACCCATGCCGGAAACGTTCTCCGCTTCGGTACCTTTCGCAGGCAACGGACTTTCAGTGGGCAACCTCAATGGCGAACCGTTTCTGATTTCCTACACACTGTATGCCACAATTCACACGCCAAAAGTCGAGGACAACGTGGAAAGCGCAGTGACCAACGGGACCGAGGTAAATGGAACGAGGGTATCCATAGTTGTGGGCTCTGCGTTTCTGAACGAAACCGCATATGATCCGAATCCTGTAGTAGTCTCTGTCGGATCGAATGTAACCTGGGTAAACGATGATCCGGATCCTCATACCGTGACATCAGGAAGCTTTGGTAGTGGAGACGCTGGCCAGGAATTCGATTCAGGATATATGGGTCCGCACAAGTCCTTTACTCACCTGTTCGACGAAGCCGGCGAGTTTGCGTACTTTTGCGCGATTCATCCGAACATGGTTGGAGAAGTAATAGTTGAAGAGGACCAATAATCTCCTCCACCTTTTTTTGCTGAAGAAATCGACTACTTGTGGACCATGTTTCGTAGGTAGGAATGGATGGTCAGGAATGTCTTGCAGCCTGATTCGCTTTGCCGGCGTGTTCAGAAACGCTTCTTGCTTCTGACTGCACCTTGCGTTCAGCCTTTTCGGCTTTCTCTGCAGCTTTCCGCGCCTTTCCAGCCTCTTTCTTTGCCTTCCGTGAAGCTTTCTTTAGTCTCTTCGATTCGTCGCTCGTCTCCCTCGCAAGCCGTTCCAGACGCTCGGCCTTTTCTTCTGCCCGCTTTGCCGCAAAAATGGCTCTATCTCCTTCGGTTTTTGCAATATCTAGCGGATCAACAAGTTCAGGCGAAGGCTTCATCTCTTCATAAGAGATTTGCGAGTCAAGGTACTTTGAAATGGGATCGAGGGAATTGCTCAGATCTGAAACGTATCCCCGAGCTTCAACAAGCCTGTCTTGCCTTAAGGCGTTTATCAGTCCATTAGAGTAGATCTTTAGGTCATCTACCAATAGTTCCCTGCTTTCGAGTGCCATATCTTGATCCTCTTTGACTTTGTATAAAAGGGAATGGTAATGCGAGTATAGAAGAATCAGTGAGCCTAGGAATAATCATTCTTGTTGCGAGCAAACCGTATCCCGAAGGATCATGTCCGCAAGTTGAATATCAAGGAGCAGAATCTATTCTTCCTCTAAAATCCTGCATTACATGCGGGCGAGCATTCTCATAGATCACAAGAGCATTGCCAGCAGGGTCGCGGAAAGTGCAGCAAGGGCCAGGAGGTATCTCTATCCTGTTCTCTTCCTTCCATCCTCGCGATTTTAAGGAAAGCACACTATTTTCAAGATTCTCTACGCGGTAGATCAGCATCACGTTATTTTGTTTGATATGATCAGCCAGCAAGACGTATGGTTTCTCATCAACTTTTGACAACTTGATGCAGGCTACCCAGACCCCAAAAGCATGAATTTTCCACAGCAGCTCTCCTCCAAGAACGTCCTCGTAATATCTAACTGAAGAGTCGATGTCGGGAGCAGGTACGTAGAGAAAGTCAAGCGACTCGAACATGAGACCTATTGTCCTGCATCATTCAAATGGTTTTCTCCATGGTCTATGGAGCGACGCTAACGTTAGAACTTCCTTTATGCCTTCCGGAGATCTTGTTACATTGCTTTGCCAAAATCCCAGGCCGAGAAGAATTTTGGCGTGATTTCGATGACAACCTCGGATCCGTTCTTTGTATTTTCCATTAGCATCTTTGCAAGCGGATGCTCGAGAGTGCCAAGATACTTTAGGTTTATCTTCTCGACAATTTTCAGGTTCCTGTCTCTATCCTCGGAAATGGTTGCGACACCCTTGCCCTTCACGCCTTTGTATGGAAAGTTCTCGTCGTCTATTGAAAAGTAGACTTTGTCCGGATTTCGCTTCAGATTCGTGACCTTCTTTGTCATCTTTTGCGTCCCGGTGTACAGCTTGCCAGAATCCGTGTCATAATGGAACCATACGGGCTGGATAATGGGATATCCGTCCTCATCGATGGTAGCTAGCTGTATGTTGAGTTTGCTTTCTAGAAATTTGCCAACCTCCGCTTCAGTCACAGGATTTGGCATGCCAGGGAGGGCTTGTATTACCTTCATGCCTTGTCCTAGGACAGATTTCAATATAAAGATTGAAGGCTTTGATCCCAGGAATTGCGACTGTGTACTGGCTGCTCAAGCCTTTCTAAAGAGTTTGCCTCCATGAACGTTATTAACATGATTTACCAATGATCACTTGTCGGAGAGCGGTGATGGTGAAAGAAACCGCGTTGCCGAAAGGTAAGACAGGCCTTTCATAAAGTCCCGCTCCCGTTTTACTATCACTTCAAGTCCAAGCAGTTCTAGTTGCGCTTATCTGTGGTTACACTCTTATGGATCAGCGGACTGTCGAATCATTGGCAAAAGAAACTGGATTTAGCATCATGATCTCCTGCGAAAACTGCGGCAAAGCCGAAGAATATCACAGCTGCGATACCTGCGGCAAACATCTCTGTTCTTCTTGCTTTAACACCGTACATTTCGGAATAGGCGCGGCAAGGGCCGGCAAGTCAATGGTATACAACAAGTGCTCCTTCTGCTCCGTCGTCTACGCAGCCAATGCAAAAGGCGCAGTGTGCGAGAAATGCGAGATAATACTCACATGGGAGACTTCAATGAACTTTCTTGCAGCAGTGAACAGGGTGTCGGAACTGCTTCGAAAAGGGCAGCTGGACACAAGGCTGAGGAACGAGAACTATTGCAAGTCAAACTTTGGCATCCATGCCACTCAGGCGATAATGGATGCAATTGACAGCTCGAACTTGTGAAACGGAATGCAATACTCATGATTCCTGCAGCCTTTGGCATCCTGCCGTTTTCGCAAGGCTGATATGAATATTCGCGATGCCGACTCCGCCATTAGGCATTCCATGGCAACATTGCGAACCTTAAAGTATACATATGCGTTGAGTACAGCGATATAGAATCTGTCCTCACCATCACCACCGGCATCACCCCAACCCGACAACCTAGAGGTGCACCTTCCTGACGAAGGAGAGATCGTTATCGCAACCGTCAGGGACATCAAGGGACACGGGGCCTATGTCACTCTGGACGAGTACAACGGAGTAACGAGTTTTCTCTCGATTAGGGAGATAGCGACTGGTTATGTGCGCAATATCCAGCGTTTTGTAAGGCCAAAGCAGAGGGTAGTGCTGAAAGTAATAAAGGTCAACAAGATGCGAAAAGAGGTTGACACCTCGCTTAAACAGATCTCTGGCGAGGAGAAAAAATCAAAGCTCATTGAAGTAAAGCGCAATGAAAAAGTCAGGGGTTTCCTTGACTCTATCAAGGCAAAAGCGAATCTTGGACCGGCCCAGATGAAGTCGATCCAGGAAAGCATTCTCAACGAGTATGACGATCTCTACGAGTTCTTTGAATCAGTGGCAAAGGAAGGAGCAGAGGACGAAATGAAGCAGTTTGGTTTTTCGGATGAAGTCATCAAGGGGATACAGGAAGAAAGCAGCAAGATCCGAATTCCCCAGAACGAGATCACGGGAATCCTGGAAGTTACATCGAGGAAGCCCAATGGAATAGAACTAATCAAAGATGTTCTTGTTGACGCAGCCGAGGGCACAAAGAACAACCCGAGCAAGATCGACATCGTTTACATCGGCGCTCCACGGTACCGGGTGACAGTCAAAGCGGAGAATTTCAAAATAGCCGAAAAGGCGATGTCACACGCCATAGAAAAAATACAAAAGGGAATAGGAAAGAGCGAAGGCACTTTTGCATTCACCAGGGCGGAGTCAAAAAAGAAAGTTTATTGATCTAACGCATGATGACGTTCTACCCTGCTGCTATCTGGTAAAAAGATTATCTGCTCTGCATTATCCTGCTTGCGATAGCTTTTTTTCAACATATATCTGATCCTTGTATTCAAAAAACTTTATCTCCATTGCAACCTCCCATTTGTTCTTCGAATCATGGAGCTCTTTCTGTCTCTTGCCATCAGAATTCTCGTAGCCGTAGGATGAAGCATAATACGCTCCTTTCATTTCCTTGTGCGCATTTTTCAAATCTGCTGCCGCGTTTCTGAATTCGCGAAGTGACTTGCGTCCTGATGCCTGGCGCCGTGTATTGTTGTTTTGCATCCCTACTGCGACCAGCTCTTCAGTTTGCCTTGAGTATATGCAGACGTCAAACAAATACTCCAGTCCAGATTTGCCAGCAATCTTGCGATCCATGAGAAACTTGTGAATCATCGGGCTGTATCTGGAAGAGAGGAATACAGCGAATCTGAAATTTGAATGAGAGTCTTGGCAGTCTATGAATATCTGCTGAAGCATCATTATCGACCTGTCATTTAGCCGGGCGAGCAGGACGGGAAGTTTGGGTTTTCGTGCAAAGTCTCTGCCTGAAATGCGCGAATCAAACGTGCATCCACATCGTTCTGCGACCATCTGCAGGATCTGAAGGGGAATGTTGTAGTTGCAAAGGTGAGATTCTATCTCGCTCCTTTCCTTGAGAGGCAGTTGCTGCAACTCATTTCCAGACAAGATATAGCGGTGATATTGTTTGGTGGCACTATTAAACCCAGCTTGCATATGTCAGACTAAACCCCGCGTCATATCGCACAGCCGACAACGCTGTCAGGACCAGTCCATATAGTCTTCAGTGGCATAGTTGTTCTGGTGCCCCCTCGAGCAAGTATGAGAAATTCCAGACTTTGTAGCAGCCGCTTTGAAATCATTGTTGTTTTCCTCCGGTACGTATATGCCGGGAAAAACCTCGCCACAGCTCTTGCATTTCAACATGAGCATCGGCACGAAACTAGGACTTCCCGCTATTTTGCTTGAGGCCTACCCTGCGTGATATTTCCTTACCGATTTCCTCGTGTTTGATCTGTTCCCCCCTGCGCCCCGGTGTGATCTGTTCCTGCTGCTTTACCCGCCTCAGCTCCTCTGCCATCTCGTCCGTCCCAAAGTGCGGGTTGTCAGAGGTGCGCGTCTTCTTTTTGCGTAGTTCCACGGCGTACCTTTCTCTGAAATCCTTCTCCAGTTCAGTGTCTTCTACCATATAGCTCTCACTTGCCTCCGATGTCAGGTTTCTCTGCCACGATCATTGTCAGACATGATCTGATATTGGCGAGGGATCGAAACTTTCTCACAGTCTTTGCAAGTCCCGCATCAGAGTCTGAACTAATGTCTGCAACAATGTCGTAAATGCCTGATACCCCTATGGCCCGTGAGACGCCTGAGATGTCTTTTAGCTCAGAGATTATGCCCTGGTCTTTTCCGACATCACAATTCAAAAAAACAAAAGCTCTTGACATGATTACCCTTATGCAACACTGATATAAAAGGCAGAGTCAGACTTTGATTTTTTCGGCACTCCGAGCCCCGAAAGTCAAGGACATGAGTTGATTTATCCAGGAAACTCTCGTCATGCAGTAACGAAACCAAGAGAAAATCAAGTTCCCGGACAGTTTTCGTGACCTAGCCTGAGTTCAAGGTCCAGTGAGCCCGCTGTCCTCAGTCTATTTGACTTGAGAATTATCACTCGATTTATATTGCTACTGATGCGATGTTTGTTGACTAATGTCATATGGAAGATACGGAGGGAGCGGCAATCGCTTTGGCGGTACTGGCAGCTTCGGTCCGAAGCCTGTAGAAACAGGTAAAGAATACGACGTAAGCATAACGGAAATTAGCAGACAAGGTGACGGAATTGCCCGAGTTCAAGGGTTCGTAATTTTTGTAAAGAATGCAAAAGTTGGACAGAACATCAAGGTAAAGGTCACAAACGTGGGTGCAAGGTTTGCCACTGCCGAGCTAGCGCAGCAGGCAACAGCTGAACAACCACCACAATAACAGAACAAGAATTTCAAATCCAACAAGAGATGTGGCAACTCCATTGCGCGTGAAAGTACCACACTAGACTTTTTCTTGATTTTCAATAACATGCTTTGCATTCAGAAAGTACACTCGATTACGTCATGAAGTGTGAGCGAAAATCTGAAAGGCTAAAAGCATGCTTCATACTGGATTGATATTCGGTGGCCGCAGCCTTTTCTTGAAGATAGAGCCGGGCAACAATTAGTGCGGTGACAACGACTAGCTCTGTTCATCAACCGCACTTGTCTCTGCATATTTTCCACCGTGGCACAGCGGACAGTCTCGATTAGGCCTATATTGCTTATCAAAGACAATGCCACATATGACACAAACCTGTAGACCTCGAATCATTGGTAATGTACCAGTTAGCAATATGTCAGTTAAAGGTCTTTAGAAGTGGGTGAACCTAATTCGCTTATACCTTATCCTGTCCTCCCGCAACCAGCTATGCACACTAAACGATCCAGTGGGGCATGGTCATGATATTCTCGCGTACTATTGAGAATAAATTGGCAGTGCGCATCTCTCTTCCTTACATACCTATAATACTCACCACGCGCCACTATGAAGATGAAAGAGACGCCAATGTTTTTACAAGGATGGCAACCCGAGACTGGTTCTGATGCGGCTTGAATCCCGCAAAGATGCCGACTCGCGCGATACTCGTGAGCTACCCGGACAGCTTTAGGCTCGAGGAAGCGAAGAGCTTGGTTGAATCGGCCGACTATACGATTTCAAAAGTCTATACCCAAAAGTATCTCAACCATTCACAATACGGCCTAGGATCAGGTAAGGCTGAAGAGATCAAAGAGTTCGTTAGCGAGGCCAATGAAACGCGAAAAGACCACAAAGATCTCAAAAAGATCGACCAAATAGTTGTTGACGAGCATCTAACTTCAAAACAGATGCACAACTTGAGCAAGCTGACAGGTGTGCGTGTCATAGACAGGGAGCGATTGATACTCGACATTTTTTATTCCAGAGCCACTACGACAGAGGCAAAGCTCCAGATCCAACTCGCAGAAGTACAGTATGAGATGCCCAGAGTCCGAGAAAATGCAAAGCTGACTTCTGGCGGTGAACGAGCGGGCAAAGGAGGCATGGGAGAATATTCGGTGGATGTAAAATTCCGCGACCTGAAAAGGCGGATGGGGTTTATCAAAGAAAAACTAGAGGAGGCAAAAAGTAAGCGTGATTTGTACCATCAACAGCGATTAAAAACGCGAATGCCTGTTGTATCGCTAGTCGGATATACTAGCGCAGGCAAGACTACTCTCTTTAACCTGCTCACAGCAGAGAACAAAGAGATATCCGCCAGCTTGTTTACAACACTCTCAACAACCACGCGTTCTTTAGTAATAGATCAAAGTATGACCGTATTGCTCACTGATACTGTCGGCTTTATCAGCAGGCTGCCCACGTACATGATTGACGCATTCAAATCGACTCTAGAAGAATCACTCGCCGCAGATCTGATTTTGCTTTTGGTAGACTCGTCAGAAGAACTCGATGATATCAGAATAAAATATGTCAGCTGCTGGGACGTTCTAAAAGAGCTCAAAGTTGATGCTGCCAAGGTGCTTGTTCTTCTCACGAAAGATGATGGTGCAGACATGCAAAAAATAGACACAATTGCGGGAGAACTGCAAATCCCGAATCCTCTTGTCATATCATCAAAGTCTGGCTATGGGATATCTAGGCTAAAGCAAACAATTGGCCAGCGCATCAGAACTGGGGCAAGAGCGATAGCGGCAGGAAATGCAGGACAGGGTAGGAATCAAGGACCTGTATCCACAAAGCTGTGAGCGCCAATCTCTACGGATAGTAACATATTACAGGATGTCGCTCTTATAGTCATGATGATTGTAGCTGGAAGCATGAAACCTTCAGAGAAGGTCGTTCGATAATAGCAACACTAAAGCCGTACGAAACGCGACCTACCACGCTTGGCACAAAGAAAACTCCGGGATTTTGCGTGTCATGCGCAGCAACTGCGACAACGGAAGCATTGTTCAAATTGGACGGAGCGATAATCGTCCAAAGATACTGTAGCAATTGCTTGCCCAGCGCAAAGTATTCGGCGTGAACAACAAGCCGACCTGTCCTAAGGAGAGGCGGCATTTAGGTAGAGTGCAATGGTAAAGCAGTTACTTTCGTGCGATTGCGGCAACGTGATGGAGTGC
Organism: Nitrososphaera sp.; assembly: GCA_036554645.1. Taxonomy (GTDB): domain Archaea; phylum Thermoproteota; class Nitrososphaeria; order Nitrososphaerales; family Nitrososphaeraceae; genus Nitrososphaera. The sequence goes on from DATBMW010000053.1 coordinate 19,528, forward strand.
ATAGCCGAAGACGATGCAGTGAAGCCGAAATACAAGAGTATTTCTGGAAAGGTCCGACTCAGATGTAATGATTGCGGCAAAGAGCATGAAGTGTTTCTGAAACACAAAATTGCAAGATTCGTTGGAGCGTCACCATCCTTCAAAGAGATTTTCGATTCCGAATGATCATTTAGCCGATTGATGAAACAGAAGGGGCGAACTACGACTGCACAAGATATCGGTTTACTTTTCCCATAAACGGTGAAAGTGAATGTGGGATCATGAGCTATGTTAAATGCCAGTAATGCCTAGTATAGACTGTGAAGATGAGTAATGCAGTCTATTGCGGCATCGGCAATGCCAATGATAAATTCGCTGGGAGCGTCAGGCTACCCTGCACTGCAGAGCTTCCTATCTCACATACTGGATAAGAGAAATCGGTTCTTCTTACTTTCCAGCAAGAAGATGTTCTTCGTCCTATTGGCTGCGCTGACAGTCGAAATGTTAGAGGAAGTATTCTGAGAGAAACATCGTAGTGTGCATGTGTTCCGTGACGTCCACACCATATTTTTTGCTAGCCAACCGAGACAAACGCACACAAGTCCAGAACCTAATCTATAGCCCGGCCGCAAGGGCATCAGGCCTCAAAGATGGTTGTTCAACCTTGCATCGCAATATCCCTGGGTCTAGTTAGATAGATCCCTAATGTCTCATACTGTTATCAGATTTTCTTGCAAGTAATATGATATTTGTGAGGCAGAATCAAAGAGAAGAGGACGCTTGAGAAGGAAAAGATGAACGTTTTCCGGCATCTTGATACATCACGGATAACATGCGGTAGATTATATGCAAGTTCGGTGTATATTATGCTAGGGATTTTTCATGCAGAATAGTTTTCCAATGAAGGAATGGCACGTTGAACACATGCAAAAGACAGTAGTAAAATACGTCAAGGGAATATCTGAAAACGCAACTGGATGGGAGAAAAGAAATCACAAGAAATACGGCGGCTTGGCAAATGTTTGCAGGCAGATAGAATACGACATCAAGCATGGCGTAACCAATGACCAGGTCATCACTATGTTCCAGAAGGTCCGCAAGGATTCGTCATTTTCTCAACTTAGAAAGGGCAACGGCTCGATGGAGAGACTGGCCGAAGTAGAAAGTCACTTTGTTCAGCCAAAAATAGCCCTTTCCCAATGGAGCTACTAGCAGGGCGATGAGCCTTCGAGGCTTCTATTACCTGCCAGCATCTTAGAATTCCCCATGAGGGATGATTATTGACTGCGACATTAGGATTCCGCTGCCTGCCATGGAGCCTTTCCTGCCCACTCCTGCTTCCAGTGACAGCTGTAACAGAATCCGCACTTTAGACAAGTCATCTGGGTCCTTATCTCGCAGGACTTGCATTCGCGATACTTTAGAACCGATGCATCCCGCAAGAATTCATGCATGTGTTACTATGGAATACGTCATCCTCTCATATTAAGGCGATTGCTTCGGGGTGGGGAGTGTCAGGTCATGAGGTCAGCATCATTTTCAGGTCATGTATCTCCTTTTCTACCGCCTTCCTGTCAACCTCGTCAGTCGCGTATTTCGCCAGCTTGTTGCATGCCTCAAGCTGGGCCATGATAAGATCTTTCCTGTCAAGGCATAAACTATGAGATTCGTTCAAGAATGAGTAAGTTACTTTCCTCCTGTTCGACTTGCATCCGCATGTCTTTGCCATTACTGGCGAATCATACTCTTCAGTAATGATGTTCATGAGATATAGATGATCTTTGTACTATATACGTGGTGCGGTGTTTCTCTAAGCCCAACGCTGGGCTTGACTCTGCTAGATATCGAAAACCGATGGAAATTGGTGAATACTACTTTACAGCAGCAATAATTGTATCCCAATCACCGTAATCCGAGGATCTCTGTTCGCGCGGGCCTGCAAACGTTTCCCCCTTTACTACTCTTAGGCCTGATATCTCTTCCAGTCCTATCAGCCTCCAGTCCGGCACGCTGCCACTCGATGTCAGGCCTCCTATTTGATAAACAAGGATCTTTCTCTTGCCATCTTTGATGCCATAAACATGAGGCTCGGCTATTCTCTGATAGCCATGATAGGTGAATTCAACTAGGTTTCTGTTTGCTATTGCGGTCCTGATGACGCTGGTATTCAATAGTGATCACTCGCAGTAGTATTTCTCTGTCTCTTTTGTAATTGGCTGAGCGAACGATAGTTGATAGCCATCAGGCTCACTGACATGGAAGAACCTTTCTCCCCATTGGGCATCTTTAGGTGCGTTTTCAAAGATGGCAGCACGAGAAATGCTGCTGTCGTTTGTCATGAGCCGATACAGTCCATCGACATCTTCGGTATGGAATATTATGCGACCACAGGATTTCCTTGGTTTATCCTGACCTGCAGAAATGCCTTGATCCACTCCATCCTCAAATTCCAGATTAAGATACATCTTGGTTCCTCTTCCAACTTCAAACGTGGTAAATCTCTCTTTTGACCCTCCATACACTAGCGTGAATCCAGGCAGTTTTGAGTAGAACGCACAGGATTCTCCCATGTCTCTAACTTTCAGGGTAACGGCAGAAATCCGATAGACCTCCATAGCTGCGTCATTTGTAGTCACGTGGAGCCAGCTAATAAACAACTTGTACATGATGTCGAACGAAAAATGCAGCCGTGCCCGTTCCTTGGAGCTTTTCTCCATTTCTACAGAGCTGCTTCCAAGCTCCTGGCAATATGAGCAACGTCAGCCTCGCTAACATGGGGGTGGACGGGAAGGGAGAGCACGTGGCCCGCGCACCAGTCAGTTGACGGGAGCTTTGTCCGGCGCGCCAGCTTCAGATAGTATGGGGTCCGGTGAACCGGAGGATTGTAGTACACAGTCGCGCCAACTCTTGCCTTGTTTAACACATCCTTGATTCTGTCCCTCCCGCTTTCGAACGCGACGGTATAGAGGTACCAGTTGAATTTCTTCTCAGCTGTTTCCTGAGGAATTCGCAGCCTGTGTTTTTTTGCCCCGGGATTGATCATCCTGGAAAGCATTGATGCGTTGCGCCTTCTAAGCTCTAGCATTTTCCGCAACTTTCGCATCTGAACGGCGGCTACGGCGGCACTGAGCTCAGGCAGTCGAAGGTTCATTCCAAGCACTCTGGTATC
>DATBMW010000067.1:0-2699 GCA_036554645.1 Nitrososphaera sp.
GACTGAGCTTTTTGTCATTGCGGTCTATGGCAATGACGGTAGAGTTTGGAGCAAGGAGCTTTGCGTACTGGATGCCGTACGAACCAAGGCCGCCCATCCCGATTACGGCTATGCTGGTACCGGGACCGAGCATGTGCCTGACCTTCTTGACCGCCCTGTACGGCGTGAGTCCCGCGTCCGTCAGGGGCGCAAGCTCTTCCGGGACTAGTTCTCCTTTCTTGCCGACCTTGACAAGGAATCTGTACGAGGGAACGAGGATGTATTCCGAATATCCACCGTCATACTGCGACAGTCCGGGCCATCTTGGAGCTACACAGAGCTGCTCATCGCCATTCTTGCAGAATCTGCAGATGCCGCATCCCCATCCGCCAAATATCGCGACGAGATCCCCCTTGCTGAAGAGTCCCTCAGGGACCGTGTCTCCAATTCCTTCGACCCAGCCGGCATTCTCGTGCCCGGGAATCTTTGGCAGCGCCAGCGGAATGGCATCCTTCCATTCGCCGTTTATCAGGTGCAGGTCGCTGTGGCACAGTCCCGCGGCGCCGATCCTGACTAGGACGGCCTCACCGCTTACATTACTTGGCTTTGGAATATCCTCCACCACAAGCGGCCTTTGATACTCATGAATTCGTGCACAGAGCATTTGTTTACACAGCAGTGATGCCTTGTGTAGTATTTTAACAAACAGTACGCACTGGCATGCATTGCATCCACGCAGGTACGTCGCCATATCGACGTCCTCATTTCATAATAATGTCCCAGGGCGTCACAATCGAGTCATCAACCAAGAGGCAGGGAGTATTCAGGTCAGTCAAAAGTTCTGCTGCCGTACTCACACTCGTATCTCGCTTTATGTGCTTTGCAGCCAACAAGTCAAGCGCACCCACCTTGATCTCAAATAGTCCTTTCGAATGCCTGGAAGTCAGTGCGCTTGCACCTTCATGACTTAGGAGAAATTCGAGTATTTTTCGATCGTTTAGAATCGTAGTTCTGTCATTATCTTTCACGATCAAGTTGCGGACATTTTGCTCCAGCATGATTTCTAGAGCACTCCCGATGCTCGTATCACTACCGGCAGAGATCGGCGTCGAGGAAAGGCCTTCCACCGTCTTGTCCAGCCGCGAGGCGGCTACAGGTTTTAGCAGGTCGCGCAGGGACAGAGAGGTTACAACTTTTTCTTCAATCGTTATTGGGACAAATGCAAATCCGGTTTTCTTGAATACATCAAGTGCGACTTGCAGTGCGTCATTGCCCCTTACAGGTGTTTGAAGCTGGCTCATTACACTTGACGCGGTGCCATGCCTCCAGCTGTCCTGGTGGTAAAGTATGTATTCGATGACATGCCTGCCGCCGATTGCACCGACGGCTTTGGTGTCTTCGAGAACCACCAGTCCGTCAACATAGATCTGGGGTCCTATGGCCAGAAATGTTGCAGCCTGCAGCAGCGAGTCTGATGGACCCACGAACAAGAGAGGCCGCTTAAAAATACTCGGAACGACTTCGCTTATCGGCTTTTCCAATCCTATATGCATGACCTTCTCCCTCAATCTGCGAGTGTGTAACCCAAGAGCCGCAGAACCCCTTTCACTCTATTCTCGTCTGTGCCTAGTTGTCGGGCAATTTCTATTATTGAGAGTCCTGCTTCATGCATTCTGGACGCCCGCTTCATGAGCTGTGAATCAATGTTTGTCGCGTTGTTATCCGGGTTTGTCATGCGGCTGGTGGAGTGATTCAAGGGGATAAGGACTAGGAATATTGTGCATGGCACTGCATACTTAAAGTTATAATCGCGCTTTGACCCAGCTAGACCAACAATCCAGCCGGCATGTCTTGAGCGACTATGGCAAACCCTGTATCCACTAGTGAACTATCATTACAGGACAAGGAGCTGCTTCACTGACTCTTCTTGACACACTACCCAGCGTCCTCATTTTCGAGATGCCCGTCCGCCCCACATTTCCTATTACTATCAAATCGATCTTTTCCTTTTCGGCGAAGTCTATTATCGTATTCGATATGTGGCCTGTCAAGACCTTGGTCTTGGTTTCAAGGCCGCTCGACTTGCTGATCGCTTCCTTCTTGTCGGCCAAGAGTTCGCGTGCGCTCTGCTTCATGAGTTCATAGACTTCTACGAGATACTGCGACAGGGTTATTTTCTGGCCGGTTCTGATGGATCTCGCGGGTCGTTCAATGAAATGATGGGTAGGAAACTCTGCTATAACGTGAAGTAATATCACATCGGATCCTCCGCCGGCCAGTTTCGCAATCCGTACAGCATGATCCACGGCCTTGCTGGAAGGCTCAGAACCATCATAAGGCACCAGTATCTTGCGGTACACGATCTTTTGTTTTCGTGATTCTAGATAAGGCAGGTGAATATACTGCAATGCAGTGCATGCCATCTAGACAATGAGGTTAAGAAAATAACCCACGAGAAAGGCCACAGAGGCGGCAAGCCCGCCGACAAGCAGGGTGCTTGCCGCGGATCTGAGCATCGGCTTTTGCACAACCCTGCCCTTTACACTCCCTATCAGCAGGAACGCCGCGGCAGTGAATATTATCGAATAGGTAAACGCGTCAGTGGCCGATAAAGAAGAGCTTATGAAAAACATTGCCACGAAGGGGAGCAGCGGAATCAGGCCAACACCGTTAAAAGCTGCAAAGGTCGTCAGCGCTGTGTCACGAGGCCGCCTGTTGCC
>DATBMW010000048.1:0-13518 GCA_036554645.1 Nitrososphaera sp.
TCTGAAATGCACCTTTCTGGATAAAAGACGAACGCCTTACCTCTCTTCCATCCTTCGACCGGTTTTACTCTGAGAACGTCCGGACCGAGGGCAGTGCAGATCTCTACGCAGAGCGCACAGCCGATGCATCTTTGCTCATCAACGTCTGGAAGTATAGCAATTGGCATCTATAATTCACTTAGACCTCTGTATTGACCGAAACTATTTAAACCCTATGCATGCGGCAAAACGCTGTTATAACAAACTGGCGCGCCAGCTGCAAAAAAAGAAAAATAGAAAAGGAAAGGAAAAAAATTACTTGTTCATTCTGAGAACGTCTACTTGGCCGCTGTGAAGCCAATCCTTCAGCTCTTCATGTGTTGGCTTTGCATCGTGCTTGCCTGCCAAGTGAAGATGCAGAAGAACATAGTTAACCTGGTTTAGCAACGGCTTGTTTGCCTCGTCGCCCTTGCGAGCCTTGGTCTTCAAGTCAGCTGGAACGGTTCTCCACCAATCATCAAATTTCCTAACCATACCCCCGTAGTAATTGGCGGAACTTAATAAGCCTTTTGGGTTTTTCCAAACAGCGTTATACCAAAGTAGGCGCGTCTCTTGCAGCGGAAAAAATTATAGGGACTTCAAACGTTTTGAAATGTTGTGCCTTTTGCGATCCAGGAGCTGCAGAGCGCGTACAAAGCTTACAGGCAGTTCCTCGGAGGCAATCCCCATCCACACCACGCCAGGTACATCTTTCCATTTTTCACTGGATCGTATTTTGCCTACCGCAAAGTCGATGTCATGCGGGTTGCGGCGATAGCCAGGTCTCTCTCGACCGATCCGAGCTACCTTGACGTTGGATGCGGCTATGGCGACTTTCTCGCCAGGGTGCGCGAACATCTGCGCGACGCCGCCGGGATAGAAAAAGAGGGCGGAATTTTCTATTCATTCCAGGTTCAAAAGCCAGAGTACATCTCTCTGATTCCCATAGAGGCGTTTTCCCGGCCCTCAGACGTCGCATTTGTCGGGTGGATGGAGCCGGGGCAGGATTTCCGCAGGGACGTCGCGCGCTTTGCAAACTGCGTTATTACCACGTTTGACGCAGGGGGCCAGTGCGGGATAAACGGAGGATGTGAATACGAGGAATTTGGCTACAAGCGCATAGCATGGTGGAAGACGCCGTCGTGGATCGACGTTAATACGGAACTCATGAACAAATACTACACTCCCGGGCTTGCGGCGGAAGAGAAGGAGCGACTGGCGAAGCTCCGGTCAGCCCACAACTATTGGTACGTATACGCGCGGCCCGGGCTCACCGAGCCGGCAAGGGCAGGGCTAAAGTCGTGGCTTGAAACTGAAAATGCAAAAGACGGCTATGACTTTGAATCTGTCCTTGACGACTGTGGATTTGGCTACATGCAGAAATTACACGCGCTGACCGGCGACGCCAGGCTGTGGGAAGTAATTTTCGATTAACCATGCCGTCTGGAATCGAAGATCTGAAAAAGGCAAGGCAGGCACTTGCCGTGTTTCGCTCAGCCGCCGTCTCGCCGTACCACGAGCGCTATAGCTTTCCGCTTTTTTGCGGCTCGTATTTTGCCTACCGCAAAGTCGATGTCATGCGGGTTGCGGCGATAGCCAGGTCTCTCTCGACCGATCCGAGCTACCTTGACGTTGGATGCGGCTACGGAGACTTTTTGCGGCACGTCAGGGAGATCCTCCCAAAAGCAGAAGGGATTGAAAAGAACGAAAGCATTTTCTACGGACTGGGCGTCGTAAAGCCAGACCATGTCAGGATAACCGACGCGCACTGGCTTGACAAGAGATACGACGTGATTTTTGTCGGGTGGATGGAGCCGGGGCAGGATTTCCGGGATCCTCTGGCGCGCAGTACAGACGTAATAGTTACCACGCTTGACCAGGGCATAAGTCTTGCAGCGGAGTTTGACGGCCATGGATTTGAACGCGTCGCTTGGTGGAGGACACCGACGTGGGAGGACGTAAACACCGAGCTCATGAACAAGTACTATACAAAGCTCCCTGATTCAAGGCGTGCCGAGCTCGACCGGCTTCGCGGCGCGCATAACCTGTGGTATGTCTATGCAAGGCACGAAAAGGCGGACTTGGTCAGAGATTCACTAATTGTTCAAGCCGCCGGTGAATCTGCCAGCAATGGTTATGACTTTGAAGTGGTGCTTGACGAATGCGGGTACCGCTACTTGCAGAAACTGGAGAACCCCGCTGCGCCGGAGCCTTTGTGGCAGGTTCACTTTAGCAAGATTTAAAGCGCATATGACTTGACCTTTAGGAGAAATACAACTTGAGAGTTAAGGTTATGGGAGCCGCCAAGGAAGTCGGCCGCTCCGCTTTTCTGGTAAACTGCAACAACACCAACATCCTGATGGACTATGGTGTCCTGTTGAAACGCGAGCCGGTCTTTCCGATGCACATCATGCCAAAAGAAGTCGACGCCGTAGTGATAACGCATGCCCATCTTGACCACTCCGGATTTGCGCCGTCTCTCTACCTGTCGGGCTCGACAGACATACCCGCGCTTGCCACTTTGCCTACCTTTGAGCTATCAGAGCTCCTCATCGCCGACATGATAAAGCTCTCCGGGTTCTTTTTGCCATTTGAGTACCTCGACGTGATGACGATGTTGAAAAGCTCGAAAAACCTTCAGTATAGGGAGCCTTATGCAGTCAACGACGCAAAAGTGACCCTTCACGAATCGGGTCACGTAGTAGGGGGCGCGACCGTCGTTGTTGAGCACGAAGGCAAGAAGGTGTTTTACACAGGCGACATCAACACAAGAGGATCAAAGCTCCTGCGCCCGGCAGACCTTGACATCGGCGATATAGACATGATGATAATAGAGAGCACCTACTCGCAGAACGAGCAGGTCCCGCGCGAAGAGTCCGAGAGGGGGTTGATCGAGTTTGCATATGATGTCATAGAGCGCGGAGGGACGCTATTTGTTCCCTCGTTTTCAGTGGAGCGCGCGCAGGAAATCGCGTGCGTGCTCAAGGCCTACGATTTCAAGCATAAAGTGGTGATGGACGGCATGGCGCTAAAGGCCAACCAGATAATGAGCCGGCACCCGGCATTTCTCCGCGACGCAGAGATGTTCCGCAAAGCGGTAGGAGAAGCCGAGTGGATCCAGGGCTGGGCCAGGAGGCGCAAGGTGGTGAATGAGCCCTGCGTCATAATTTCGCCGGCCGGCATGCTAGTCGGCGGCTCTGCGATACACTATACGCAGCAGCTGGCAGGCAGCGACAAGAACGGGATCGCAATGGTTTCGTACCAGGGAGAGGGAACGCCCGGCAGGTTGCTCCTCGACAAAAAGATCGCCAACATTGATGGAAAGATGAGGAAGTGCTACGCGGACGTAAAGCGGTTTGAATTTTCCGGGCATAATAGCAGGAGTGAGCTCTTTGAGATCCTTGACAGGGTCAAGGGAAATCCCAAGGTCCTGACGGTGCACGGCGATGGGCCGTCATGCGTAAAGTTCGCAGAGGAAATAGAGGAAAAATACGGCTTTGATGCGCACGCGCCTGACCAGGGAGACATCATTGACGTTTGATAGTCAAGAACACCGACGCCTACAAGATGAAAAAATGTGTATCGTGCAAGCGCGACATCGCCCTGAACGAGCGTTATTTCACTTACCCGCTTTCGCTCCAGCAGATCTGCCTCCTGTGTGCGGAAAAAGAGATACCAAAGACGATAGAGATGCTTCAAAAAGATCTGGACAAGATAAAGAGTGCCTAGGTGACCGTGCCCTTTACAAGCGCCCTGCTTTCTGCAGGCAGAGTTACGGGGGCGTTCTCTACGATCCCGACCTTGCTTTCAGGGTTGATGTAGGTATAGCCGGATTTCGTCACGACCTTGCCGTGGACTGTTCCGAATATCTCGACGTCGCCCTTTTCGTTTACGAGGTTGCCCCTGATTATCCCCAGCATCCTGCAGGTGCCGGCTCTGACAAAGAGGTTCCCGAGGACTTTGCCCTTGAACTCTAGATGGCCGGTGTTCAATATGACGTCTCCCACCACCTCGCCCAGCATTATGGTGTCCTCAAATATGGTTACCGATCCGACGCGCTTGCCGTCGAGTATCTTCATTGGCTACGGGATTCTGATGTAAAGCGATCTCATTAGCCCCGAAGTGCAACAAGATGCACAAGCGGGTGAAAAACTGTCTGCTATTCTGACGCCCTTTCCCTTTTTACCCAGACAGTCCGGCCCCTGTGGTCCATCAGCTCGACAGACCGTTCCTCGAGCAGCTTTTTTCTCAGCTCGTCAGCTTCTTTGAATTTTCTTGCCTCGCGCAGCCTCGAGCGCTCTTTGATCAGCTCCTCAATCTCGCCCTTCTCCGCCCAGTCTGCTTCTACGACCCGGAGCCCCAGCACACCCATCATTTTCTGGAGCGCCGTCAGCAGCCTGTCGGCCATTTGCCTGCTCAGGTTGTCTGCCGACGCGAGCTGGTTGATTCGCGCCACAAACTTCATGAGCCCAGTCAGGGCCAGCGCCGTGTTCATGTCCTCGTCCATGGCCGCCTCAAACGCCTTTGCGGACTCGTCACACATCCTGTCAGCTGCTTCCATGTCCCCGCCGGCACCGGCGGCCGACCGCAACTCGTAGACGCATGTCTCTATCTGGCGCCACCGCTGGACCGACTCTTGCAGCAATTCGTCAGTATAGTCGAGAGGCTTTGAGTAATGGACAGAAATGCAGTAGAGCCGGAGAGAATTCATACCCCAGCGCTTCAGCGCCTTGTCAATGACCACGATGTTGCCGAGCGACTTGCTCATCTTTTGAGAGTCTATCGTGACCATCCCGGAATGCATCCATATCTTTGCGAATTCCTGGCCCGTGTACGATTCTGACTGTGCTATCTCGTTTTCATGGTGGGGAAATACCAGGTCGTGGCCACCTCCGTGAATCTCAAAGGTGCTACCAAGGTACTTTATCGACATTGCAGAGCATTCGATGTGCCAGCCTGGCCTCCCTTTGCCCCACGGGCTCTCCCACGCCGGATCTTCGGAGGAAAATTTCCAGAGCGCAAAGTCGAGCGGGTCCTCCTTTGATGGGTCAACTTCGATCCTTGCCCCTGACTCTAGCTCTTCGACCGGCTTTCTTGACAGCTTGCCGTAGCCGGAAAAAGACCTGACCCGGAAATAAACGCCGTTAAGTGTGAGATAGGCATGCTTTTTTTCTATCAGGCCGGCTATGAGCTCGATCATTTCTTTGATGTGATCCGTGGCCTTTGGCTGGTGATCTGCCTTTAGCACGTTCAGGCCGCCAAAGTCGCGGTAATAGTTCTCGATGTATTTTTCCGAGATCTCCTCTGCCTTTTTTCCCTCGGCCTTTGCCCTGTTGATTATCTTGTCGTCCACGTCGGTGAAATTCTGGATAAACGATACCTTGTAGCCGCTTGAAATGAGGTACCGCCGGAGGACATCAAAGACAATGACTGTGCGCGCATGGCCGATGTGCGAATCGTCGTAGACTGTGACTCCGCAGACATAGATTCCCACTGAATTGTTATGCGGCTTTAGGTCTTCGACCCTGCGGCTGAGAGTGTTGTAAATCCTCAATAGTCGCTTTCAGAGCCGCCAGCCCCTGTTTTTTACTTTGTCCTAAACTTCGATAAAGATGTCGTTTCCCTTGACGTCCACCTTGTAAGTCGAGAGCTTGACCCCTTCAAGGTAGTCGAGCAGCTCGCCCGTCCTAATGTTGTAATGCCAGGAATGCAGCGGGCACTCGACTACTTCGCCGTCGATCTTGCCCGGCGCAAGTGAGCCGTCCTGGTGCCTGCAGAGAGCCTCGATGGCATAGTACTTGCCGTTTGCGAAAAAAAGCGCGACCCTTGTCCCGTTGACGTTGAGCTCTTTGCCCCCATTTTCCTTTATCTCGCCCTTCTGGGCCACCTTGACAAGCGCCAATTCTGATGATTCTCGTCCTTGCTCACTATAAAATGGTTATCGGAATCAATGGAAGCTGATTCCGCCACATCTAAATATCGCCTGAAGAGCTATATCGTAGTCGTTCATGGCGTCGTCTAACAAGCTGATGGCTATCGGAGTTGTTGCCTTTATCACCTTTGGTGCGGGCATGGCTTTCTACGGATACCAGCAGGCCATCTACCCTGTTGACACAGCGCTGGGATACCTGGCGCGCGCCGAGACCGCGCAGACGCCGGAAGGACTGTCTGGCTATGTCGCCAAGGCGCAAAGGGCGCTTCCAGAGAGCGGCAACCCGGTATGGTCATTTCCTACTGCTAGGACAGATTTTGCACTGATACAGGCCGAGCTTGACCGCATACTTTCGAGGGCCAACTCGATATCTTCACTTGAAATTTACAGCACCGAGTACAACACGGGCATGTCAGACATGCACGCGTCGCTTCGGGCCATCCAGGAAGACCTGGTAGAATCGATGCCGTACCTCTACGTCAGCTTTACCAACATGATAATGGGATCAGTGTGGATAGGTGTGATACTGCTGCTCTTTTTGATAATGAGAAGGGGAAGGGCAAAGTACCACGAAGAGTACGAGAACCAGTAATTATTGCAGGTCTTCGCGTTAGGTTAAAATCTAGTCGGAAGGGTGGAACTGTGATGCCGGAGAAAAGCGCAGTGGTCACCAGCGCGCTTCCGTACGCTAATGGCGAAATACACCTTGGCCACATCGCGTCTACTTATTTGCCCGCTGACATTTTCACAAGGTTTTCCCGGCTTGCCGGCAGAGAGATCTACCACATCTGCGCCTCTGACGATTTTGGCACGCCGATACTCATCAGGGCAGAAAAAGAGGGCAAGAGCCCGGCAGATTATGTCGCTTACTGGAACAGGAGGGACAGCGACGACTTTGCCTCGCTTGGGATCTCGTTTGACTTTTTCTACAAGACCAGCTCGAAAGAAAACGTCAGCTTCGTCCAGGAGGTTTTTGAAAAACTCTCTAGAAACGGCTACATCTATGACCAGAATGTGATACAGTTCTACTGCACCTTTGACGAAAAGTTCTTGCCTGACAGGTACGTCATCGGCAAATGCCCGTACTGCGGGGCCGAAGATCAATACTCTGACCTGTGCGAAAAGTGCGGGCGCGTGCCCGACCAGATCCTGGAACCAAAATGCGCCATATGCGGCAGGCCGCCGGTCAAAAAGGAGAGCAAGCACTATTTTTTCCGGCTTTCAAGCCTCGGCGAAAAGCTGAAGGACTGGCTGATGTCAAATGAGAACCTGCAGCCAGATGTCAGAAACTATGTTGTCAACTGGATAAATGAAGGGCTGCAGGACTGGGACATTACCCGGGACCTGTCCTGGGGCGTGCCAATACCGCTGCCGGAAGCAAAGGGCAAGGTCTTTTACGGCTGGTTTGACAACCACCTCTGCTACATCTCGACTCTGGCAAAGTTTGTCGGCGAAAAAGGAATGGACGGCAGGAAATTCTGGAACGATTCCGAGATCTACCACTTTATCGGCAAGGATATCGTCTACCACCACTACCTCTTTCTCCCGGCGATGCGGCTCGGAATGGACTCTGAATACAAGCTGCCAGACTACATCCCGACAAGGGGGCACCTGATGCTGCAGAACCAAAAGATATCAAAGAGCAGGAACTGGTACATAGGGCTACGGGATTTCACTTCTTCCTTTAGCCCCGACTATTTGCGGTTTTACATCGCGTCAGTGATCACCTTTTCGCAGGATGACCTGAACTTTGACTTTGATGCGTTCTATGAGAGGATAAACAACGAGCTGATAGCAAACGTAGGAAACTTTGTGAACAGGGCGCTTTCGTTCACGCAAAAGAATTTCAGTGGCCAGGTACCCGGCCCTTCAGGTTCAGGCGACGAAATCGCAAAGGAAGTCGCGGCCGCAGCCGACGAATCCCGCGAGCTCCTGTCAAGAAACGAAATAGACAGGGCGCTGAAAAGGATATTGAAATACAGCACATTCATGAATCAGTATTTTCAGTCAAACGCACCCTGGGCTAACAAAGATACGGCGGCAACGACACTCTATTTCTCGGTCAACGCGGTGCGCTCGCTTGCCATCATGCTAGAGCCTTTCACGCCTTTTTCCTGCGAAAAGATCTGGGCCCAGCTAAATCTCGACGGCAGCGTGCATGACCAGAGCTGGGAGTCGGCAAAAGATGCTGATGCTGTCAAACCCGGCCACCAGCTTGGAAGCGTGGAGCCGATCTTTCGCAAGATAGAAGCAAAGGAAATAGAGCAGTGGAAGGCAAAGCTAGGTAAGAAATGACTGCCCGGCGCGGCCTGATGCTTGGCCGATTCCAGCCCTTCCACAATGGCCATCTCGCCCTCGCAAAGCAGATTCTCAGCAAGTGCGACGAGCTCGTGATAGCGATAGGCAGTGCCCAGTTCAACTATATTGACAGGGATCCTTTCACTGCAGGCGAGAGGATTTCAATGATCCACGCGGCCCTGTCAGAGGGAGGGGCTGACCTTTCGAAATGCTTCATTGTCCCCATCCCAAATGATGACAACAATGCGAGGTGGCTTGCCTACCTCAGGTCTATGGTCCCGGCCTTTGACGTCCTGTACTCTGGAAACGACTTTGTAAAGCATCTCGCCCTGGCGCAGGATCCTAGTATTGAGATCAGGCGTCCCAAGTTTGCGAAAAAGGCGCAGTTCAATGCCACGAACATACGTCAGTTGATAGTAGCGGGCAAGCCCTGGAAGCACCTCGTTCCGAAGGCGGTGGCAAAAGTGATGGAGAATGTTGATGGAATTGAGAGGATCAGGGTTTTGGCTGCCACGACTTCTGACAGCCAGCCCCAAAAGTGGTAGTTATGGGAAAGGCGCTGAGGGCCTGCCCCATATGCCCCCGGTGCGGCTCGAAAAAGTTCAGGGTGATAGAGAACGAAGAAAAGCGCGCGATAGTAGAATGCCTCTCATGTTCCAGGCGGCTGTCAATCTAGTTTTCTTCTCTGGTAAGAACTTTTCAAGTCATCGGCTTAATCTTGCTTTTGCAGGCAACAAGGCAGCGGATGGCCACCGAAAGCATACTGGGATACATCCCATTACTGAGCATAGTCTTTAGCTCGATGGGGTTTTCCTTTGTCTTTAAGGATTTCATTGCTGACCTCGTTGCCAGCATGGTCATCAAGAAGATCAAGGACATCAAGGTCGGCAACAGGATCAAGATTTCATCTGGAGGCGCCATGACCAAGGGCGACATAATGGAGATCGGGCTTTTGAGGACCACTGTCATGGAAGTGGGCGATGGTGAGCGGCTGCCGTCTGTCCGCACTGGCAGGCTCATCAAGGTGCCAAACTATCTGCTGATAAGCAGCCCTGTTATGATCTATGGTGATACCATCATCGACGAAGTGGTGTCCTACGTCCCCCGCCCGTTCCCCGACTCGCAGCTGCTCGTAGACTGCATGAAGGAGGCAATTGTGAGCAGCGGGCACGGCCTCATCGAAGTTGGGCTCTACCAGTCAAAAGACGACAAGCTGGTAGTCCATGGAGTTTTTGAAGTACAGACAAGCGAGATGTCGGACGAGCGGAGCAGGATACTCTTGGAATTCCTTGCAAGGAGCCAGCAGCTCGTTGCGCCGACTGCACAGCCAAAGCCGGAGCAACAGGAATCTATTCAGGTGCAAGAGAGCAAGATCGCCTTGCCGCTCCAGAACATGGAAAGTCCGAGAAGCTGATTAGAGACTTTACGCGTTGCTGTGGATGATGTGGGTAGAGAGATGGTTATGGGTCGCATCGTCAGCGCGGCCGCAGTTGTCGCACAACCACGAAACATCCTCCTTGCACATTATGCATATCGACAGAGGCTTCTGGGATGTGCCGCAGTTCCTGCATGAGCCCTTGTTGTACAACTGTGGAATCAAGCAGGAACAATTATTTCAAGAATCTGCATTAGTAATATAGAGTAGCTCTAGACTCGCAGAAATCAGGGTCTGTAAATCTAGCAGCAAGTGCCGGCTAACCTGGTAGTGTGACACAAACTAACTAGGTAAGGAAATGCTACCATGCTTAAATATCCTGCCCGCCATTAGAAAGGCATGATCAAGATAATCCGATCAAACGAACACTACCACAACGAAGAGGACTGGCTGTCTACCAACTGGCACTTTTCCTTCGATCACTACCGAGATCCGCAGAACATGAACTTTGGACCGCTGCGCGTCTTCAATGACGACATCATAAAGCCCGGAACCGGCTTTGGCTTTCATCCGCACCGGGATATGGAAATAATCACCTACGTGATTGACGGTGAGCTGGAGCACAAGGACAACCAAGGCAACCATGGAGTGATACAGCCTGGAGAGGTCCAGAGGATGACTGCTGGAACCGGCATACTGCACTCCGAGTACAACCACTCCAAAGAAAAGCCGCTAAGGCTATTGCAGATGTGGATATTTGCAAACAGGCGTGGCCTGCCGCCATCATGGGAGCAGAAAAAGTTCTCAAAGGAGGGGAGGAGAAACAGGCTCCTGCCTATTGTCGTCCCGGAAGATCAATCGGATGGGCCGGCTCTTCACATTCATCAGGATGCGGCTATCTATGTTTCGTCCATGGAGCCGGGCGGCAGAATAGAACACACCATCTTGCCGGAGCACAAGGCCTACATTTTCGTAATAGATGGCGGCATAAAGCTGAATGGCAACTCGCTAAAGACGAGAGATGCCGCAAGGATAGAGAATGAGAGCAAGCTTTCAATAGTGGCAGAGCAGCCTACAGAATTGATACTGTTGGATCTGCCAGAGAGATATGCCATCAACAACTGATTTCAAAGTCCTGGGGGTGGCCGGCAGCACTAGAGGTCAGTCGTACAGTACACGCGCTCTAAAAATAGTCCTCGAACATGCCAAAAAGCACGGCGCTGAAGTCCGGATATTTGAGCTGGGCAAGACAGCACTCCCGCTATACAATCCAAACGCTGAAGCGTCAAAGGAAGTTGAGCTGGCCGCAGAACACGTCGCATGGGCCGACGCATTTGTACTTGCCACCCCTGACTACCACGGGTCAATGTCTGGTGGTCTAAAGAACTTTCTTGACTACTTTTACGAGGAATTTGCCGGCAAATTGTTCGGATATATCGTGGCTTCGCATGAAAAAGGACTGACCGTGATGGAGCAGATGAGAACGGCCGTCCGGCAATGCTACGGCTGGAGCATGCCTTACGGAGTGTCGGTGGGAGGCGAGCAGGATTTTACAGGCAGCGCAATATCCAATGCAAGGCTGGCCAAGAGAGTGGAGATGATGTCACGCGATCTGGTGGTCTATGGCATGCTCCTCAGGTCGCAATTTGCAAGGGATGTTTCGGGCACAGAGCCCAATACATTTGCAGCGCACTATAGGCCATAGCCGGTGCTTAATAGCCCGAATAATGCAATCAGATCTGCGACATGCTATTTGCGGCCGCCCTTCTGATCATATCGGCAGGCATTGCTTTGCAGCCGGCCTATGCTGCTTGCATTCTGGACAGCGACTGGCCGGAAAAGCCATGCCTTGACACGCCGCCTTACTCAAAGGGCGATCTAAAGGCTGCCTGGCAGGGATATTATGATTACAAGGGGGAGGCGTGGATGGAAACAAAGAAGGCAGAAATGGTTCAGGCAATCAAGAATGGATCCTTGAATGAATGGGTAGAGTATCGCAGCGCGCCGGATAACTTTGCGAACAACAACGTCTATTTCTATTATTTCCTCAATGACCAGGCGCCCGACATCAATGACTATTCTTACAGCCTGCTGAACAATAGAGAGCCTAGGGTGCACGGGTTCCCACTGGGATGGGTACTGGCCACGGTAGGAATCGCCGTTGCTGGCACAGCCGCTATCGTTTTTGTATTAAAGAAGGCCAAGATTACAAATTAGCTGTGACCGGGTTTTGCCAAAGCCGGTCAATTTATCGTGCGCGATGCTATATACTGTAATGCGAAATTCAACAAAGGTGATCGCGAAATAACGGTACCTGTTTCAGAAGACGTACTCGTGAACGCGGTGGACAAGGTCGGAAAGAGCGTAGTCAACATTGCCAGCGTCAGGATGCTTCAGGACCAGGTCTTTCGGGTTTTCCCCGTGGAAGGCGTGGGTTCTGGAGTCATTATTGACGAGAAGGGCTACATCCTGACAAACAACCATGTCATAGATGATGCAGAGCGGCTAAAGGTAACGCTTGCAGATGGCACAGTGCTGAGGGGAAAAGTGGCCGGAAGCGATGACGTGACGGACCTGGCAGTGCTGAAAGTAGAGTCCGATCAGCCGCTACCGGCTGCCCAGCTTGGGAACTCTGATGATCTCAAGGCGGGCCAGATCGTGCTTGCAATAGGCAACCCGTTTGGCTTTACCGGAGGCCCTGCAGTGACAGCTGGCATAGTCAGCTCGCTGAACAGGAGCATCCAGACAAGAAACGGAGTGCTGGAGCTGATACAGACTGACGCAGCGATTAACCCCGGAAATTCCGGCGGGCCGCTGGTCAACACAAAGGGGGAAGTAATAGCCATCAACACAGCAAACATGCCGTACGCGCAGGGAATCGGTTTTGCAGTACCTGCAAATACTGCCAGGACGATATTAAAGGAGCTCATCGAAAAGGGCAGGGTGAGCAGGCCCTGGATCGGAATTGCGTCGATGAGGGTGACTCCGCAGCTAGCACGCCATTACGGCCTGCCGGCAAGGGAGGGAGCGCTCGTCGCAAGAGTCGAGCCGTACAGCCCGGCAGATGACGCGGGGCTTCGGAGGGGAGACATCATTGAAGAGATAGACGGAAGCAGGGTTGAGGACCCATCTCAGATCGCGTCCCACGTCAGGAACAAGCAGATGAACCAGAAACTAAAGCTGACGGTGAACCGCTACGGGCGCCAGCTCGAAGTGCCAGTGCAGGTGGACGAGCGCCCATGACTTTTTTTCGCAGGGATAACCCTTTTGAACCCGGGAGTGCACAGATAATGCAGGTGTCTTCTGACAATGATTCAATGGACGAGCTTATCCGCGAAATAGAGAAAGGAGAGCTGCGCATAATTATTTCCAAAGACATCAGAAAGTTCCGCAGGCCTGTCACCACGATAACCGGCCTTCAGGACAGGCAGGATGCCCGGGAAATAGCAAAGAAAATGAGACACAAGATTGGAACAGGCGGCACCTTCAAGGAAGGCCGGATAGAGCTCCAGGGCGACCACAGAGAAATCGCCAAAACCCTCCTGAGGGGCATGGGCTTTGACAAAGATTCCATAGAGGTGCTATAGTAGCACTCTGCTTACCTGCTCAGCAGGCGGCGACTTTACAATTTATAACTGCAAGGAGCGCTAATGATGGAAGTGGAGAAAGAAGCAGCCCCGCTCAAAGAAGAGGCCAAGGCAGAGAAATCTGTCGAGGTGAGTTCGGGAAAGACTGCACAGATAATAGTAAGCCAGGAGGACTCGCCTTCTTCAAGCGACTTCCACAACAACGACAACAAGGTCCTCACAATCCTCAATGAGGCCGGGTCGAATTATTCTTTCAAGGGGCTGATGCGCAAGCTGGACCTGCACCAGCAGAGCCTTTCAAGGGCACT